>DAOUCA010000150.1:0-5765 GCA_034432375.1 Caldilineaceae bacterium
TTACCATTACCCACAAGTGTGCGGCGAGAGTGGCGTTCCGGGGACGGCACACGCGTTGATGCGTTACCAGAGCGCATCTGTGCCGTCCCCGGAACGCGACCCTACCACCGGCCCACAAAGATATGGGTAAAAGTAAGCCCCAGTATCAAGGTGGGGCCAGTTTAGTCATTACAAATCCACAAACTTGTGAGGTGAAACAAGTGGCGGGTCGATAGGCAGTTATAGAAAACTAGCGCACCACCGATCGTCTGGCAACGAAAGTTTGCGGCCAGACGATCGGTGGTGCGCGAATCCTGTTAATAACAAACTGCCAATCAACCACATAGGACCCTACCATGTTTGCTTCACTTGGCCTGTCGCGTCTGACCAACGTCCACAAAATCGCGGCGCTCACCTTCTTTTCCAGCCTCTATTTCTATAGCCACGTGGGGACGCTCTATCTGCAAGAACGCGGGCTGACCCTCTTTCAAGTCAATTCGATCAGTGCCATCATCATTGGCACGATCTTCCTTGCGGAAGTGCCGACCGGCCTGATTGCCGACAGGATTGGGCGCAAGTGGTCGATTGTGCTGGCTATGGCACTGCAGGTAATTGGCGAAGTGCTCTATCTCTTCTCCCGTGACTATTGGGCTTTTGCAGGCATCGCGGTGATTGCTGGGGTGGGCTTTGCCTTTAGCTCCGGCGCGGTCGAAGCGCTGATCTATGATACGTTGCCTGTGGATCCAGAAGATGCGCGAGTGCGTGATGCGGCGATGAAACGGGCGATGGGGTTTGTCGGCTTTGCCTATCAACTGGCCTTCTTTCTGGCTCCGATTGCCGGCAGCTTTCTCCTGCCGGTTTATACGTTGAGACGCTTTCTCTTTGTCGTTTTGCTGACTGCGTGTAGCGTGGGGGTGGCGCTACTGGTTGCCTTTACGCTGCATGAACCGGCAAAGCCCTATCGTCATGTTGAACAATCTTCTTTACAGCTTCTGCGCGAGGGCGTAGTCCAACTACGCACCAATCGGCGTTTGCAGTGGTTGCTGCTCATTGCCATCTTTACCGCCACCTTCTCAATGATCCTCGTTGGCCTCTATCAGCCGTACTTTAGCCAGGCGGGGATTCCTGCCTTTGGCATGGGCTGGGCTTTTGCGATTGGTGCATTATTGGCTGCGCTGGGTGAGCGCTATGTATACAAAGTCGAAGCGTGGTTGGGACCGCGGCTGGGATTGTGGGTGGTGACAATCCTGCCGGGGTTCTGTTATCTGCTCTTTGCCCTCGTGACTGCTGTTCCACTGATTTTCCTCTTTTTCGTGCTTACCTATGGCTCGGCCACCCTCAAAAACCCCTTGCTCTCCGCCTATCAAAATGCGTTGATTGCGCCCCAACAGCGCGCCACCGTGCTCTCCCTGCTGAGTCTCTGCACAAGTTTTTATGTGGCGCTGCTCGCGCTTTTAGTTGGTTGGCTGGCCGATATTGATCTGCGGTATGGCTTTGCGCTGATTGGCCTCATCATTGTTGTAGCGACGTTGCTGTTGCGTGTGGATCGCGTGGGGCTGTTGGATCGACGAGAAGCGTAGGCGTTATTTTGGGAGCTAAGAGACAAGCCAAATCAAAGTGGCACCATTGTGGGCACCTAGAAGGTAACCGCCGCTTGCCGGTGCCCCGCTTGTACCAACGCGTGGGCAACCGCAAGGGTGTGCCCCTACGCCTCGTGATCGTGCCATCTCTATTTGCTTTGTCGATTAGGTGACGGTCACTGTTCACAAAAAAGCGCATAAGTGTGCGTAGATTTGGGCAGTGACCGTCACCTTTAAGAATTTGTCGGTCGAAAGTACGTACTATTGCCCACGCTGCGCTTTGCAACAGTGCCAATTTCGGTTAAAGTATAGCTGTCTAACAGTAGTGCGATATAACTTTATCCGTAACTATTAATCCCACCCCGGCCCTTCCCCGCGCCCAAAAAGGCACCCGAAGGAAGGGTGACTGCTCCTCCCTTGCTCGCGGGGAGGCTGAGGGGGGTGGCCGAATCGTTACGCTAAGCTTTAGAAAGAACAGTTTATGAATGTCTTTGTTACCGGCCATCGTGGCCGCATTGGTTCGGAAATTACGCGTCAATTGGAGGCGGAAGGGCACACAGTCGTCGGCTATGATCGGGCGGACGGGCAGGATATGTTGGATGGGGCCGCGGTGCGGGCGGCGGCCAAAGGCTGCGACATGGCAATCCACCTTGCTTCGTTATTGGGTGGAGCCGCTGATGATGCCGACGAGACGATGCGCGTAAGTGTTATGGGATCGTGGCATCTGCTGCAAGCTGCTGAAGCAGAGGGAATGCAGCGGGTGATCTATTTTAGCAGTGTCAATGCACTGGGTGTCTTTATGGGGTTACGGAAGCCGGATTATCTCCCGATCGACGATGAATATCCGCCACAGCCCATGAGCGCCTATGGTCTCTCCAAGCGGTTGGTCGAAGATATGTGTCGCTACTTTACCGAGCGCACCGGGATCAGCACCATCTGTTTGCGTCCGCCGTGGGTCTCTTCGCCAGAGATGTATGCCAGAATCAAAGAATGGCGGGCACAGAACGCAGACTTCGATTGGAAAGCGCGTTGGGAATATGGTGCCTTTTGCGATGTGCGCGATGTGGCACGTGCGGCGGTGTTGGGGCTCACCTGCCCCGATCCCGGCCATGTGACCATTCTTCTCTGTGCCGATGAGATCAATACCGAGTTACCTAGCAGAGAAGCGGCACAGGCGGTGCATCCCGATGTGCCGTGGCACGGTGGGGTGGAGTACGATGCCAATCCGCGGCAGGCGTTGGTGAGCAATCAACGGGCAAAGGATATTTTGGGGTGGCAGCCACAGTACGCCTGGCCGGAGGAGGGATAGGGCAGTCGGCGTTGTCGACCCTGGATAGTAAGCATGTGTGCAGAGAGTAAGGGAGGGGGAATGGATCAAGGAGAACGATTTGCCACCAGTGGCTTGCTGGCCGCATTGCTGTTGGTCACCCTGCTGCTTCGTAGCGGCCATAGCTATGCAGCAGGCATACCCGCCGAGCCTGCGAAAATTAACGTTGCACCCAAAATGCCAATCGTCAACGAACCAGTACAGATTATCGTCGATGGTATCTGGTCTGATGGGTGTGTTCCCTATTATGTATCTCACAACATCAGTGAAACGACGATTCTCATTACAACGGCGCTACCACCATTGGATATAGTCTGTGGACAGGCCGAGAGCCCGTGGTCAATTACGGTCGATCTGCCATCGCTGCCGGCAGAGGATTATCAGATTGAAGTGGCGGGCGCGGTAGCCCTCTCCTCCACGATGCGTGTTGCTGGCAGTTTGGTTTATTTGCCGGCCATTCGCAATGAGTAAGCAAGAAAAGGTGCGATTATGTGGTATAAACGACAGAAGGGCTGGGTTGGTACGATCAGCTTGCTCTTTTTTCTATCAATCATCATCTCTAGCTGTGGTGGCAGCGATGAACCGACCCCTGCCGTGAGCGAGCCGGTGACGTTGACCCTGCTTTCGTTTGATATCGGACAGGCGTGGGAAAAAGCCGAGGGCTATGCGATCGAGCAATTCCAACAGCAGGAGCCCAATATCACCTTTGATCAGCGTCGCTTTAACCAGTCGCCACAACAGGCAATGAGTACTTCCCCTGCGCCCGATCTCATGACCAGTGGGGCCTACAGTTTTCTGCGCGAGGCGGCCCAAAGCGGGCAGGTGCTCGATCTCTCCGAGTTGTGGTCCGAGACGGGGTTAAATGATGCCTTTCCGCCAGGGTTTCAGCAGTTGAGCGCCTATGAGGGCAAACAATATTATTTGCCGGTGGCCTTTGGCTGGAGTGGCATCTACTACAACCGTGCTATTTTTGATCAATATGGCCTGCAACCGCCCGCCACTTGGGATGAATTTATCCAAATCTGCGATCTATTGAAAGCCAATGGCGAAATTCCGCTCTCGCTGAGCGGCCAGGATACGTGGATGACAATGCTCTGGTTTGACTATCTCGATCTGCGGCTCAATGGCGCAGATGTGCACCAGGCGCTGTTGGCGGGGCAGTTGCCGTATAGCGATGCTCGTGTGCAATCGGTGATGGACGCTTGGGGGACACTCTTTGCCAACGGTTATTTTCTCGAACGACCCGAGTTGGTCGGTTCACTCGATGCGATTCACAACATTGTGCGCGGCGATAAAGGCATGTTGGGGCGGCAAAAGAGTGTGATGATCCTGACTGGTCCCTTTTGGATGACCGATGTGCCGGATGTATTCATGGGAGAACTCGATTTTTTCCCCTTCCCGACGATGAACCCCAATGTGGCCCCGGCAGAGATTGTGACAACGCTCGGCTACATGGCCCCACGCAGCGGTGCCAACCCGCAGGCGACATTGGCCTTTTTGCGCTACATGGGATCGGTGGAGGGACAGCAGGTGATGGCGCAACAGTTGGGTACATCAACCCTGTGGGCACCGGCGCGCAGCGATGTTGACGGTGATCTCTTATCGGCGACAGTCAAACAGGGGATTGCACTGACCAAAGATGCGCCCAACCTCTTTTCGCCTTTTGTGCTCGCGCTGCCACAGCAAGCGTGGGGAAGTGCAGAGTTGGCACTTCAACGCTACTTCCGCGACGACACCGATGCTACAAGGTTTCTTGAAGGGCTGGAAGAGATGCGCCAGAAGGGGTTGACAGAAGGCTGGTGGCAGGAGTGACTAGTGCTCAATATAGGTTGTTTCTGCAAGACCATTCAATGTGACTACCAGTTGATTTAACGCATCCCGGCTCAGGATAATTTCAGAGGTTTTGTCATTTGCTATGGCCTCGATTCCGTCAATGGGATAGCTTCCAATCGTCACCTTCACAGCATAGAGCATGATTTCATAGCGAGACCCATCCATGTTTCTGGCAAATGCACGGTCTAATCTTCGGGCATTAACCTGTTTGAGAATGGAAAATGGAATAACCGTTGCATCCGCACCAGTATCAAGAAAGGCTGCATGGGTAACAGTTGTCCCATTACGTCCAGCTATCATGACTCGCGCAATGGGAAAGGTAGGTCCCGGATACGTTAAATCGTATTCGAATGAAATAGCCATCAAACGCGCTCGATATAACGAGGAGAGCGGAAATAGAACTCACGCTCAGGTTGTTCTTGCACCGGCCGCATCAGTACAAACTTATTGGGATACGTTTGCTCGATGCGTTCTAACAAGGCAACTTTGTCATTGTCGTGGTCGACGAGTTGCCCTTGATAGATAGCGACATATTCACCTCGGTAACGCTTCAACAGCGAAGCGTGGATCTGTTGGAATGCTGCGATCTTGCGTTCCATTGGATCAGACCTCTCCGAGGCTTGTGGATCCTCGATGAGATCTGCTCCATTTTCAGGGTTACTTTGCCGTCGACTGCGCAAGTATGTATCGAGCATCTGCTCAAAGAGCAGCGGTAAGCTCAGCCCATCTTGGTGTGCCGTTTGGCGTAGACGGGCAAGTAACCTGTCGGGAAGGGGAATTTGTGCCATTGGTTGCTATCTCCTGACGAATTGTCATTGCAGTACTGTCCCAGTATACCACAATTGTAGGCCAATGTAGACCCATCTAGGTTCTGTTGACATTTCAATTTTGCAGGGTTGAAACCCGCTGCTATACTCGTGTCAGAATGAGAAGCGGCGTTTCTATTGTCAACAAATTAGCCTCGAATGTCATTCCGGCGAAGGCCGGAATCCATCTTCTGTCGAATGGACCCCTGCCAGAGTTTACCCTCACGGAGGTGGGGGCAG
>DAOUCA010000151.1:0-18356 GCA_034432375.1 Caldilineaceae bacterium
CCGGCGAAGGCCGGAATCCATCTTCTGTCGAATGGACCCCTGCCAGAGTTTACCCTCACGGAGGTGGGGGCAGGGGTGACCCATTCGCCACCTTGTTCTTTTGCGAAAAGTCCGCTTCTCAAACTGATTTCAGTATAATACCGAAAAGCCGCCTCAGCGGCTAGGTATGTAGCCGCTGAGGCGGCTTTTCGGGGTTAGTCGGCCAATTTATTGGTCGTTTTGGCAAATGTCAACAGACTCTAGTACAACAGGACACTGATACACTAACGGAAGACGGTAAGACAGTAGGGTAGTGACCTTCCTACTGTCCTACTGTCTTACCGTCTTCCGTCTCACTCTCCTCCTTAGCCTCGTGGACGCGCCACAGTTCATAGAGCGGCGTACCATCGCGCTGGGTAAAGCTGACCTCCAATAGTGCCGCCTGTTGCTGCTCAGCCACGAGTTGGTCAAAGATCGCTCGTCGCCCTTGAAAGACCGTGGCACCAGGGGCATGAAACAGGTAAATATTGGTGGGATTGGCGAGAAAAGGGCGTAGCCGATCGGCAAATTGTGCATCGGGCTCTTGCGGCGATGTATAGCCAAAAAGCTCAATCGGCGTTACGGTCCCCTGGCTGAGATAGCGCACTGAGGCATCAAGCCCCCAATCCAGGGCAATCGGGGCTCCCAAGCCATTGTACTGTAAATAGTAGGCCAGATGGTAACTTGCATCAGAATGGTCGGCCAAGCCGCCACTTTGGCTAAGGGCACGGTGATAACGCACGCTAGCTGTGATGTCACAAAGCAGCCAGAGTAAAACGAGTAGATAGCCAAACTTTGGCCAGAAGTGGCCCCACCGTTGTTGAACGAATGGCAACACAGACGCCACTGGTCGAAAAAAGCACGCGTGTAAAGCCATCGTTGTCACGGCAATGGCCAAGGGCTGGAGCAACGCATAGTGTGTCACAAAGAGATCGCTGAGCGTAAAGAGGCTCGCCAGAAAGGTGAGGAGCAGTAGGAGCAGTGGTCCAAGCAGCAACGTACGTTCTGACCTTCGCCCGCAGCCAATTAGCAAGACCGATGCTGCCAGCAATAGGACCGTTGCCCAGCCAGCTAACGGATTGCTATACAGCCCCCCCAAGTACCAGAATTGATCGCCAACGATCATCTGCCATGCCTCTGTCAGCCGGATCCATAGATTGGGCCAAATGGCCAGGTTGTTGACCCCGTAGTAGCTTGTGCTGAGATTGGCCGTAACGGCACGCATCGTACCACTGCTCTCTATGTTAAACCAGAGCAGTGGTGCGAGTGGGAAGAGAAAGAGAAGGAGTGTAGCAAAGAAGAGGGGCATGCTAATCGATAATCGGTTACTGACCCTGCCGCGCCAGAGCCACCAGCCACCGGCAAGGAGCACAAAGGGTCCGATAATCCAGATCGCCAGCAACTTGGCATAAAGGCTAAGCCCCCCCCATAGGGCGGCAGCCAACAGTGGCCACGCGCGGCCCGTACGCAACCAGCGCAAGCCTTGCCAAAGACAGGCAAAGACTAGAGGTTCTGTTAGATTCGTAACAAAGAGACCCTGACGGCTCCAAAAGACAAAGCTCGGCGAAGCGGCCAGCAACGTGATGGCGATCAGCCCGATACGCGTGAGTGGTAGTTTGGCGAGAAGAGGAGAGCCAGTCGATTGTGCTACAAAGGCAAGCCATTCGGTGACGGTACGCTCCACCAATAGCAGCGTAACCGCGCCGGTGAGAATTGCAACAATGCGTAGATTCGGCACGCCAATGCCGGTGAACCAAAGCAATGGTAGAGCCAAATAGACATTAAGTGCACCAATATAATCCTGCACCATCAAAGGCCAAGAGCGACCGAAGAGCGTCAACCCCGTGTTACGAAAGAGGGTCACGGGCGCGCCCGTAACGATCTCCATCGCGTTCACGCCGGCCTCGCGTGCTTCGTCGTAATGCAGGCCAGGCAACCCCAGTTGATAGCCGGTGAGGCTCAAATAGAGCAGCAATATGGCCCCTAACCAAAGTCGGTGCCCTCTAGTCGACCGATCAGTTGCGCAAGGAATCATGGGAAAGCGGCCTAATCGGCATAGAGGTAGACCTGGCTGACCATGCTCTGGTAATTCCAACCACTGGCATAGATCCGAATACTATTAATACGGCTCGGGCGGGTCCCTTGCTGATCGAGCAGGGCGAGCAGATTGGGGGAACGATAGGTGTACCACTGTGCTTGCGGCACCTGATATCCCACACTTTCACTGATGTCTATCTGGCTTGGTGGCTCCGGGGAACGATAGTAGAAGCCGTAGCCCCAATTTAGATCCTTGCCATATTGATCCGTATAATTAATCTCAACCCGCAGCGGGAACTCTGTGCTCAGATAGCCGGCACCCGTCAAATTTTGAAAGAGAATATTGACATCCATCTGCAAAACAAGACTATTATAAATGTCCACCCGCTTATCGATCGGCTGGCTAATCGCCACTTCATTATGCTGATTTTCAACATCTTGCCGAATGAAATAGGCGATACGTCGCCCTTCGCGCTCCTGAAAATAGACATTGCCCAATACAACATTGGGTTCTGCCTCTTTGCTTGGCGTCCAATCATCGAGTGCCGGCGGCATAAAGTCGCCATTGCTGATCAACGTTTGGGTGGCCGAGGCGACCTTCTCTAGCAGTGTATCGGCGTTCATCCAGGCCCGTTGCCCGGCGCTCACCGTACTCATCTGCTCTTTGGAGTGAAAAAGCTGCGCCTGCCCGTCGATGACAATAACATCCGTGCGCGCTGCTTCAACCGAAATCTGATAGCTGCCCGAGGAAAGTTGTACGGTACCATGGGGGGTTTCCAACGCCACCGAAAGTGGGCGAGCATTGCCACTGTTGGTAAAGACGCGCGCCTGACCGCTATCCAGCCGCAAAGAAACATGATAGGGCTCACTGCTCCAGCTCTCAAAAAAGGGGCGGCTCAGCCGCAAAATCTCCAGCCGCGTTCCGGCATAGATGTGCAAACTACCGACCACCTGATCTGCCAACGGTTCTTCATCGTTGACCAAGTTCAAGATGGCCTGAGCTGCATCGCTGGACGCTTCGATGATATCCCCTTCACCAATTTTGCGCTCCGCGGTGATGGCGATCTTTTCGGTAGATTTGGGGAGTGTCAACAAAAAGACGCTATTATCTGCTGGAATAAAACGTGCGGTCTGCTGTGCTGGTAGATAGCGAATGGTATAATTGATGCTCATGGGAACAGCAATCAGCAGTGTCACGAAGATGGCAAAGCTAATGAGGATCACAAACCAGGCAAACCGCTCTGGCGACTCTTGCCAGCGCCCACGCAATGTGCTGCCCCAGGGTGCCGCAACACCGATCGTCTCATCTGCTCCCAGAGAAGTTGTACCCTTGGAACTCATCGCTCCACTCCGCCGTCTCCGGCATCGTCTTCATCCAATCCATTGCTGCCCGACTTATTGCGTAGATCCGCGTTATCCGGCTCATCGCCCTCTACCCAAGGTAAGGGGCTCGCCTCAGCCTGGCGTCGTTCTGCTTGTTCCTTTGCAATTAATTTGCCCAGTTGATCAAGCCAATACCGGGCATCTTGATCGGCGGCGTTGACTTCCAATGCTCGTTGAAAAAAGGCACTCGCACGCACCAATTCGTTGCGATCTTTGTAGATGAGCCCCAAATGATAATGAACATTAGGCGCGGTGGGATCGGCGTGCAGGGCACGCTCGTAGGCACGAATCGCCCGTTCCTGTTGCTTGGGGCCGGCGGTCTGAATATTACCCAATTCGGCTGCTCCCAGATTGGTCCAAAGCATTGCATTGTCGGGGTTGGCGACTGCTGCTTTGCCCAACACTTTTACGGCTAGATTCCACTTGCGCTGCAAAATATAGGCTCCCCCCAGATTGATAGCCACATCGGGGTGGCTTGGGGCTTGTTCATAGAGCGGCTCTAGGAGTTGCGCGGCTTCTTGCGGTCGATTTTGGCGAAGCAAATACGCACTTTCATTCAACTGTTGTTGGAACTCGTTGGATTCTTCAAAATTTGGCATACATATCCCTACAAAATCGCTCATCAGCCGCGCCCAATGGGCACCCGGTGAAAACACGATAATTCCCCAGAAGTGAAATCATCGGTTTGCACACTTTTCCACAGATGAGCCTACAAAATTAGCCAGAGCAGAACAGATAGGGTAACCATACTAATCAGCGTGGAGACCAGGATCACCGTTGCTACCAATTCAGGTTCTGTATCATACTCGGTCGATAGGACTGCGGCCATGACCGCAGTGGGCATTCCTGCCTGCAAGATGAGCACATTGCGCTCAACACCGTCAATCGACAAAAACCAGCAAAGCAACCAGGCGAGTACCGGGCCGATCAGCAGCCGTACAGCAGTGCTACGCAGGATCACCGCGGGGATCCGGGTTAGTGGGGCTTTGCGCAACTGAATCCCCAGCAGAATTAACATCCCAGGAATCGCGGCATTGGCCAACAGATCAATTGTACGGAAGAGTGGTTGGGGGAGTTCGCTCTGGCATAAATTGAGCAGCAGACCGGCGGTTGCCGCATAAAGCACCGGTACCCGCAAACTCTGGCTCAAAGCGGAAGCAACTGTCGTCCGGCCGGAAGATGCAATAATGACACCCAAGGTATTGCTCAAAAACGATGTGACCACATAGTAAATTGAGCCCAACGCCAGCCCAATCTCACCAAAAGCAAAGAAGGAGATTGGGATCCCCATATTGCCATTATTACTGACGGCGCTAGTCAAAATCAAAGCGGCACGCCGTTGTCGACGCTCTCCTCGGCTAACGAACCAACCAAACAGCCCCGAGAGGATACCGACACTTACAGCCACCACAGCGACCTGCTGCAATATCGCAAAATCCAATTGTGACTGATAGAGACTGCGAAAGACCAGCGATGGCGTAGCCAGGTAAAAGAGCAGACGCCCGATCGATTTGCTGTCGATCTCCAATCGGCTTGCCAATCCGTAGCCGGCGGCTGCTACCAGAAAGACGGGCAAGAGCGTTTGGATAAAGATTGGTAGCAATTTTTGAAAAATAAACATGAACTAGGTCGGCTATTTACCCATTTTCGCGGCTGCTTTGTCTGGTTACTCTACCGATTTCCCGGGGTACTTCGCGCCCCCGATTACCTTCGCGCCCTGGGGGTACTTCACGCTGACGTGGCACCTCGTCTTCATCAATCAGATCCAGTTCGTCCTCGTCGGGCCCAACATTGTGAAAGAGTTCATACTGATCCAGCATAGGCATGAAAAATTCAACCACATATTCGTTGGGCACCCCCATCGGCTGTGTAATCTCATCCAAAATGGCATTCACAAAATCACGCCGTTGCATCGGGCGCATCTGGCGTGTTGCCTCATCCCACAACAACAGTGTTCCGTATACACCCTCACCCGTGTAGTGCAGATCAACCTTGCCAATGGTCAATGGCTGATCGGCACTATCAAGCTGGTCTAGATCAAAGAGTGCGTATTGTTCAGAGCTGTTTGTGCGTACCAGACGCCTTAACTTCAGATTCATTGCTTTTTACACATTAATCATCCTCATAAGTGCCAAAGTCATCATCTTCCAATTCGTCGAAGGTGTCCCAAGGATCGACATCCCAACTCTCCTCTTCGTCCTCGTCCTCTTCCAGGAGATCGATATCTTCATCATTCTCAAAGAAGAGCATCTCTTCCAGCGCCAGATCGGCAGCTTCTGCTTCGATCGAATCGTCACTTTGTGCTAGCGCACGCAATCGCTCTTGCACACGGCGGCCGCCAATGCGCCCAAGTGCATAGATCGCGGCCAGCCGCACCATCTGCTGATCATCATTCAACAGCTCCATTAACTCGCGCTCCGCCTGTTGAACCTCTAGCTCACCACAGGCACGGGCGGCTTCGACGCGCATCTGTGTGGACGGATTTTGCAACTCGGCACGCACCAAACCGCGCCAGCGCGTATCGGCACTACGCCCCATTGCAACCAACGAACTGACACGCGTCCCTTCATCGGCAGCATAATAGGCATCTTCAATCAGTTGACGGACGCCAGTTTCCCCGGAGTAAGCAATACTTTCCAAGGCACGACATTGTACATCCATATCTTCCTCAGGGTTGCGTAAGACCGCCAGCAAAGCCTCCTCGACACGCATCGCATAGGCAGCGTCCAGCTCATCCAATTCCCCGGCAAGTACATAGGCACCCAAGGCGGCGGCGGCGGCGGCCCGCACAGCCTGCGCACCATCATTGTGTAAAATCTGAACGAACGGACCGACGAGATCGGTACTCGTCTCTTCCCAAAGCCCTTCAATCGCAATCGCACGAATGAATTCGTCGGAATCTTCCAGTGCAATCCGCAGCAAGCGCCCCAAATGCCATTCAATATCCGATTCTGCCACATCAACCAGCGATTGCAAGAGCTGTCGTCGCTGTTCAACGGGGATCAACCCCCACTCCTGGCGGACCAATTCCGCATCTTGCACGGTTAGATCAGAAAAGATAAAGAGATCACGGGCGACAATCGTCTCCGTCTGCTGGATCAAATGGTCTAAAAGCTCCTGCACCGAAAAGCGCGGCGCAATGACGGCCTCTTCGTTTTCTACCTCATCGGGCAATCGAAGAAACGTCGAATAATAATCCTGATCACTTTGTGGTTCTCTAAATTGGTTCATTTTACCTCGGCCATTTTTCCCAGCCAATTTCCCCCAGCTACTGCTTTCCTGGCTACTGTTTCCCCCGGCTACTGCTTCCCCCGGCTACTGTTTCCCCCGGCTACTGTTTCCCCCGGCTACTGCTTCCCCCGGCTACTGCTTCCCCCGGCTACTGTCGCCGCAGATCAATTCCAACTAAATCCCCAAATTGCACTGGGCAAACTAACCGGGGTCTTAGCTGCATCCGTTGGCTCCACCACTTCGACATACCAACGCCATTGGCGGCCAAAATTTTGCGGCGACAGACCGCATAGCCCTTCATCCATACTCCAAATTGTTGCATTGGCAGGTTGCAACTGTTCTAATACCCAAACAATACTTTCTGAGCCGTCTGTATTATAGCCACTAAGGAAGCCAAGATGCAAGAGATAGCGGTCGCCCTCGCGCATGTAGCTTACCGGCAACCAAATCAACGAGTTGCTACCGCCACAACTAAGCGAAGCGCCATTCTCTGGGCTACGCAACTGTGGTGCGTCAAGCCGGATGGTTGACGCAGACGCGAGATCTGCCGTTGGCGCAGTCGTCGCAGTCGTCGCTGTAGCCGCCACTGTGGCCGCCACTGTGCTCGCCGCGGAGGGTGCGCTTGTCGTTGGGGTCGCAGTGGCCGTCGGCGGGACTGCCTGCCCCAGCACAGGAATAATCAACTCCTGCCCCACGCGTAGCCGACGTGCATCGGCGGCGCTCAATCCATTAGCGGCAAAGAGTTCGTCGAGACCAATATCAAAACGCCCAGCAATTGCCAACGGTGTATCGCCGGCTTGTACCTTATACGTTGTAACCGCGGCTGTCGCCGTGGCCGTTGCAGGCACCGCGGTAGCCGTCGGTGCCGCTGTAGCTGACGGCTGGGCAGTCGGTGTCGGCTGCAAAATTGACGCAATGACCGGCTGTTCTGCTTCAGACGGCGCTGGTTTTGCCACCCCTTTATTCAAGGTACCGGTTGCCGTTAACTGGGTAGCGGTCGCCACTGGGGTAGCGGTCGCCACTGGGGTAACGGTTGCCGCTGAAGTAGCGGTCGCCGCTGGCGTATTCGTAGCGACAAGCGCCTCAACACGCGTTGCCGTTCCGTTGATCTGCACCAATGGTTCGCCAGATGCCGAATCGCTAGCCGCGGTTGCTGTTGCCTCTAGGGTTAGCGCCTTTTTCGCTGTAGCAGTTGGCGATGGCGCACTCGTTGCCGATGAGGTTGCCGTAGCCACGGCTGTTGGTTCTACTGTTGATGTCGGTGTCTCAACGACTCGCTCTGTTGGTACGGTGGTCGGAAGAATGGTCGGAAGAGTGGTCGGCACACTTGTTGGTGATGGCTCAATCACAAGCTGGCTTGGGCCATTTTTTAAGACGATTGCCGTTGCACCTTCATTTGTTAAATCGGCACCGGCGGAATCAGCAGTCGCTAGCAGATCAGATGCAACGGTATCACTGAGAATCCCCATCTGTCCTAATCCCTGCGCAGCTAAGCCCTGCTCACCTAAACCCTGTGACCCGTTATCTGTCGCTGAATCATTATTCACGGCCAAGAGCGGTTCTGTCACCAACCGTGCAAGCGCGTTCACATCGGACAGGTTTTCGACAATAGGTTCGGATGTGACGGTCGACGCTTCGACGGGGACACTCTTAATCGTAATCTGCGGATCGAGCCGTTCCCCCATTTCCGTAATCCATTGCCATCCAGACGCCACCTGTACTCTCGACCAATTGAGTGCGCGCAGACCAGCAAACTGTTGGATTACGATCACAAAAAGCAAAACAAGAATGAGGGGACCGAGCCAACTCAGCGAACGCGATGGGGCAGCTTGCAATTCACGACCACAGCCGGGGCAGAGGCGCAGATTAGCCGATGCCTGTGTGCCACAACGACGACAGCGAATCCGCTCTGATTTTGCCGGTAGAAAGGTGCCACAGGCCATGCAGATCGAAGTAGAGGTCGGTTGTATCGCACCACAAGAGGGACATTGTTGCGTGGGCGCAGCATGTTTCTGTGTCACGAGCGCCGTGCTACTGGGTAGCGGTGCCGTGCGTGCCCGTGGCTGAAGCAACGGAGAATTGCTCCGTTCTCGCGGCCGTTCTGTCGTTGGCAATGGCTCTGTCAACGACTCCCTGGCCAATTCCTCTGCGGTAGAGTCATGGGAAGGTTGCCCCGAGTGAGAACGGGTGTCATGAGAACGGGTATCATGAGAACGGGTACTCTTACCCTGATCAGGAATGTGGTTCTGTTGAGACGGTTGACGATCCATGAAGTCTTTTCTCCTGCGTCAATTTCACCCAAGGTTATGTCACGGATGCGCAACACAACAAAGCGCCCCCGCATTGCAAAGGGTGCACAGAGAAACATACTCCTCTACAAAGTTTGCAAACCAATGAGTTCACCAGAGGTAAATTATTGTGTTTGCAAACTTTGTAGAGGAGCAAAATAGTATACACGGCTAACGGCGCGGGAGCGTTGAATAGAACGTTATCGCCCTAAGAGGGAGTGCCAATCAATGGACATCGTGCCGGTACGGAGATCCTGTACGGTGATATAAAACATCAACCCTAGCAGGAGCATGAAACCGACCATATGCACGAGCCCTTCGCGTTCTGGGTTGATACGGCGGCCACGCAACGTTTCAATCAAGATAAAGAGTAGACGACCGCCATCGAGTGCGGGGAAGGGTAACATATTCGTAATGGCCAACGCCGCGCTCAAGACTGCGGAGAGGCGCCAAATCGGGAACCAAAGCCCTGTATCAATAGTTGCTTGTGCGGCACCACCAATCATTCTTGCAATCCCAATCGGCCCAGAAAGTTGTGCATCGGCGGGCGAAAGTTGACCAGCAATCAACATGAACGGTAGCTGTACGACCAACATAATATATTGGGCCGTTGAAACGACGCCTTGCCAGAGCGATTGAAGAAACGGCAGAAAAGCCAACTCTGTCTGTGAACCAATCTTGACGCCTAAGGCACCTTCACCCTGTGGCGGCGTGACACGGGGGATCATAGCGAGATCAACCCATTGTCCATCGCGATAGACGGTCATCATCATCTCTTGGCCCAAATGTTTACCCACAATATCAACGAGTGAATTGTCGTAGGTTACAACTTCACCATTGATGGTATAAACCAAATCCCCAGGCTGCAGACCACTTTGCTCGGCGGGGCTTCCTTTAAAGATATCCAAAATTTGGGTGTCAATCACGGGGCGATAGGTAATCGCTGCCAACAACTCAGCAACCATTGCTTGACTGGCCACCGGCACTTGAACCATTTCCTTGCCGCGTACTACTGTTAGTGTGGTTGCGGCATTGGCATCGGTAGCCTGCCAAACAGCATAGCGTAGGCCGGGATCAAAACTAACCTGGGTCGCTTCCCCATTGGCCTCAAACAAAATATCCCCTGGCTGTAACCCCAATTGGGCCGCCACGGAATCTGGTGCGACGGCAGTAAGCTGCGGGTAGGAGACAGAGGCAGGAAAGCCAGCCATAAAGCTTGCCGCAAAGAGCAAAATTGCCAGCAGCGCGTTCATAATCGGCCCGGCAACCAAGGTCGCAGCCCGTGCACCTCGGCTGGCACCATTAAACGACCCTGGCGACATATCACCGCCATCTTCGCCCTTCATCCGTGCAAAACCACCAAAAGGAATCCAATTAATGGTGAAATCCGTGCCATCATAGGTAAAGAGCTTGATCGCACGGGGCGGATACCCCATGCCAAACTCTTCTACAACAATTCCATTGCGTCTTGCCATCCAGTAGTGCCCCAATTCGTGGATAAAGACGAGTACACCGAGGACGATTGCAAAGGAAACTAGCGTAATCAATAGAGACATTAGGAAATTTTGCCTTTCGGGCTAACCAACGCGCCATGCCA
Organism: Caldilineaceae bacterium; assembly: GCA_034432375.1. Taxonomy (GTDB): domain Bacteria; phylum Chloroflexota; class Anaerolineae; order Caldilineales; family Caldilineaceae; genus JAHBVH01. The sequence goes on from DAOUCA010000151.1 coordinate 10,555, forward strand.
TTATACGATTGATCAACTTTTTCTTGCAAATAAGTAAGCTTCACCCATCATTTTGATTGCGATCAAAGAGAGTTCGAAATAGCGCAACTGCTGGTAAAAAGAAAACTAAAAGCGGTCTGACCTGTGTTTACTTTATCAGCATTCAGCCATTCTGTCATGACAACTTGCTGTCATTTTCCTACGACAAATGTAGCATGTTCTTGCAGAATCACTCTATCATTTGTCATAGCATCAACCGGATTTGCGATTACTGTTTTAGCCGTTTTCCAGCGTAGTCCTCTTGGCTGCCGGGGAATTTACGCCGCAATTAACCAGTGTAACGCTCCGGCTGTAGAAAGTTTGTAAGAACGCTTCAATAATTGTCAGTCGCTCCTCTCGACGGTTCAACCGAAGCTCAGGGGTTGACAACCGGAGCACTGTTGAAACAGGTGCCTGAGATGCTACACCCGTTTAAACGGATTTCTACCTAGCAGCCGCTGGTTCGGGTGCCCATTGGGTGCAGCGGTGTCACCCCTCCTGAGATCCCAATGACCCTTCTCGACTTTGCGCAATTCGCGTACCGACGCCCCCAGCCATATCCATGAACGGCGACGGCAAGAGTGCTTGGGCGATCTGTCCACTGATCAGCCCGCTACAGATCAGGACCTGAAGTTGCGGCACCGTTTTAACCATCGCCAATGCCTGCTCTACCTTGGCAGCCATGCCACCGGTCACATCAACACCATGGCTGCCCCCTAGCCCTTGGCGGATGGCAGCGAGGGTAGCTGGGGTAATCAATGGGATTCGGGTAGCTGTCGGCTCTAGCAGCGGATCGGCACTATAAATGCCATCCACCTCGCCGGCCAAAATGACAAGCTGCGGGCGCAAAAACGGCAGCAGCCAGGCAAAAATCTCTTCCGTGCTAGCGATCGTACCACCACGGTGATCGTCTAAGAGAACATCCCCAAAGAGCACCGGTACAACTCCCCGTGCCAATGCGCCGCTTACATTGTCGGCCATACCGCGGCTGATTGTGCCATCCAGTGCGCGTGTTATGGCCCCGGGTTGAATGCTCCACGCCGGAATGCCCGCCGCGAGTAGTGCAGCCAAAACTGCACGATTTAGCCGGGCCGCGGCATCACCCGTCCGCGCAAAGCCCAGCCATTCGGCAGCACTCTGTACACCGGCACGGGTGCCATAGCGGCGGGCATGAAGGTGACCAAAGCTACCCGACCCATGTCCAATGACTAACGACAAGGCTGGATCACGGCGGCGGCTTTCGGCAATCTCTTCCGCCAACCGTTGCAAAACATCCGTACGCACGGCCTCGGTCTGCCGCTTATCGGTGATCAATGAACCGCCAAGCTTAAGCAACACGGGACGCACCGTTGGCAGTGGCACGCCTATGTCGGTTACGCCCACACCGGACTCCTGCGAAGCGAACAGGGCACCGGTCTGCGCATTGGAAAGATGTACCAGAGGACCACTGTCAGATTCAGGGATTATTGTGCCGCTCATGCAAGACCTCCACCAACCGTTGTAGCAACAGCGTTTCCTCTGTAGGTAGCACAGTGCGCGGATCTAATACCAATCGCTCCTGCTGAATGCGCGCTACAACAGCCGGCTCCCCTGCCCGCAATTGTGCGCTGATCTGCTCTGCGGCTGGGTGAGAGAGTGCAAGCAGGGTTGTCGGCAAAGTTTCGCCCGGTAGACTACCGCCCCCAACGGCGCTTTCGCCTGGGCGCAATTCGCTGGCTATCCCTTGGTTGGCCAGATAACTTTGCCATTGGCCGGCGCGCTTCTGTAATTGGAGCTGGGTCGCACTGATCATCTGCCAGACCGGCACCTCCGCCGTTACTGTTCCTCGGCGATAGCTACGCAAGGTCGCGTCGAGCGCTGCCAATGTTAGCTTGTCAACCCGTAATGCACGCGCCATAGGATGACGTCGTAACCGTCCGATCAGTTCCTTGCGGCCAAGAATCAACCCGGCCTGTGGCCCACCGAGCAACTTATCGCCACTAAAGGTGACCAGATCCGCACCGGCGGCAATACTCTCCTGCACCATTGGCTCGGCGGCCATCCCATAGTCGCCTGTCTTTAGCAGGGTGCCACTGCCCAGGTCATCGATCAGAAGCACACCCGCTTGTTTTCTTGCTGCGGTTGCCAACTGTGCCAACGTTGGCATGGTAACAAAGCCGATTTGCTTAAAATTGCTGGTATGAATGCGCATCAACGCCGCCGTCTCTGCGCCAATCGCATCGACAAAATCCTGGGGGTGGGTGCGGTTGGTCGTGCCGACTTCCACCAGCCGCGCGCCACTTTGCCGCAATACATCGGGAATGCGAAAGCCCCCCCCGATCTCAACCAATTCGCCTCGGCTAACGATCACTTCACGATTCTGGCAAAAGACTGTCAGCAGAAAATAGACCGCCGCCGCATTGTTGTTAACCACCAACGCATCTTCCGCGCCCGTCAATGCACAGAGTAGCTCGCGAGTGTGTTCATGGCGACTACCCCGTTCGCCAGCAACCAAATTGTATTCGAGATTGCTATAGCCACCAGCCACTTGCTCAATCGCCACGAGGGCAGCTCGGCTCAATGGCGCGCGCCCCAAGTTGGTGTGGACGATCACGCCCGTCGCGTTGATCAGGCCACGCAAGGTTGGTTGCGCCTCCTCGGCTAGAAGGGTGCCAGCCATTTCGACCACTTGATTGATATCGGGGGCAGAAGCACCGGCGCTAATCACTTTGCGCGCTGTCGCCAATCCACTCCGCAGGGCCGCGATCGTGGGGCCTTGGCCGTGAAGTGCAACCAGCAAGGCCACCGAGGGCATTCGCAGCAGCAAATCGACCGCCGGCAGCTTGCGAAATTCGGCTTGTCGCGATGCATCGGTTGGTCTGGTATCCGCAGCAAGAGGGGGCGCTTGCGCTGCAGTTGGGTTGTTCGATGTTGTCATGGAGTAACTATATCACAATTCAAGGCGACGGCAACATGGCTAACGGGGTGCGCCAGAGTGAGAGTTGACAGCTCACGCTATCGACAACGGCCAGATAGAGCAGATCATCTATTGTCGTTGCGGCAACGCCAGTCGGCAGTTGGAGCATCGGCATGGTAAAGTGCGCCAATGGCTCCCCAGTTGCTGCCAGATAGAGCACGAGCCGGCGCGCCGGATCAGTGAGCAAAAGTCTTCCATCGGGCAGTGCTGCCAACTGTGGCCCATTGATGGTATTGGTATGCTCTATTGCCACCAGACTGCCGCCACTCTCCAATTGCCAGAGACGCCCATCTTCGGCGGTCACGCCCCATAGTAAAGCGTTGCCGGCAGCCACTGCCGTCGGCTGGCCGCGCCCGATCTGCGTGCCCTGCCCGCCAATTGTTCGCAGCTCTTCCCCCGCTGGTGTCAACAGTACCACGCGTCCCCCTCCCGTATCGGCAACGAGTAGATTTCCATTCTGGTCGACCGCCAGCCCGCGCGGGTGATAAAAGCTTGACTGCAAAGGACGCTGTTCCACCGCGCCGGTAGTCGTGTTTAGATCATAGAGCAACTGGGTGCCGGCATCCAGCAACACGGGGAAGCCATTGTCAATCAACGCAACGGCAACGGGTTCCTGCCAATCGGGGTCGGTGTAGATGCGGTTGACTGACCCTGCCATTGTATATTCAACGACGCGCCGATTGGCACTATCCGCTACATAGATCAGGCTACGCACGCCGCTGATAGCCACGCCATGGGGCTGATCGAGTTGGGTATCGGCGCTGCCACAGCTGCCGATTTGCCAGAGAGCTTCGAAGGCAAGTTGTGGTAACCCCCCGGGTGGGACTTGATTCTGTGGCTGCCAAAATTCGGTGCCGACGGAGAGGGCAAACGGTGTATCCTGGGCACCATTGGCCAATGGCGGTGCCGCGGGTAAGGGCCGATCGCTCTCCAGCAACGGTGTCAGCGTCGGCGCCAAGTAGCTGAGATCTAAGGGGGTGGGGCCACTGCCGGGAGGCTGCCAAAAGAGACTCATGATCGGCTCCGCCGGATTGGGAAGATAGTGAACGGTAAGCTCATGCCAGCCACGCGTCAGGTAGATACTTCCTTCGGCATATACACTGGTCTTTGCTGGAGCCGTCAGTGATGAGTCAGCAGCCCCATTGGGATCGACCTTTGCCGTATCAAAGAGTTGGATGCCATCGAGATAGAGTTGGCTCTGCGAACCTGGCGCGCTAAGCGCAGCAAGCAGATATTCACCGGTACGCGGTGCGGCTAGTTGCCCGCGCCAGCGGATATTGTAGGGTTCGCTCCGTTCCGCGGCCAGCCCAACTACCAAATCTTTACGCACGTCAAAGGGTTCGCCCTGCGCAGATTCGCCCCAGTAATATTCACCGATCAGCCCCAAATTGGGTAGGGGCAAATTATAGAGCACCGAACGCGGAATGATCTCTTCTACGCCATCGGGGCGCTGCCAGCGAATCGCAAACGGTGACGGGCCACTCTGCTCCTCTGTACCCACTGCGGCAGCTGGGCTGCGATAGAGTAACGAGAGTTGATAAAAGCCTTTGACGAGGCTAACATCCTGCGCCAGCAGACCAAGGGAACTATCTAAAATTAAGCGACCATCGAGTTGCAAACTGATCAGTGGCTGCGTTTCCGCCGTTGCCGATCGTGTGCCATCAGAGAGCGTTGTCTCCAGCGCGATCCGATAGGTACCGGGCGTCGCCACGCGCAACGCGCCGCTCCATTGCATCGTATAGGGGGGCTGTAACGTTACTTCGGTTCCTGGTAGCATCAGCGCATCGGTGGCCGGCAACATGAATGGATTGCGATTGCCGGTATCGCGCGTTTCCCAAGCCACCCCCAGTAATCCTTGGCGGGCCTGTTGCTCAGCTTGGCTGACCGTAATCGTTGTAAAGAGTAATTCACCGCTGGTTGGTTCGATTTGGCGATCGACTACTGCCCCCGGCTGTAGCCGTGTCAGCAGATCGACATAGGGCTGTGCGGCGGCGGGAATCAGATAAACTCTCTCGCGGGCGTCATCGGTGGTGTAGAGGGCGTTCAATAGATCCGCCAGGGGCCGAAGATGGCGCAGTACCTCATCACCAAGGCGCAGACGTGTGCCGGCAGTTTCCAAGAGCGAAGCGGGGGCGAAGATCGTGCGGTCGGGATTCTGCTCGAGCAGCGTCGCAACGGCTTCCGTCATCGCACTATCTAAGGCGATCTGGTCGATTGAGCGATTATTCTGCCCTTGTGTGATCATCGTGAAGAGGGGCCCAACCGCCAGGATCAACAGAATCAGGCCAACGACGGCGACACTATTGGCCAAGGGTACAAGCCCCTGCCAACTGGCATAAAATGTCGCAAAGAGTGATGCGAGGGCCAAGGCTGCTGTCACCAGCGCCAATAGAAAGAGCAGCGCCATGCTTGCGCGACTGCCGGTAGCAAGCGAGAGCAGGGCAAAGAGCAGCAGACCGCTGGCTAGCCAAAGATAGAGCGCTTCGGTCATGCGCCGCAGATAGAGACCCAAGCCCAGAATGGCCAGTGCCCCCAAAGGCATCGCCAACAATGGAACACCCACCCAACTTGAATCAGTGGGCAAGCCAGTTTGAAAGAGGGCAAAGAGCCAGCTAGTGCCATCGAGTGCACCAGCAGCAGCTGTGCCAAAGCTAGAAAACCCAGCCGCCGAGAAGAGAAAAAATGGGGGCGCTACGACCAGAAACCCCACCAATAGCAGCAGGGCATGGGATAAATGCTGGCGACTCCGCGGCGAGAGCGTCACCAATACGAACAGCAGTAGCCAGAAGAGCAGGGCTACTTGTATAAGTGCATCACCACTGGCCAGCCCAAAGGCCACGCCAGAGAGCAGGGCCCATCGTGGCTGATGTCGATTCTGCGCTTCCAAGAGTAGCCACAACCCAGCACAACTCCCCAGAAGTAAAATGAGAACCGGAAGTGCATCACCATCCAGCGTGTAAAACCAGGGCGTCAGAGCCAGCAGCAACGTGCCCAGCCATGCGGTACTATTACCGGTGAGCCGGCGTAAGAAGAAGTAGAAGAGGGGCAAGATCAGCATGGCCAACAACATAGCGCCAAGGCGTATGCTCAGCAAGCCCTCTGCCGTCAGGCGGAAGAGCAACTGGGGCAACAGCAGGTGTGGCATTGTTGCCTCTAGCTTGCCATTTAAGGCCAGCGCGAGATCGCACTCGGTGCCCATGCAAAAGCTAGGGAGACGGCTCAGTATGAGCAGCCGCACGCCAGCCCCGACGAGTAGAATTAGGAGTAGGGAGAGCCACGAAATTTTCGGAGCGGTTGCCACAACATCTGGGGACGATGTACTTGGTGATGTTCCGTTACCCTCTGCAAGTGAGCGCCGGACCGCGGTGTGCCACACGCGTGGCCAAACAATCACTATTGCCAACAGTACGAGGCCTAGCCAACGCAAGATGAGACCGGTACTCGTCGCCACAGGAGCGTCGAGCAGCAGCGGCAAAAGTGCCCCGACGAGAGCGCAGATTGCGCCCGTGCCAAGCAGGACGCCACCGGTTTTAGTCAGTTGTTCTTGGTACTGAGGAAAGCGCAGTGTCGGCGCGCGCCAGCCCACGCCCGATGTCGTGGCATTGCGCGCAAAGAGGAGCAGTGCCACGACGGCCAACGCCAGCCCATCCCACACCACATAGCCCGCGGTCGAGTCTGCCGTTGACCAAAGATGGGAGGTATAAAGTGCTACAACCAATGCAATGAGTAACCAGGAGAGTTTACGCATCTCTTAACTCTACCAGTTTTAGAAAAAGGTAGCAAAGTGAGAGAGGGTGGAGAGACAGGAGACAGGAGACAGGAGACAAGGATACATGATCGTCTAGACGATCTCCTTGTCTCCTTGTCTCGCGTCTCCTTGTCTCCTCCCTACTTCTGCGACAACGCATCGACCTTCAGGTTGAGCAGGTCGACCTTTTTGCGTAGCTCTTCAATATCACGCTTGGAGGGTACATTAAAGCGATGCAGAATCTCCTCGACACTCTCCTCTAGCACTTGCGCCGCTTTGGTCACTTTGGCGCGGGCATTGGTGGCGCTGCTGCTTTCACGGCTTTGCACAATCCGCGTGCGTAGCTCGTTGAGGAGAGCTTGGCTGTCACTTTCGGCGATCTCACCACGGGCAACCAATTTTTCGACAAAGTCATTCGCCTCATCAATCGATAGCGCCACGGCACCCAGGCTCGCTAAGAGCAATCGGCGCGCGGCGAGAAATAGATTGGCACTCTCGCTAACAGCCTCATTGCGAACATCGATCACAGGGGTGACCTCATTTTCGAATTGTACTGACATGATCTGCTCCTTCAACCATCGACTTGGCTTCAAACATCAACTACTGAACTACGAAGATTGTATCTCAATCCACACCCAATCGCAGTATCGTATCGTACCAATCAACTAGTCTCGTTAAATGCTGGTGCCATTGCAGTTCAGTTTTGTGCGACTTTTATGGATTTTATCAATGTTAACGACTAACCCCTCCCTAAACTGGGGGAGGTTAGGTGGGGGGTCGTTAGATGGGGGAGGTTAGGTGGGGGTCGTTAGATGGGGGGGTGGCTTGGTAGTACAGTGTCAGGGAAGTTTTGATGGCTTAGATTCACCCCCTCCCAACCTCCCGCAGATTGGGGGAGGAGCCGTTGACGCCGCTGCCGGCGTGACAGTTCCCTCCCCAAGCTCTTACTTTTACCCATATCTTTGTGGGCCGGTGGTAGGGTCGCGTTCCGGGGACGGCACAGATGCGCTCTGGTAACGCATCAACGCGTGTGCCGTCCCCGGAACGCCACTCTCGCCGCACACTTGTGGGTAATGGTAA
>DAOUCA010000152.1:0-73645 GCA_034432375.1 Caldilineaceae bacterium
TTTTCGCAAAGGAACAAGGTGGCGAATGGGTCACCCCTGCCCCCACCTCCGTGAGGGTAAACTCTGGCAGGGGTCCATTCGACAGAAGATGGATTCCGGCCTTCGCCGGAATGACATTCGAGGCTAATTTGTTGACATATACCGCAATAGAAACGCCGCTTCTCATTCTGACACGGGTGTAGTATAGCAATTACTACTCTCCAAGATACGGAGTAAGTTCCATCTACTGATAGATAAACTATTTAAAGCTATACATTGCAGTCAGTTGTATACACGAGTACCAATGTATGAGTTTAAAAGATTTTCTCTATGAGTACACAAACAAAAGTAAGCAAAATCTCTGTGATCCAACCCACATAAACTATGCTACTATCAGTACTGACAAAATGATTACAACTATTCGTTACAGAAAATGCGTAATAACCTCGCTCATTACCATTTTGCAATTCATTCGCTTCACCGTCATCAATAGAACGCATTTGGTTAAGCAAATCATGTTGCACAGCCTTGAACTAAAGTTCAGGCTAACAGCCAAAGTTGGCTAAAGCCAACTGCCTGACCGCCGCCAGTCAGCTAAAGCTGACTTAAACTATCAGCCTGAACTTTAGTTCAAGGTGCTTTTGCGTAAGATGAGTTAAGCAAATCTACGAATCAGCGCGGGTCTACATCACAAAAGGAACGACAATGGAAACAACCTTCTCTGTCACAACATCACCCGAGGTTCTATTTCAAGTACTTGACAATGAGGCCGTTCTCCTCAATCTAGCCACAGAGCAATATCATGGCTTAGATGAAACTGGCACACGTATCTGGCAATTATTGGCGCAACATGGTGCCATGGACCCCGTGGTGACCCAGATGTTAGCCGAATATGAGGTACCGGAAGTACAACTACGCCAGGACGTAGCTCATTTGATTGATGAGTTGGCAGAAGCCGGCTTGGTCAAAGTCGCAATGGCCTAATTCACTATGCGGCAAATCACCCGATTTTTACGCCTACCGGCCCGTGAGCGGTGGCTGTTTCTGCAATTTGTTTGCTTGTTGCCGCTTACGGGGTTGGGAGTACGTCTTTTTGGCTTTAACTGTTGGTACGCGAGGCTAGGCCGCTGGAGCAACGGTGCCACCGATCACACCAACGTGCTAACACCGTCCGCGGCAACCGCCACGATCCGGGGCCCAGTGCGCGCCCTGCAGTTGGCGGTGCGCTATGGTCTCTATGGCGGCAATTGCCTTTCCCGATCGCTGACCCTCTGGTGGCTCTTACGTCAGCAAGGGATCACATGTGATCTACGGATTGGCACGCGTCAACAAGCTGGTCAATTTCAGGCCCATGCGTGGGTCGAGTATCAGGGTTATCCTCTCAATGAGCGTATGCAAGTCTATCAAGAGTATACAGTCTTCCGCCAGGCAATTGTCCCCAACGAACCTCTCTTCTGGTCAGATTCAAGTTTGCAAAGGAACAAGCAATGAGCGGAATTGTCGGCATCATCAACCTGGACGGTGCGCCGGTTGACCGCGATCTATTAGCACAGATGACCAGTTACATGATCTTTCGGGGGCCTGATCACCAAGATCTGTGGCTAAATGGCAACGTTGGTTTTGGACACACCTTGCTGCGTACAACCTTTGAATCTGAACAGGAGCATGGCGTCACCACCTTGGATGGGCAAGTCTGGATCACGGCAGATGTGCGATTGGATGGACGTCAGGCGTTGATTGACAAGCTGTGCGCCAAAGGGGCACAAGGGGCTGCGACAGCGACCGATGTCGAGTTAGTGCTCCACGCCTATGAACTGTGGGGCGAAGCTGCGCTTGACCACCTCATGGGTGATTTTGCCTTTGGCCTTTGGGATGGGCGACGCCGACGGCTCTTCTGTGCCCATGATCACTTTGGGGTTGTGCCCTTTTACTATGCCCAGGTGCAGAATTGTTTACTCTTTAGCAACACGCTCAACGTGTTGCGTTTACATCCAGCGGTGACGGATACGTTGAACGAGCAAGCAATCGGCGATTTCCTCCTGTTCATGATGAATATGGATCTCGCCACAACGACCTTTGCTGATATTCAACGCTTACCCCCTGCTCATTCGCTTGTTTGCGCTGACAGTTCAGCGTTCACACAACGGTATTTTCAGTTGCGAGCAGAAGGTGACCCTATCCATTACAAACAGCAAGCAGCGTATGTCGAACACTTTCGTGAGCGCCTGGATGAAGCCGTTGCCGACCGTTTGCGAACCAATGCTGTGGGTGCCCACCTTTCCGGTGGGATGGACTCGACCAGTATTGTGGCCACGGCACATCAATGGTTGCAAGGAACGGGCAAAAGCTTTGATTTGCGCACCTGCACCGCAGTCTATGAGCAGTTGGTGGTAGATGACGAAGGGCACTATGCGGGGATGGTTGCAGAAGCGTTACACTTGCCCATCGAGTATTTTGCTACCGATCGCTATTTTCAGCAATTACCGGTCGACCAACCACCCTACCTGCTACCTGAGCCTGGATTTATTCCAAGTCAGTCGGTTGAGTGTGCCATGAGTGCACACATTGCTGATTTTAGTCGCGTTTTGTTAGCTGGGTTTGGTGGCGATCCAGCCTTCAATGTCAATTCCACTGATTTGGGAAAATTGTCGCCAAGAGAACGGTTTGGTTTCATTGGGAAAAAGATTTGGTGGGCTACTCGCCATCGACAGTTACCCCGTTTCGGGCTGCGTACTTATCTAAAACATAGAGAGCCCCCCGTAACTCCGACGACAACCTTCCCAAGTTGGTTGCAGCACGATTTTGTTGAACGCACCGCGTTGCAAGAGCAGTGGGAAGGCATCACAACTCAAGTCCGCACGCAGCGAGGTCGCGCCGGGATGTTGACGGCCCCGCTGTGGGCCAATATCTTTGCCGCCTCTGATCCAGGTTTTACAGCGCTGCCGCTGCGGGTGCGCTACCCATTCTTCGATCTACGACTGGTGCGTTACCTGCAAAGTATCGCTTCAACACCTTGGCTACAGAACAAACAGTTATTGCGCCAGGTGATGTGTGATCGCTTGCCACAGCCAATTCTACAGCGCGCAAAGACACCGATTCGCGGATACCCCCGCCATATCTACGCCCAACAGCGCGGCCGACAAGCATGGATGCACGATCTACTTGCCCTACCGGCCATGACTACGTATGTTGATTGCAAACAATGTTTGCAGTTGGTGCAGGCGACCGAAAGCCTCACGCCTGCGGCTTCCGATCAATTATCCTTTGTATTTTCGCTTGCCTACTGGTTGCGTCATCGGCGCGATCAGATCTACCCCGAGCGATCGGATCGACACGGAGCAAACAGCTTCTCTGCGGCTGTTCACTCATAATTCTTACTAACGTTCAGATTATCTAGGAGATTGATTATGAACAACCAACCAGAACCAAGCACTCATCAAGAAAGCCATGCCACGAAAAAGACGTACCATTCACCGCAATTGAAAAATTATGGCAATATCAATGAACTCACCAAAACAACTGGTGGTGGTGCCACCGACGATGGCGCAGGCTTTCCGTCCTACGCCTCTTAAGCCACATGGTTTCAATGACAAGCGTTGACCAAATGAAAATGGATGCCATTCTGATTGCGATGCAGCATAAGCCAGTCTGCTAACATGACGGTGGACTGCATAGGCAGATAAACTTTTACGTTCATCTGCCTATGCAAACTGCTACATCACCTCAAGTTTTTTTTGCACGAAATTGAATATGTTTACTTACCAAGTTTATGGCGTAACATTACAAATTAATCAACCGTTGTCGGCGCTCATTCCATTAGCCAATGAGGAGTCGATAGATCTACCCACCGGTGATCTATCGATTGCACTGTTGAGAGAGCAAGCCGTAAACAGCGCACTCATGCAACAGTTGCCATGGACGACCATCTATGACAATGACATTGAGAGCCATCGCTCTATCATTCAGTCGGCTGAACACCGCGATGGTTGTTACATCAAGCTGCGCTATAGCGGTGACAATGGCCTCGGTCTGATCGAGTGGCTTGAATATGTAATCGACCCAACCGGTCGTCAAGTCTGGGTAACATGGGCCGCACCTGATTGTGAGATGGAAGCATTTTTGCTTGGGCCGGTACTCGCCTGTGTCATGACGATTCGTGGACATATCTGTCTACACGCGAGTGTCATCGAGACAGGCGATGGATGCATTGCGATCCTGGGTGCAAAGGGGGCCGGTAAATCGACCACGGCAGCAGCCTTCTCGCAATTGGGGCACAGGGTGCTGGCAGATGATCTGGCGGTTCTGGTGGAGCAGGGCAATGACTTTTTAGTACCGCTCGGCTATCCACGCTTGCGGCTGAACCCCGACGCGGCCATGGCTGTGGTTGGCACCATCGCTCAGCTCACGCGTGTCTTTGAAGAAGATGTCACCGCGCCAGGTAAGTTGTATCTCAACCTGCCGCAGCGTATGTCGGCAGCAGAGTCTCCTCGTCAATTACAAGCTATCTATCTGCTCCACGAGCGCAATGAAAGACTTCAGGTGCCCTTTATCACACCGCTCGATGCAGCAACGGCTGTGATGACCCTTGTGCAACATACCTCTGCCTCAATGGTGCTCACAAAAGCAGCACGCGCACGCGAATTTGTGCGATTGTCGCAACTTGTCAAGCAGATACCGCTGCGCTCCGTGCATCGGCCAGATACGTTACAGGCACTTTCGCAGCTCTGTGAGCTTATTGCTCGTGACGCCCGATCAAGCACAGGCACGGCAACAGTGCCGACCTCAACACTGGCGGCGCTGCTACCACCGCTGCTAGCAGAGTTGCCCCCCGCCTTGGCCCAACCGGATGCGCGAGCGGCTATCCACCAAACAGCTCGTCATTTGGCCCCCATTGTCTCTGGCGGCTTTGAATGCCGCCTAGACGACGATTGGCAGGTGGATCTACAACAGTGCATCACGGCAAATGTGAGTCAGCTTGCTCTGCTCCATGCACACTGGACGGCGAACGAGGCGAATCGTGCATCAAGCGATCCTATGTGGGTACGCCTATTAACGTTTCTAGAAGCGTGTCGCCGTCCCTCTTCGGCCCTGCAGAGTACCCTTTCAGAAATCTGGCTTGAATATGATGCAGATACTTTGCCTACAGGGATCTCTGACGGGTTGCCAAGTGAGTCACCGAATGAGCCATCTCATGAGTCGCCTAACGAATCACCTTTGCCCCTTCTCTTTTTCGGACTGAAACAAGCCGCTTCGTCTGGGTGTGGCCACGCCATCACCACTGAACAGGCGCTCGGTCTGCTCCTGGGTGATGCATTTCAGCCCCCATGGCGTGCCAATGTACAACGCACTTTTGCCGCGTGCGCAAACGCAGTATTTGTTAGCCACATTGGTGTTATGTTGTCACGCGCCGCACCGGCCGTGCGGGTCAATATCAAACGGCTAGACGCTGAGACAGTGGGAAACTATCTCACACAGGTCGGCTGGCACGGCGATCCAGATGAAATCGCCGCGCTGATGGACACATTGGCCCCACACGTTGACAAATTCACGCTCTGTCTTGATGTGGGATGTACGATTGCGCCGCGTGTTGGGCTGGAATGTATTTTGCTTGAGCAGCCACCAACAGAGGTGCGCTGGCGCACATTGTTGAATCGCTTAGCCGAATGGAATCTATTGCTGCCGGAGAAACAGGTCGCGCTCTTGCAATGGCCTGGGCAGACAGAACAGGCCAATGGCAGCGCAATGGTGCGTCGCTTGAGTCACGTGAAAGTCGATTATTGGCCCAACCGCCCCCTTCGCGCCAAGGGCTACCTCTGGTTTCATCAAAAATGGAGTTGCTAGTTCCAATGACAGTTGACCTTGACACCTTCTACTCGCAGGAGACGGTTGACGAATGGCGTCAGATTATTGGCGATGAACTGCATTATCATTTTGGCTACTCTTCTGGCCAAAATGATATCGAAGATGCATTGCACCAAACGATTCGAAACTTCTATCCCTATATCCAACACGGTGCCCATCTCTTACATGTCGGCTGTGGCTGGGGCGGCCCAGCAATGATGCTCATCAATGAACGCCAATGTACGGTGCAGGGCTTGGCCTTTGGCGCGGCGCAGGCAGCCTATTGCCGCAATATTGGCCTTGATGTTCGGCAAAGCAACATCGAAACGGAGCCGATCCATGGCCACTACGACATCATTTTTATGCACGAGGTCTTATCTCATATTCAAGACAAGGAAGCGCTGCTGACTAAGCTACACGCAGTTGCGCCCCGCCTGATTGTGACCATGAACTGCCATGCCGATAACAGTACCGGTTCAGGCTTGGCGTTTGACGGTAGTATGAAGATGGTTACCCCATCTGCGTTTGTTGCAATGGTAGAACGGGCTGGGTGGCACATTATCTTTCAACAAAATCGTCGTTTCCAGTCACTGCCAACAATTCTATACTGGAAGAAAAATCTAGACCGTGTCTACGGGGATCATACACCACCGGGGCAACTCGGTGCCTTGAGAAATATGGTTGAAACGGCGTTGCAAGCACCAGCCAGATGGTGTCAGTTCAACCCACTAATTGATATTGTTGCAGAGGCCAAATAGAGATGTCTACCACCGCAATCTCCAATGTGCAATTTGATCCGCGCAGCGCAATCTTTCGCGCCAATCCCTACCCTCTATATCGGCAGTTACGCGAGCAGGATCCCATCTGTTTCCGCCCAACGAAAAATGACTGGCTGATCACGCGCCATAACGATATCAACCAGCTCTTTAAAGATAGCCGACTCGGTCATTTCAACGTGGATCGGCCTCCGGTTGCTCCTACACAATGGCAACATTTGCCGGTTGAAGCTCGGCATTTAGCAGCACAGCAAGCGGAAACGCAACGCCTCACCACATTCTGGATTAATCTCAAGAGCCCACCCAATCATACACGCATGCGCAAGCAATTTCACCAAGCATTTACCATTGAGCAGACCGCAAAACTTGCCCCGCGCATTCAATCGGTGGCAGACCAACTGATCGATCAAGCAGGGGATGCAGACAACTTTGATATTGTGCGTGACTATGCTTTTCCCCTCTCGTCCACCATCATCTCGGAAATCCTTGCAATTCCTGAAACTGATCGTGCGCGCCTGTTGCCTTGGGCCCATCGCGTGGCAGGTGCACTTGATATCGAGATTGATCTGGCAACCAGTAGACGCAGTCAGTTGGCGCTGATGGGATTATTTCAGTACTTTCGCCAGTTGATTGCAGACAAGCAACTCGAACGGCAGCCACGAGCTGAATTTATCGAGTCAATGTTGCAGGCGCAGGCAGACGGACTGTTGAGTGAAGATGAGCTACTGGCAAACTATACTCTACTACTTATCACCGGCTATTTGACGACGGAGCATGCCATTGGCAACGGGATGTTTGCACTGCTGCGTCATCCGGACCAGCTACAGCGACTACAGCAGAAGCCAGAACTCATTGAAAACGCAGTTGACGAATGCTTACGCTATGATAGTCCGGCACAAATTATGTCGCGTACCGTGCTGACCGATGTTGAATATGAGGGCAGACTTTTACGGAAGGGTCAGGGGGTACAGCTTTTGTTGGGCGCGGGCAACCGCGATCCAGCGCAGTTTCCAGATCCAGAACGCTTTGACATCGATCGAATACCAAACCACTACCTCTCCTTTGGGCGCGGGATGCACTACTGCATTGGCGCACGGCTAGCGCTGTTGGTCACGAAAATTGGCATCGCTACACTCGTGCGACGCTTGCCACATATGGCTCTATGCAATAGTACTCCTGAGTGGGAGGAATCGTATTTGATTCATGGGCTGAAATCCCTGCCCGTACTGTTTTGAATAGAGATCGCTAACGAGTCGTAATTATGCAGCTAACCGATTTTAGATCGCTTCCCGATGCATTAAGCGCGCAAATTCAGGCGCGACCGAAACAGATCGCACTCTGCTTCATCGGTGCCGGTGGCGAAACAAAGGAGATCACCTATGCGCGTTTGGGGGAGGATATCCGCCGCGCCGCCGGGTTGCTCAGGCAGCGCCAGATGCAGCCCGGTGAACTAGCGATCCTGATCTTCCAACACTCCTATGAACTAGCTGTCGCCTTTTTCGCTGCCATGACTTGTGGCGTTGTGCCGACGGTCTTCTCCTACCTTCCCAGCCATTCAGCCCCTACAGCTTATCAGAAACGGCTTGCTGTCCTGATCCAGCAGACGGGGGCCAAGCACGTGCTGACGACCGTACCCCTACAAGATAATCTGGCATCCATTGTGGGCACGTTGCCTTGTCAAATCACAACCATCGATGATCACACATTGCCGGATACAGAGTCGGTCCCTTTAGCACCAATCGGCGTGGTGAGCGAAACTGCCTACATCCAATTCAGCAGCGGCACGACCGGGCTGCCACAGGGGGTGGTCATCTCCCACTGCGCGGCCCTCAATAATCTTGCGGCGCTAGCGAAGGGCTTCCCCTTTGGCCAAGAAAGCATAAATGTAGGTTGGTTACCTTTTTTTCATGATATGGGTCTAGTCACCCAACTGCTGCTTCCCCTAATCATGGGCGGTCTTTCCGTCACGATACCACCAGATCTCTGGCTCCGCCGACCGATCACCTTATTGCGCGCCATTCACACCTACCGCGGGACGATGAGTTGGATGCCAAACTTTGCGTTTGCGCACTCTGTTCGCCATATTCGCGAACAGGACTTAGTTGGCCTGGAATTAAACAGTTGGCAAACATTGGGTTGCGGCGGAGAATCGGTACAGATCGAAATCGTACAGCACTTTGTCAAACGCTTTGCACCTTTTGGGCTTGACGCCAAGGCATTGATGGTTGGCTATGGCATGGCCGAAAATGTTCTCGGGGTATCTCATTCGTCCTTTCAGGAAGGGCTACAGCCGGATTGGATTGCCCGTACCCCATTGCGAACAGACAGCGTGGCGATAACGGTTGCGCCGGATGATCATGACGCCCAAGCCGTTGTAAGTTGTGGAATTCCTTTTGATGGCACAGAAATCACAATTTTAGATGAAGATGCCAACAGGCTTGGGGAGCGACAGGTCGGTGAAATCGGCGTCCGCGGCAATAGCCTTTTTTCTGCCTACTATCAACAGACGGAAGCTACAGCCGTGTCGCGAAAAGATGGCTGGTTCCGCACCGGCGACATTGGCTATCTAGCAGATGGTCAACTCTACCTCCTCGACCGCAAGAAAGATCTGATCATCAGCGGTGGCAAAAATATCTCGCCTCACACGATTGAAGCCATTGCCCAAACGGTATTAGGACAGCAACTCCACCGTTCTGCAGCCTTTGGCCTTCGGGACGACAGCCTGGGCACGGAAGTGCCGGTGCTGGTTTGTGAATTGCGCAAACAGTTGGATGAAGCAACCCAAAAACATTATGCGGGGCAGATCAAGCAGCAAGTACGGGAAGCCGCTGATCTTATCCTCGCCGACCTGCGCTTTGTCTCCCGCGGCTTGATCGAAGTCACGACCAGTGGGAAAATCGCCCGTGCTGCCACGAAACAGAACTATCAGCAGGCCGGCTTTGTGCCAACAATTGCAGCACTTTTCACCGAAGAAGATCCAGCCACAATGGACAGTACGGCATGGGAAACCACCCTGCTGTCACTCTGTTCGGCGATGACGGCCACAGCCGCGCTTGATCCACAGCGGTCCTTTACTGAATTGGGACTCGATTCACTGGCATTGATGCGACTTTTGCTGCTAGTGGAAGAAAAATCGGGATACGCTGTACCGATCGAGCGATTGGCACGCCAGCCGACGATTGCTCACCTGGCCCGCTTGTTATCGCAGCCGTCAGCAGCAGTAGCTGAACCAGCCTGTATACCAAGCAACGATCGCTACGCCATTCCCCAGCCACCATCCAAGCGGTGGTCACGTGCCAACCACCGGCAATGGTTACATCATCACCTGTTGCACCGTGGGCCACAGGTACGCGGCCACGCCTTACCCTATGGCCTGGGCACGCACCTTTTGCAACAGATCACACGCTCGTCGCCGTGGCGCGATACGGTCTTTGGCAATGAGGTCGAGCTCATCCGGCGGTCTCTCAACGAGGTTGATCTGATCGGGGACCCGGCTTTGGCAATCCAACAGAGCCTCATGGTCAACACATGGCCCCTGTGGCGCCAGCAAGCATTGGCGAAGCCGTCGCTCTTTCAGCAGTGGGTTACGATTCGAGGTGCGGCCATCTTAGCGAAAGCCAGTGCGCAGGGACGCGGCGCTGTCATCGCCTTTCCTCACACCCAATTGCGCCGGCTCTTGCTACAGATCGACTCCTTTCGGCAACGCGAACTAGCGATCATTGGCAACCTTGGTCCTAAATCTTTAGTTGACGCAGGCTTGCCTGATCTGGCCCTAGCAATGGCTCAAGGAGGGCCACTCTCCAAGGTCGCGGTGCGGGCAGGGCAATTGCATCATGCACAACAGGTATTAACGCGTGGCGGCCTGGCCATTGTGCTTGCCGATGATACAGAGGGCGAGGGAGGTATTCAAGCACCCTTTCATGGACGGATGCGCCCTTTTCGCCCCGGTATTGCAGAATTGGCATTGCAAAGTGGTGCTGCAATTGTGCCAACGTTTGCCACAATGCAGGTGAATGGCCAAATCACCTTTGAATTTTTAGAGCCGCTGACCCTGTCACCAGGCAACCATAACGACCAAGTTGCGGATCTGTTGCAGCAATACGCGTTGCTCCTTGCCGCGCACTGGCAGCGCAATCTCGACAGCATGGAATGGTTTGTTTTACGCAATTTTTTTGCATTTCCCACTTTATAGGAATGAACCATGTACAAAGTATCCCTATTCTTGTTTAGCGCACAGTGAATGCTAAACAAGTGAGACGAAACGCCAGGAGTTAACTGACAAATGAGAATGTCTTGGGAAGAAACGGTAGCATGGTTGCAGTCACAACCAGCAGGAATCGCCTTTGCGAAGGAACATTACCTTGATAAACCTTTATCGATGGCTGCGGCGAGATTTGCTGTCAGTGAGGAGTGGAAAACAGTACGAGAATATTTACCCACTCCCCAGGGTTTAGCGTTAGACATTGGCGCTGGCCGAGGAATTAGCAGCTATGCATTGGCGAGGGATGGTTGGAGAGTGACTGCCGTAGAGCCCGATCCAAGTCCGCTTGTTGGCGCCAATGCAATTCGGGCATTAGCGAAGCAGTCAAACCGTTTCATTCAAGTTATCGAGGAATACGGTGAGCAATTACCTTTTGCTAACAACACATTTGATTTAGTCTACTGCCGTCAGGTGTTACACCATGCCGCTAACCTGTCACAACTTTGTCGAGAAGCAGCGCGTGTTTTAAAACCTGGTGGCTGCTTTATCGCCACTAGAGAACATGTAATTAACACGCAGGAAGATTTAGCCATCTTTCTCGAAAATCATCCGCTTCACCGATATTATGGTAAGGAATACGCTTACACGCTCAGCGAATATGTAACGGCTATCAGTACCGTTGATTTGCAGATCATAAAGATATTAGGCCCACTGGAAAGTGTCATTAACTATTACCCCATGGCGCGCCATCAATGGCAACAAAAGTGTTGCCAGCCGCTTACCCGCCGCCTGGGCAACCGCGCCACCCATTACCTTACAGATGAAAGGCACCCATTGGGCCGTTGGCTCCTGCATCAGTTAGCACATCATGTATCAAAAAGGATGCGTACGCCTGGGCGTCTCTACACTTTTATCGCAAAGAAATCGAGATAGTGATCAGTCTATGTCTATGCAAAGCGCTTTAGAATTTATCCAAAAAGTCAGGCAAGAGGAGCACCTACAAACTCAGAGTTTACCTTTGCAGGAGCAGTACTCGGTCGTCACTCGGACACCAACAAAAACGCCAGAATCCAATGGCAATCCCAGATCTGCACCATTTGTGCTGTAAAAATGTTACCCCAGCCGCTCCGCGATCACCTCAGCCACATCCTTCACCACCACGCCTTTTTTCCCACCCTTGGCGGCGTCACTCATCATGGTCAGGCAGAAGGGGCAGCCGACGGCAACCGTCTGCGCGCCGGTCGCTTCGGCCTCGCGGAAGCGGTTGACGTTGACCGGCTCAGCGTTCGGCCCTTCGCCATGCTCTTCTTCTTTCCACATCTGCGCGCCGCCGGCCCCACAGCAGAAGGATTGTTTGCCATGGCGCGGCATCTCGACGATAAAGGCGTCGGTGCTGCCGAGAGCGCGACGGGGCGCGTCGATAATCCCGTTGTGACGCCCCAAATAGCAGGGATCGTGGAAGGTGATACGGTCAAATTCGCCGCTCTCCTCGTTAAGCGCCCGCTTCACGCTGATCTTCTTCTGTGCCGTCAACTCGGAGAGCAACTGCGTGTGATGGATCACCTCGTAGTGGCCGCCATATTGGCCATACTCTTTGCCAAGGGTGTGCAGACAGTGGGGACAGGTGGTGACGATGCGTTTTGTTTTGCCGGCCATAATCGGGTTTAGCGTCTCAATATTTGCCTTGGCCATCTCGTAGAAGAGATATTCGTTACCGGCGCGGCGGGCCGAATCGCCGGTGCAGACTTCCGATTCACCAAGCACGGCATAGTTGACACCGGCGGCGTTGAGGATCTTGGCAAAGGCCTGCGAAACTTGTTGGGCGCGCGGGTCGTAGGCGGGCGCACAGCCGACCCACCAGAGTAGTTCCGGTTCCGGGTTCTCGTCAACCGTTGGCACATCGAGCCCTGCAGCCCACTTCAGCCGGTCGCGCGCAGACTGATTCCACGGGTTGCCGTTGCGCTCCATCCCGCGGAAGGCGCTTTTCAGTTCATTAGGAAACTTATCCTCGACCAACACCTGGTAGCGGCGCATGTTGAGAATGTCAAACATCGGCTCGTTGCCAACGGGACAGATGTCGATGCAGGCGCCACAGGCGGTACAGCCCCATACAGCCGACTCACTGATCGCAAAGTCGAGCAGGTTGAATTCGCTCGTCGCACCCGCAGCCAACTCTTCGAGATGCTCGTTGAGATAGTAGCGCTTGTTGACCTCTAGCGCCGCGGGCGAAAGCTCTTTGCCGGTGACATAGGCGGGGCAGACATCCTGGCAGCGGTTGCACATAATGCAGGCGTAGGCATCAACGAGATGGGTCCACGGCAGATCTTCGATCTTGGTGACGCCAAATTCATCGTTCGTTTCATCGTCAAAATCAACGGGCTCCAATGCGCCTAACGAGGTGCGCTCCGGCTTGGTGGCAAAGTTCACGCCGGACATGATCAAATGAAAATGCTTAGTGTAGGGAAAGTAGGGGATGAAGAGGAGGATTAAGCCGAGCGCGCCCCACCAACCTAGATGTTCACCGACAACCAGTGCATCTTGCCCCCAGCCGCTCCAGGCCAAGCTGAGCGCCTGCGCAAAGGGACGCCCCCAATCGGGACCGTGGAGCGCCACCGCAAAGCTGTCACCCACCAGCCGAAAGCCAACGTGAAAGAGAATAAAGAGGCCGACGATCAACGAATCACGGCGGATCGCACCGGCCTGTACCTTCTTGTGCAGTTTGACATTGCTGCGATACTTGAGGGCCGGTGCCTGCAAAACAAAGCGACGCACCAGGAAGTAGAGCATTCCAACGAGCACGCCTGCCGTGGCCAGATCGGCCAGCAGACGGTAGAGTTGACCCAAGGGTCCACGCCCTAAAAAGGTGATGGGGAAGAAGCCTTGCAGCAGATCGGCAGCGTTGACGAGAAAGTAAAAGACAAAGCCCCAAGCGATCAGCGCGTGGAGCGCGCTGACAATTGGGCGGGCTTTCCAAGTGGGAGCCAATGTCAGCCATTTGGTCAATGCGGCCTTGACACGTTCCTCCACAGCGGCGCGCGATGGCAACGTTCCATCGCCGCGCCGGATCACGCGATAGACATTGCGAAAATCAATCCAGGCATAGGCCAATGCACCCACGGTGAGCGCTACAAAGACAATCTTTTCAGCAAGCGATAACATGGTCTTCCCTTTAATGTCGGTTGTTGGACAAAACTCTCTGTGTCCTGATTGTACACGAAACCAAAGCAACATGACTATATCGGGAACGGGTTGCAGCCATGTTAAGCGCTTGTAGTGAGCGTTCTGCCTACCATCGCCAAAAACAGATGATCCACGAAGAGGCACGAAGACACACGAAGAAAAGTGAATCCTCTTCGTGTGTCTTCGTGCCTCTTCGTGGATAGGTGTTTATTTGGACTTATAGATAATCCGCCACGACCGCCATCTCGGCCCGTAAGCCTTGCCACTCGTTGGCATTGGGACCATCGTAGATCAAGGAATAGGGGCCGCTAAAGCCGGCGGCTTGGCAAAGTTCCAAACAGCGCGTGTAATCCTCCCGATCCATACCGCTAGCCATGGGTGCGTTTTCATCGCTGGGCGCATCAAAGTGCGCCTTGGCATGGCAAGATTCGGAGCGCGGCAGGATCTGCGCCAGATCATCGTACTTGGTCGGTGCGCTCCAATTGCCCAAATCGGCCAGCAACCCCACATGATCCAGCCCGTTGAGCACGGCAAAGACGGCCTCCGGATTAGCCAGCAGGGTCTGCCAATTTTCGGTCATCAAGCGCACATCACGCGCAGCCGCGTAGTCAGCCAGCTCGGCCAAAGCTGCATTACTCTGGGCAAAGGCTTCAGCACTCGGTTGGGCGCGGCCGGCGCTGACGCGCGCACGGGTGGCCCCCAAGGCAGCGGCAACGTCGATCCACTCTTTGATCCAAGCGATATCGCGATCGGCATAGCGGGGATGGGTGATATCACCGCCATCGATCAGAAATTGCCAGAGCGTGATATTGGATGCCTCGAGCGCGCCGCGTAATTCTGCCAGGTAGGCGGCATCGCGCGTGGGCAGATGAAAATGGCAGATCTCCACCTTGTGAATCCCGAACTCGCGCAAGTGCGCGGGCAAGTCGAGTAGCGGCAGTGCGCCCTCAGCGGTTGATACATCAGTCGTTGGCGGCGAATCTGGCCCGGTAATCGGCGGCCGGCCCAAGGTACGATGCAGGCTCCAAGTCGATACGGCAAAGCGGCTGTTGTCAGATTGTACAGACATTTGTGACTCCTTTGGTTGGGTTCCATTTTCATTCGTCGGGCCACGGTATACCGTGGCCCGACGAATGATACACGTATCTTGATTATCCCATTGATTGGCCGCTGATGAAAATCGCCTACGTCCACCAGTACGCGCCCAAGAATTGAGAAGGTGGCTACTTCTGGTATGATCAGTTGGTGATATGATCACAACATGAATCAAGCTGCGCGTATCACCTATGTGGGCCATGCCACCTTATTGTTAGAGATCAATGGCATCCGGCTGCTGACCGATCCGATCCTCTCCCGCCGCATTAGCGGCTTTTTGCGTCGTAACCATCTGCTGCCGAACGCGGGCAAAGTTGGCCAGATCGATGCCGTCTTGCTCTCCCACATGCACCATGACCATCTGCACATTCCCTCATTGGAACTTGTCGGGCGCGAAACGCGCCTGATTGCGCCGGCGGGCACGGCCGCTTTTCTCAAACGAAAAGGCTTTCCGCATGTCACCGAATTGGCAGTCGGGCAGCGGACGTGGGTGGGTCCAGTAAGCGTTGAGGCGACCTATGCCGTTCATGCCGGGCGGCGACCACCCTTTGGGCCAACAGCCGATTGCATTGGGTTTCTCGTGGATGGCACCCATCGCATCTACTTCGCCGGGGATACCGATCTCTTTCCAGATATGGAGCAGGTCGGGACGGGGCTGGATGTGGCGCTGCTGCCGGTTTGGGGTTGGGGGCCAACGTTAGGCACTGGTCACATGGACCCGATCCGCGCCGCCGAAGCGTTAACCCTCCTGCGGCCGCGCTTGGCCGTGCCGATCCATTGGGGCACACTTCATCCGTTGGGCATGGGCTGGTTGCAGCCCAATTTTCTCACAACGCCGCCACAGCGCTTTGCCGATCACGCTCACGCCATCGCCCCAGAGGTAGATGTACAAATTGTGTCGCCAGGCCAATGCTTTGATCTGAAGTATCTGCAATATTAGCAGCCATTGATGAAGGTTATTTGAGTAACTAGGTAATTAGCGGACCCTGAGCTTGTCGAAGGGGGAGCGGTTCCGGCTTCGACAAGCCCTTCGACCGGCTCAGGACGAAGCTCAGCCTCCGTTTACCACTTTATTTACCATTCATCTGCCTCAGAGCAATCGCAACTCTTCCGTATCGGCGGGGAAGCGTTTGGGACCGCGCCGTTCGTCAAAGCGCACCCAGACCGCCGGTGGCGAAAAGGTGTGGAGTACGCTGATCACGGTGCCCGCGCCCCAAGCCGAGTGACGCACCCGCATCCCACTCTCCCAGGCTGGCTGTTTGTTGGCCTTACGCGAATTTGTGCGCCCACGCCCCGTCGATTGGGCCGAAGCGACTTGCCGTGGCTTAGAAGGTTTGGTGCGGGCAGAGTTGGTCGCCGCGGGTGGAGTCGCTGAACTGTTACCTGCAGCCAATCTGCGCCAAAAATCGGCAAAGTTTGGGCGCAGTTTCAGGCGACCAAAGAGCTTCTGATCGGCGACACGACGGAAGAAGGCCATCATCGAGCCGGCGGCCTGTTGACGCTGCGGCTCCTGCCAGCCTGACCAGTCACCAAAGTAGCTGCCAAGGTTGAGCGGCTCGGTATAAGCGGCAATCGCCCGCTGATCGCCTTCGTCCCAGCTTTCGGGAGGTTTGTCCGCTGCGGTGGCCAACCGCCGCACCGCCCCTAGCAACGCCACATGTTGGGCCTCCAGGAGAAAGGGCGAAATCTCAAACTTCTCGGTGTAGTGCAGATGCAAATCGCGGCGAGCACGGGTGATCGCAACGTAAAGCAGCCGTCGTTCTTCTTCGATATTATCGGCGGTCTTGTAGGGCAGAAAGCCCTCGTTACAGTGGGGCACAATCACCACCGGCCACTCACGTCCCTTGGCCCGAAAGATCGTGGTGATCGTCACTTTGTCTTCGCTGTTCTGTTGCACGCGATGGCCCGCCTTCCCCGGCTGGCGCGCCGCCAATTGACGCAACGTCTGCAAAAAGGTGAACAGATTGCCCTTGCCTTCGGCATACTCCAGAAAGGCGGTCACCGTGTCAGCACGGGCCGCGCCACTCTCGGCAAAGCCGCTCTCCTCCTCCAAATAGCGCCGATAGCCCAGCCGATCATCCAACTCGCGCAAAATTTTGGCAGCGGGCTGCTCGGCGTTGCGACCGGAGGGTAGCGCGTCGGCGAGCCAATGGATCGTCTCGCCCAGTTGGGTCAATTTTTCGCCGACGCTGGCCGATGCTTGGGTGGCAAAGAGACGCAAAGTCGTCCGTAGCGGTTGCCCCGTGCGAATCACCTGCGCTTCGATCTGTTGCGCCAGATCGCGGCTAATGTAGCGCTTAGGCTGCCAGTAGATTTGCCGCCAACTCTGGCTGAGTTGCTTGGCCTGCTCCGGCGAAAGCGCGCCGTCTGTGGCCAGTTGCTTTTCGAGAAAGGCCAGCCGGCAATAGTCAACCAGCGCCTGCACTTCCGGCCGTAGATAAAAGGGCAGATCGCCCTCGACAACATAGGGAATATCGAGGGTGATCAGCGCTTGCTCGACCGGCGGTGTCTGCGAATAGACACGCACGAGAATCGCGATCTCTTTCAGCGCCAGCCCCGCCTGTTGGGCGGCCACCACCTGCTGCGCAATTGCGCTACCCATGCTCTCGGCGTCGGCGTGGGCGTAGACCGCGGTAACACCGTCAAAGCCCTGGGTCAGTTGCAATTCTTTGACGCGACGTTTCTGGTTGTGACGGATCACCCCATTGGCCAGCACGATCTGCCCGGCGGTGCAGCGGAAATTCTCGGTCATAAAATAGACTTGCGCCCGATAACGCTGTTCGAAATTGAGGATAAAGCCGGGGTCGGCCCCCCGCCATTCGTAGATAGTTTGGTCATCATCGCCAATCGCCATGTAGTTGCGGTGGGGGGCAGTGAGCAGATCGAGGATCTCCGCCTGCGCCTGGTTGACATCCTGAAACTCATCGACCAACACCGCGCGATAACGGGCCTGCCACTCGCTCAGCAGATCGGCGTGACGGATCAGCAGCTCCCAGCCGCTCATCAACTGGTCATCAAAGGTGAGCATCCCCTCGTCGCGGCGCACCTCTTCGTAGAGCTGATAGAGCGCCAGGTACCACTCCTTGCCTTTGGGTGGCATGGCCTGCCGCGCGATCCCTGCCGCGGCTTTGGGCAGCCGTGCCCCGGCCAGGTCGGCATAGGCCAACTGCCCCTTCCAGATGCCAAGCATCGTTTGGAACTCCTGGCGGTCAAAATTATTAAGCTCATCGACATAACTCGTTTTGCTGCTGCGCGCCACCCCCAGCGCTTTGTTCAAAATATGGTCACCCGCCTGATCGATGCGTGCAAAGGCACTCTTTTGAATGTGGGGCAGATAACCACGGCGAAAGGCGGTATTGATAATTGCGCCACCCAGCGAGTGAAGCGTGCGCACATCGACCTTCTCACAGCCCGGCCACGCTTTGAGCCGTTCGCGTAGCTCCTCGGCCGCGCTGCGGTTAAAGGTCGTCGCCAGGATCTGTGCGGCGGGAAAAACCCGCTCCGCTACCAGCCGCGCAATGCGATGCGCCATCGCCGTCGTCTTGCCGGCACCGGCCACAGCAAAGACAAGCGCCGGCCCGCTGTTGTGGGCCACGATGGCGCGCTGCTGTGCAGTCAATTGGGGGGTGGATGTGGTAGGGGCAGATGGGGTCATTGGGTGTTGCTTCACGTGGGTTTCAAAAGTACTCTCAATAATGCTTACGCACTTCGCCGGTCGAGTAGGTAATTTGTTGCAGAGAATTGCGTAAATCTTAAATTGTTGATAGCTACGCAGCCACTCCTCGCCCTAAACTGAAGTTCGGGCTAACAACTGAAGTCGGCTTAAGCCGACTTGCGCTATCAGCCTGAACTTTAGTTCAAGGCTAAGGGGTTACAATCGTTGGTCACGCCTATCAGGCAAAGACCGCGACCAAGTCGCGCAATGCCGGCGGTGGCGGTTCGAGATGGGTGACCGTAAACGGCGAATCGGGCAACATCTGTACGGTAGATACATCGAGCCATTCCTTAACCGGAGATGAAGTCAGGATTTCCAAAACCAAGCGCCGCTCGTCGGTCGGCATGGGCACTAACCCAGTGATGGGAAAACTTCGCGGGCCTTCTTCTGTAATGCGCACCAACTCACTGTAATCCATCAACGTCAGTTGGATTGCTTGTCTGATTGAACGATCGATGCTGACCATAATATTGGGGGTTAGTTCAATGGTCCAAGCCAGGCGTTTTTCAGCAAAATAGACCTCTAGTACATCGCTGATCTCATCATACTCATAGCGTCCGTTATCCATAATCATAAAGGGATTATAACACAAACGTTCGCTTTCCAGGATTCATCGACGCAAATTTAGTCACATTGCTCACCCAGCCACCGCAGGATATAATGCGCAGAATTGATTAACCGGATCGTCCACCGCCCAGGCTCTCTGTGCTCTCTGTGCTCTCTGTGCTCTCTGTGCTCTCTGTGCTCTCTGTGCTCTCTGTGCTCTCTGTGCTCTCTGTGCTCTCTGTGCTCTCTGTGCTCTCTGTGCTCTCTGTGCTCTCTGTGGCTCAATGACGATCCCCCCACCACCCCAACTGAATCTGAGGAACCCATGACTCTTCTGTTCCGCCGCGCCGGTCGCCATCTCGAAGGTATGATGACCGGCGCGTTGCCCGCTGATGTGCGTCGGAACATGCACACCGAAGTGCTCGTTGCGCTGGCCTACGGCGCGTTTTATGCCTGTACGATTCCCTTTATCCCTGTGATCTTGCGCCGGCTGGGCGCGTCGCCGGATATGCTGGCGCTCTACGCCGCGCTGCAATTCCTCGGCTCAATTACCTCGTCACTCAGCATCATCGTCATGCGCCGCCGCCGCACAATGACGGTGATCCTCGCCTGCTGGTTTACGGCGCGCGCCCTCTTTATCCTGGTCGCCTTCTTCCAAGGCGCCGTGCCGATCATCGTGATCGGCGCGCTCTTCTGGCTGCTCGAAGGCTTTGTGATCCCCGGCTACACCCGTATCCTGCAAAAGATCTACCCGGACCAGGTGCGCGGCAAGGTGATGTCAACGGTGCGTATGGGGCAGGTGCTAGCCATCCTACTGGTGACACCACTCGCCGGCTGGGCGCTCGACCGCGTCGGCCACCCCGTGCTCTTTCCCGTCGCCTGTATCCTCGGCTTGGGTTCGGTCTTGCTCTTTATGCGGCTGCGCGTCGATGAAGGCCCCCTGCCGCCGCGCCAGACCAAAACCTTTAGCGAGTTGGGGGAGATTGTGCGCAATGATCCACGCTTTCGCCTCTACCTCTTCAGCTTTGCCCTCTATGGCCTCGGCACGATGCTCGCCTGGCCGGTCTATCCCCTTGTCCAGGTCGACCGCCTGCAACTCTCCTACAGCACACTCGGCATGCTGGGGCTGGTCGAGTCCGTCCTCTGGCTCGTTAGCTATCTGATCTGGGGGCGCTTTCTCGACCGTCGTGGCGGGCTGGCGGTGATGCGCGCGACCTGCGCCATCTCGATCATCCAGCCGCTCGTCTACATCTGGGCCGGTGCGGCGTGGATGTTGATCCCCGCCTTTATTGCGCGCGGCATCACCTCTGGCGGCTTTGAATTGGGGCGCATCAACGCCGGCATCCAACTGGCCGACCCCGATCGTATCACCGAATACGCGGTGATCCAGTCGACGACGATTGGCATGCGTGGCATCCTCGCCCCCTTCCTCAGCGCCGTGCTGCTGCACCTGGGCATGCCGCCGAGCGGGATCTTTATCCTGAGTGCCGGCTGTATCGCAACGGCGTGGATCCTCTTTGGCTTTGTCAACGCGCCGGCCCCAGTGTCGCAGCCGGCGGTGAGCGCGGCGCGCTGGCCCTTTCGGATGCGCATGCCGCGGGTGTGAGTGGGAAATGGAAGGATTATCAAGACAATGGCTAAAAAACGCACCGACAGAACGTTAGATGACGTTTCAGAGGAATACTATCGTGAGCATCCGGATGAGATTGATGGGTATCTTGCGGTTGCTTTTGAAGAATACGCCAAAGATCAGAACACAGCCGCCTTACTCGCCCAGTTGCGCATGATTGCTCGCGTCAAAGGGGTTTCTGCACTCGCAGAGCAAACGGGCATGACGCGAAATGGTGTACAGAAAGACTTTTCAGAGCAAGGGAAACCCAAAATTTGAAAGCGTAAATCTCATTATGGCCGCTATGGGCTATTACCTGATGCCGCAGAAACTGGATAGGCAGGTTGGGTAGGTACCTTCTGATTTTGCTGAGATGTTGCAGAAAATTAAATCCGTTTGCGTGTTGGATAAAGGGCTTGAATTAATGTAAGGAATGGGAGACGAAGGGAGCTGACAGATAATCGTCATCTCTGTGGCGCGGCTTTCATGGTACGCTCTTGCTATCGTTGATCTGCTAAAAAGTCCAGCGCTATCAGGAGCTTCCCCCATGAACCGACGCCCCAAACCGCCCAGCCTGCGCCCGAACGCGACACTGATTTTCTGGCTGGGCATTGCCGCTTACGCACTTCTGGTGCTGCCGAAGTTGATCGCTTAGTAATAAGCGAGTAGATAAATACTTCCCCGGCTACACTCCCCACAACATCCGAAGAACCTTTGCACAGTTGGCCTATAGAGCCGGTGCCCCACTGAAACAAATACAAAAGGGCCAAGGCTACGGTTTATGTGGATACACTGCCTTTCACGCATGATCAAATCTAACTTGTAACCCGCAACGTAACGTGGTACAATCCTAGGATGATACGGAACATTCGACACAAGGGGCTGGAAGCACTGCACAACGACGACCAGACCAAAGGCGTACAGCAGGCACACGCCAAGCGCCTGCGACAGATTCTGGCAGTGCTGAATACCGCCAACACGCTCGATGACATCGATCTACCGGGGTTGAGACTTCACCCCCTCAAAGGCACCCTGGCAGGCTTCCATGCGGTCAACGTGTCCGATAACTGGCGCGTCGTCTTCCGTTTCGAGACAGGCGATATATGGGATGTGGATTATATCGATTATCACTAGGAGTTACGAAACATGCCGATGAAAAACCCACCGCACCCCGGTGAGATCATTCGAGATTTATGTATCACCCCGCTGGGGCTTACTGTTACCCAGGCCGCCAAAGGGCTGGGGGTGACGCGCAAAACACTTTCCCTGCTGCTCAACGGACATGCGGGCATCTCCCCGGAAATGGCCATGCGCCTCTCCAAGGCGTTCGGGCGCAGCCCAGAAAGCTGGATGCAGCTACAAACGCAGTACGACCTGGCACACGTCGCGGCGAAGGAAACCACCCTCAACATAAAACGCTACCGACTCCCAGATGAGGAACCGGTTCCCCTAGGAACCTGACCGATCCGTGTAGAGGGCTATTCGCACTTGAAACAAAAAACGATACCGCTCAGGAACATCGTTTGTGTTGTGAATAACAGTAACACTTTTCTAACGTTTCGCTAGCACTCATCCGCTGCTTCTTGTGGTATCGTTCCTCCATAACCAAATGCAGTCGCGCCAACCCCATGTTGATCCCACCGGCATGTGGCCTGTTCGCGTGTAACCCACTTACCCAAGGAGCCTTGCAATGACCGAAACGATCCACGAGACGGCAACGCCCGCCCCAGAGGCGCTCGAATACCGTACTGAAGTCAAACAGCTACTCGATATTCTGGCCCATTCCCTCTATACGGACCGTGAAATTTTTCTGCGTGAACTCATCTCCAACGCCTCGGACGCGCTCAACCGCATCCAGTTTGAGTTGTTAACTAACCACGATGTGCTTGATGCCGACAAGGAGTTGGCGGTTCACATTACCGTCGACAGCGACGCCAAGACGCTGACCATCGCCGACACCGGCATTGGCATGAACCACGATGAGCTGATCGAGAATCTGGGCACGATTGCCCACTCCGGTGCCAAGAGCTTTCTCAACAGCGCCAAGGAGAATGGCAAGGCGACCGTCGAGGAGATCATCGGTCAATTTGGCGTTGGCTTCTATTCGGTCTTTATGGTCGCCGAGGAAGTGACCGTCACCTCGCGCTCCTACCGCGCCGATGATCAGGCGTGGACCTGGCAGTCGACCGGCGACAGCAAGTTTACCCTCACCCCCGCCGAGAAAGCCGACCGCGGGACCGCCATTTTCATCAAGCTCAAAGCGGACGCCGAAGAGTTTGCCAACAGCTGGCGCATCGAACAGATCATCAAGAAGCACTCCGACTATGTCTCTTTTCCGATCTATGTCGGCAAGGTAACACCACCGCCGGCGGAAGATGCCGAGGAGAGCGACGAGCCACAGACGATCGACGCGCCCAAGGTTGCCAACCGGCAGACCGCGCTTTGGCGTCAATCGGCCTCCAAGGTGACGGCGGAGGAGTACAAGGATTTCTATCAGCAGCTTACCTACGATATGAATGAGCCGCTGCTCAATATTCATCTCGTCGCCGATGCACCGGTCAGCGTGCGCAGCATTCTCTTTGTGCCGAGCAAGCGCGAACGGGGCATGTTTACGCAAAATGATCACGGCCTGCGCCTCTATTCACGCAAGATCCTGATCCAGCAGCGCAACAAGGATCTGCTGCCCGAGTACTTCCGCTTTGTCGAAGGGGTGGTCGATTCGGAAGATCTGCCACTCAACGTCTCGCGCGAGATGGTGCAGAGCAACCCGGTTTTGCGTCAACTCAAAAAGGCGCTGACCGGTCGTCTCTTCCGCGATCTCAAGAATCTCGCCGAAAATGATGCGGAGAAGTATCGCACCTTCTGGCAAGAGTTTGGTCCCTTCCTCAAAGAGGGGGTCGCCAGCGATCCGGAGAGTCACGAACAGTTGGTCGAACTGCTGCGCTTCCACAGCAGCAAGACGGAAGATGGTGCCTGGATCTCGCTCAAAGAAGTTAAGGCGCGCATGGGCAGCGAGCAGAAGGCAATCTACTATGTGCTCGGCGAGGATCTAAAATCGGTCTCGCGCAGCCCCCATCTTGACTACTTCCGCGCCAACGATGTCGAAGTGCTCTATCTCGTCGACCCGATCGACGGCTTTATGACCTCGATGTTGCGTGAATATGACAGCACCCCGCTGCAGAATGTCGACGACGCCGGCATCGATTTGCCCGAGAGCAAGAAGGATGAGCCGGAAGATGAGAAGAAAGCGGTTGCACAGGATGACTTTGATAAGTTGGTTGAACGCTTCAAGACGGTACTCGGCGACCAGGTAACCGATGTGCGCGAATCCAAGCAACTGGTCAATAGCCCTTGCCGTCTCGTCACGCCGGAGGACAACTATGACCGTGACCTCCAACGCATTCGCCGGTTGACCGAGCAGGATTATTCAGTGCCGAAGAAGATCCTGGAACTCAACCGCCGCCACCCCATTGTGGTCAATCTGGCGCAGTTAATGGGCAATAGCGATGCCGAAAAGGTGGTCGATGCCACCGCCGGCCAACTCTTTGCCAACGCGCTCCTGCTCGAAGGGATCAGCCCCAACCCGGCTGACATGGTCGAGCGGGTGCAGACCCTGATGGAAGCCGCCGTGGCCGCCCGCACCGCCGCGTAATGTCGATAGCAACTGGATAAACACAATAAAGCCCGCCGAAAGATTTTCGACGGGCTTTATTGTGTCAGACGTTCTTTCACAAAATCAAACCCTTCGTGTGTCTTCGCGTGTCTTCGAGGATCAATCAAATTTTTTATTTCTCAGGAGAAAGTCATGTCCTTCTTCGACCAAGCTGACTACGCGATCCGTTGCGAGTGGGGTAGCCAAGGGGTGGCCACATTGGCCCCAATCAGTGATGTTGTGATCATCATCGACGTTTTTTCCTTTACCACCTGTGTGGAGATTGCCACCGCCCAAGGGGCCACGGTCTATCCCTACGGCGGCGATGATGCTGCGGCCTTTGCGCACTCAGTCGGCGCGGCTTTGGCAACGAAGTGGGGCGGTGCTGGCTACTCCCTTTCGCCTGACTCCCTAACCGCATTGCCGCCGGGCTTAAAGCTAGTCTTACCGTCGCCCAATGGTTCAACCCTGAGTCTAACCACCGGCGACACACCAACACTTGCCGGTTGTCTGCGCAACTGCCAGGCGGTCGCCGCCGCGGCGCAGACCTATGGCAAACGCATTGCCCTCATCCCGGCGGGCGAACGGTGGCATCCCGACGCGGCCTTGCGCCCGGCCTATGAAGATTGGCTGGGAGCCGGTGCCATCATCAGCGAATTGCCCGGCCCATTGTCACCTGAAGCACGCGCCGCTCGCGCCGCATTTGTCGACGCCAAACCAGAACTCAGCACGTTGCTTAACCAATGTGGGTCGGCCCGCGAGCATGTGGGCCGCGGCCACGCGGCCAATCTACCCCTGGTTACTGCAGTGGGTGTCAGCGACTGTGTCCCCCAGTTGACCGATGGCGCATACCGGCGTATGATCTGCAGTTGAACTAGTTCATCTGGCAAACACATAAAGGAAAGCCAACCGATGATCCAAGGCTCCAAACTCCTCCTACGCGCGATGACGCGTGACGATCTGCCCCGACTCTGCCAATTCAACAACGATGTCGCCGTCGAGTTGGCCGGCGGCGGCGATCCGCCCATGCCGCAAGCGCTCGCCCGCCTCGAAGCCGAGTACGATGCCCAGGTCGGCAGCGGTGGGCGTGACGGCACGAGCTTTGCGATCGAAGCGGATGGGACGCTAATCGGCCAGTGCGCGCTCTTCAACTTCAACCACGTTGCCCACACCGCTGAACTGGGCATCACCATCGGCGACCAAGGCTACTGGGGCTGCGGCTACGGCACGGAAGCGGTCGGGTTGCTTGTTGACTATGGCTTTCGGCACCACAACTTACACCGCGTCTTTCTCACCGTCAATGGCAACAACGCACGGGCAATTGGCGCGTACAGCCGCTGCGGCTTTGTCGAAGAGGGGCGGCTGCGTGACCATGTCTGGAGCGATGGTGCGTATATCGATCTGGTCTACATGGGGATCTTGCAGCAGGAATGGGCGCTGCGGCAGGCGGTGCAGTAAAATTATTGCGCTGGAAAGCGGGCAATATCAACTTGACCCGCAGTTTGACAGCCACAATCCCGAGTGTTATGCTTAGCTCACAATTAAATAGATAACATAGGTGCGCCTCCTGCCCGGATGCAGTGCGCACAATGGGGGAAGCTCGGTGAGTTCGCAAGAACAAGTCCGGCACTGTCCCGCAACGGTAAATAATAACCAATAATCAATTGACAATTAATAATTTTCAATGGTGCGCTTACCACTCGTATCATTAACAATTAATTGTTAGCAATTGATTATTGATTATTAACAAGTCCGATTACCCGCCTGTGTTGTTGCTTGATCTCACCTTCGAGGCAAAAGGGGACGAGCGTGTCAGCGAATTTTTCGACACATCGCCCGCCAACCGGCGGGCTTTTTTGTGGACACGGTCTACCTTGGTTGGAGGTGGACCGTGTTTTTTTATTGCGCAAGTGCGTTTCAAAGAAAGTAAGTATCCAAGTTTATGTGATACGTGTTGCGTGTACGTTGACTGTACCTTGGTGCAAGTAAGGGTGCTGTTGCGCAATAGCGACAAGAGCCGCGTTACAGTACACGCAACACGCAACACGCAACACGCACTATAGTCAAAGGATGACCATGACCAACCAAAACCCGCAAGATCCGCCGAGCCAGGCACCGTATGCGCGCCACATTTTTGTTTGTGTAGGCCACTATTGTGATCCACAGGGCAAAGGGCAACTGTTAAACAATCTGCTGGCGCGCAAGTTGGGTGAGTTAGGGCGCTATGACAACCCATTACGGGTCAAGCGGGGCATCACCAACTGCCTCGGTGTCTGCTACAACGGACCGCTGCTGGTCGTCTATCCAGATGGTATCTGGTATCACCATGTTGACGAGGCGCTGCTCGACCGCATTATTCAAGAACATCTCATCGGCGGTGAGCCGGTGCGGGAGTCTATCTTTCACCAGCTCAGTGACAACCCGGCGTTGGCTGTGGGCGAATGAATTCGCCCTCTAACACCGAAAAGCGCCCGCAGTCGCTGAAGATTCAGCCCTAATTCATTGGACCTGGCAATTCCTATTTACACAGAAAGCGAACCAACCCTTATGCATAAGCAACGATCCACCCATTTGGGAATTTTCCTCCCACTGCTCCTGGCTATCACCCTACTGGCGGCTTGTGTGGCCCCGACACCGGCGGCAGAACCCGAAACCGACACGACTGCGGTGCCCCAAACGGCGGCGACTGCTGCCGAAGCACCCACCGCCAACCTGGCCGATGGCTGTGTCGACAGCTACAACCCCGCAATCGATTATTTCCCAGAAAAGGTGGAACTGACCGAGACCGATGGCTTTACGGTCGAATATGCGAACAACTACAAGCTGCTCACGATTGCCGAACCGTGGCCCGGTGCCGAAAGTGCGCTTGCGTATGTGCTCGTCCAATGTGGCACCCCCGCCCCGGAAGGGTACGATGCTACGCAGATTATCGAAGTACCGGTGCCAACGATCGCTACTATGTCGACCTCCTACCTACCCTTCCTCGACAGCCTGGGGGTGCTTGATCGCCTGGTGGCCGTTGACGATGTCACCTATGTCAACAATTCCACCGTGTTGGCAAAGGCGGCGAGTGGCGAAATTGCCCAGGTCGGCTACGGGTCCGGAGTGAATGTCGAGCAGTTGATTGACCTGGATCCTGCGATCATCATGACCTACGGTTCGGGTTCACCGGACTACGATGCCCACCCAGTCCTGCTCAATGCCGGCTTGCACGCCATTGTGAATGCCGAATGGCTGGAAACATCGCCCTTGGGGCGCGCCGAGTGGGGCAAATTTATTGCGCTCTTCTTTAACCAGGAAGCGCTAGCCGAAGAACAATTTACTGCCACAGCTCAGCAATATGAGGCGCTCAAGGCCCAAGCCGCCGCTGTCGAAACTCGGCCAACTGTGCTTACCGACACCGAATACCAAGGCTCGTGGTATGTCGCCGGTGGCCAGAGCTTTGCCGCCCAGCTTTGGGCCGATGCCGGGGCCGCATATCTGTGGGCCGACGACGAGTCGACCGCCAGCATCCCGCTCGCCTTTGAGGCCGTCTATGACAAGGCCGCCGACGCCGACTACTGGATCAACGTTGGCTACGTGAACTCCTTGGCCGAAATGGCAGCAGCTGACGCCCGCTACGCCGACTTTGCCGCCTTTCAGAATGGTCACGTCTGGAACAACAACAAACGGCAGAATGCCAATGGCGGCAACGATTACTACGAAAGCGCCGTGGCCCACCCGGATGTGGTCTTGGCCGACCTGATTTCAATCTTCCATCCCGAGATCCTGCCCGATCACGAGACGGTCTATTATCAGCAGCTTCAGTAGTTTTGACAGGATGACAGGATGACAGGATGACAGGATGACAGGATGAAAACAAAGAAGCGATCGGCTTCATGTCATCTTGTCTTCCCATCACCTTGTCATCTTGTCCTTAATTGAAACGATACACATGTCAACAACCACGTTATCTCAACCTACTTGGCCCCGCCTGGGCTTGCGCCGCTTGGTCGTCGTCGCCCTGTTGGGTGTACTCTTGGGCGCGTTTCTACTCAGCCTGGCCTTTGGTTCGGTGCGCATTCCGCTGGGGGATGTGATCCAGATTTTAATCGGTGGCACGCCGGCCAAGGCAACCTGGGCGACGATTGTGCTAAATTTCCGCCTGCCCAAGGCGCTCACCGCGATGCTGGCGGGCGGTGCGCTGGCGGTCAGTGGCCTGCAAATGCAGACGCTCTTTCGCAATCCGCTGGCCGACCCGTACATTCTCGGCGTCAGCTCGGGGGCAAGTTTGGGGGTGGCCTTGGTGATGTTGAGCACCGGTGCCGCAGCGACGAAAGTGGTCGGTAGCCTCGGCCTTTATGGCGACCTGGGGCTGGTGATTGCGGCCAGTCTGGGCGCAGGCTTGGTCTTGGGGCTCGTGCTGCTGGTGGCACGCCGGGTACAGAGTGTGTTGACGCTGCTGATCCTCGGCCTGATGTTTGGCTATTTGACGAGCGCGCTCGTCAGCCTGCTTATCTACTTCAGCCTGCCCGAACGGATCCAGAGCTTTAGCCTCTGGGGTGCCGGCAGCTTTGGCGGCGTCACCTGGGATCAACTCCAGATCTTTGCGCCGGTGATTCTGCTGGGGCTGGCCGTGGTCCATCTGCTGCCCAAATCGCTCAACGCCTTGCTGCTTGGCGACACCTATGCGCGCAGCCTCGGCGTCGATGTCAAACAAACGCGGCGCTGGATCATCGGCAGCGCCGCCTTGCTCTCCGGCGCGGCGACCGCCTTTTGCGGCCCGATTGGCTTTCTGGGCGTGGCCGTGCCCCACCTCTGCCGCACGATCTTTAACACAGCCGACCACCGCGTGCTCGTGCCCACATCGATGCTCTTTGGCGCGACCGTGGCGCTGCTCGCCGACCTGATCGCCCAGATGCCCGGTAGCCAGACTGTGTTGCCCGTCAACGTGGTCACTTCGCTCTTTGGCGTGCCCGTGATCATCTGGATGCTCTTGCGCCAACAACAATTGCGGTCGACCTTTGCGGGGTAACTTCGATGTTAGCCGGCCAATGGAATTGACCGACTAACAGTGAGAAGCCACCTCAGCGGCTAGGGCTTTAGCCGCCGAGGCGGCTTCTCACTGTTAGCAGCGGGTTTTAACCCTGCTGCTGCAGCAAAACGATATGTAACCAGAATCAAAGAACAAAGACCCAATGACAGCACTTCTAACGACCGACCAACTCACCATCGGCTACACCCACGGACGACATCCCACGGCGGTTTTGCGTGATGTAAACGTCACGCTGCGCCCCGGTGAACTGACCTGCCTGATCGGCCCCAATGGTGCAGGCAAATCCACATTGATGCGCACGTTAGCAGGGATGCAGCGCGCGCTGGCGGGGCAGGTGCAACTCGGCAACGAGGAGATCCAGGGGATCCCGGCCCAACGACTAGCCAAACAACTGGCGGTCGTGTTGACCGAACGGGTCGACGTGGGCAATCTGTCGAGCTATGCGCTCGTCGCCTTGGGCCGCCATCCCTATACCGATTGGCGTGGTCAACTCTCGGCGCAGGACGAAGCGGTGGTACGCAATGCGTTAACCACCGTTGGTGCGGCCCCGTTGGCGGCGCGACCGGTCAGTGAATTGAGCGATGGCGAACGGCAGAAGGTGATGATCGCCCGAGCGCTGGCGCAGGAACCACAGGTCCTGCTGCTCGACGAGCCGACTGCCTTTCTCGACCTGCCGCGGCGCGTCGAGATCATGCAACTGCTGCACCGGCTGGCGCGTGAAGAGGGCTGTGCCATTTTGCTCTCTACCCATGATCTAGAACTGGCTTTGCGCCTCGCCGACCGCCTCTGGCTCATGCCCGTGGGCGGTCCCCTGGCG
This sequence comes from Caldilineaceae bacterium, assembly GCA_034432375.1. Taxonomy (GTDB): domain Bacteria; phylum Chloroflexota; class Anaerolineae; order Caldilineales; family Caldilineaceae; genus JAHBVH01. Next base: position 30,447 of record DAOUCA010000152.1, read on the forward strand.
GTTGGCTTGCCCGAAGAATTGGCGCTCAACGGCGCGCTGGCGGCCACCTTCCGCAGCGAAGGCGTTGAATTTGATAGCAGCCAGGGTACTTTTAAGGTGCAGCGCCAACAGTGCGGCCCGATTGGCTTGACCGGCGAGGGGGAAAAGGCGCTCTGGACGGCGCGTGCCCTGGAGCGCATTGGCTTCGAGGTAATAGTCGATGACCGGAGCCTGCCGTTCCAAGTCCATATTGTCGGCGAAAATGGCTCGACGCGTTGGCAAACGATTACGCCCAAGGCGCGCGGAGAACATGCCACGCTGGCGGCTACAGTCGAGCATTTGCAAAGCTAGTTGCTCGTGCCTACGTCCGGCGTAGACAGAATCCCAGACACGCCAGCGTCCTGTCTGGAGCAAACCGGTAGACGGCGCTAGGGCGAGTGGATGCTGGCGCGTCCAGCCGGCATTCCACGCAGAGCCTGGACCGAGCAGATATGACTAACAATGATATACATTGAAAGGAATCCAGATGCGAATTGCCTCTCTTCTTCCCTCGGCAACTGAGATTGTTTGTGCGCTTGGCTTGGCCGATTACTTGGTTGGTGTTTCGCACGAATGTGATTACCCCGCCGACGTAGTGGCTGGTTTGCCGCGGCTGACGCGTTCCGCCGTGCCCCATGGTCTTGCGAGCGCGGCGGTCGATGCCGCGGTCTCGGATCTGTTGCGTCGTGGCGAAAGTCTTTATGCGGTGGAGGAAGTGACGCTTGCGGCGCTCAACCCTGATCTGCTCATCACCCAGGAACTCTGCGATGTTTGCGCCGTCTCCTATGACGATGTCTGCCGCATCTCCCAACGGCTACCCAGCCGACCGCAGGTTGTCTCGCTGACGCCGCCCGATCTCCAGGGCATCTTCGCCGATATTGTGACGATTGCCGCGGCGACTGGGGTGGAGGAGCGGTGCCAAGCGCTAATCGCCAGTCTCCACACACGTCTCGATCAGGTTGCGGCCCAAGTTACAGGTCGCCCTCATCCGCGCGTATTCCTGCTTGAATGGCTAGACCCACCTTTTGCCGCAGGCCACTGGGCCCCCGAGATGGTGACGCTCGCCGGTGGGACAGAAGTGCTCGGCAAAGCGGGCGAAAAATCCTTCCGAGTGACCTGGCCGCAGATCATTGCTGCCCAGCCAGAAGTCATCCTGATCGCCCCTTGTGGCTACTCACAGGCGCAGGCCGAAACCGAATGGGCAACATTGCCCAAGCCCCAAGGCTGGGAAACAATCCCAGCGGTGCAACACGGGCGGGTCTATGCATTGGATGCCAACAGCTACTGTTCGCGGCCAGCGCCGCGTGTCGTTGATGGCATCGAACAGTTGGCCGCGCTCTTTCATCCAGAAGTGGTGCTTGCATGAAGCGCTTGATCATCGCTGCGCCTCACAGCGGTAGCGGCAAAACCACAGTCTGTGCCGGCTTAATCGCAGCGCTACGCCGCCGTGGCCTTAAGTTGACTCCCTTTAAGGCTGGCCCAGATTATATCGATCCCACCTACCACGCGCTCGCCGCCGGTGAACCCTGTCACAACCTCGATTCGTGGATGTTGACGCCGGCACAGGTGCAGAGCAGCTTTGCCCGCCGCAGCCGCCACAGCGATATTGCGCTGATCGAAGGGGTGATGGGGCTCTTTGACGGCCACTCCGGCCACGACGATACCGGCAGCGCAGCCCACCTGGCCCGCTTGTTGAACACCTCAGTGCTGCTCGTGCTCGATGTCAAGGCGATGGCCCGCAGCGCGGCCGCGCTTGTCAAGGGCTTTGCCGAATTTGATCCGCACGTCAAAATTGTCGGTGTGCTGCTCAACCGCGTCGGCAGCCCCACCCATGCGCGCATGGTGCAAGAGGCAATTGAGTGCGAAACGGGCGTACCGGTCGTCGGCCATCTCTTTCACGAAGAAGCCTTTCTCCTGCCCGAGCGCCACCTGGGGCTGATTCCCACCGCTGAGCCAGGGCGCTGGCAGCAGTGGGTGGAAATGGTTGGCAATGCAGTAGAGCAGCACGTTGATCTCGACCGGCTGTTAGCCTTGGCCGAAGCACCGCCCTTGCCGCGGCTACCGGATCGAGACGATCCCTTTGTGCCTGTGACAGACACTGCGCACGCCGTCATCGCCGTGGCCTATGATGCCGCCTTTAATTTTCACTATGCGGATAATCTGGATCTGCTGCGCGCGGCCGGGGCCGAATTGGCACTCTTTAGCCCCTTGCATGATCGGGACCTACCGTGTGGGACGCAGGCGATTTACCTTTGTGGTGGTTTCCCCGAGATGTATGCCGCCGAACTGGCGGCCAATGGGGCCATACGGGAGCAATTGCGGCAGGCACACGCGGCCCGGCTGCCGATCTATGGCGAGTGTGGTGGCTTGATGTATCTGACCGAAGCGATCATCGACATTCACGGGCAAAGCCATGCAATGGTAGGGCTGCTGCCAGGGCGGGCGCGCATGGAGCAGCGCGTCACCTTGGGCTACCGTCTGTTGCAAGCGCAACATGATACGTGGCTCTGGCGCAAAGGCGAGACGATGCGCGGCCATGAATTTCATTACTCGACCTGGCAAGATCGCCCGGCAACCTTTCCCTATCTCTATGAATTCCAGCCGGATACCTACCGCTTGACGGGGCAGTTGGAAGGGGTTTGGCAGGGCAATCTACTCGCCTCGTATACCCATCTGCACTTTCTCGCCAAACCGGAATTGGCCGCGCGTTTTGTCGCCGCGGCGGTTGGTGCCACCCCGTGGACAGGGAACGCATAAACGATGATGAAGAACCGCGCCCAGGCGTTAATGATCCTCGGCACCCATTCGAGCGCCGGCAAAAGTTTGATGGCAACTGCCTTCTGCCGCATTCTGGCGCGGCGCGGGATCAAGGTTGCGCCCTTCAAAGCGCAAAATATGAGCAACAACGCTGGGGTCACCTTTGCCGGGGGTGAGATGGGCCGCGCCCAACTGGTGCAGGCTGAAGCCGCCGGCGTTGAGCCGCACACCGACATGAACCCCGTCCTGCTCAAGCCCGAGGCAGACCGCCGCAGCCAGATCATTCTCAACGGCAAAGTCCATGGCCATATCAGCGCCGCCAACTGGGCCGACATCAAACGGCTGCTCTGGGATGAGGTGCGCGCTGCCTATGACCGGCTGGCCGACCGGTACGACGTGATCATCATGGAGGGCGCAGGCAGTCCGGCGGAGATCAACCTCAAGGCGGGCGATATTGTCAATCTGCGTATGGCGCGCCATGCCCATGCTCCCTGTCTGCTCGTCGGTGACATCGACCGCGGCGGGGTCTTTGCGGCACTGGCCGGCACGCTGCTCTTGCTCGATGAGCACGAACGGGCGCAGATCCGGGGCTTTCTGATCAACAAATTCCGTGGCGATCCAACGCTGCTTGGTGACATCAACGGTTGGTTTCAAGAGAAAGCCTTTGGCGTGTCGACGTTGGGCGTCGTCCCTTACTTGCCCGACCTGCGCATCGCCGATGAAGATGCCGTGGCGCTTGACAAAATTGAAGCGGGCAAACGCGAAGGGGGCACGATTGACATCGCCGTGATCTACTTGCCCCATGTCGCTAACTTTGACGAGTTCGACGCCCTGGCCACCGAGCCGGGGGTACGGCTGCGCTATGTGCGTGAAGCTGCGGCGTTGGGCGAGCCAGACGCGATCATTCTTCCCGGCACCAAAGTCACAATGGCCGACTTGGCTTGGTTGCGCGAACGAGGGTTAGTCGATGCGATCGTCGCCGTCCAACGCATCGGCACAACGGTAGTTGGCATCTGTGGCGGCTACCAGATGTTGGGCCAAACCCTGGCCGATCCATTGGGGGTTGAAGGAAGCGCTGGCAGCGAATCGGCAGGCTTACAGCTGCTGCTGGTGACCACGACCTTTCAACCGGTCAAAGAGACCAACCAAAGTCGCCTACAATTGACCAGTGGGGAAGTCGTGCGCGGTTATGAAATTCATAGCGGTGCGACAACTTTACTCGCGGGGGCGCGGGCCTTTGGCCAGATCATCGAACGGAATGGCGTTGCCGTGCAGGTTGCCGATGGCGCGTACAGTGAAGATGGACGGGTCTGGGGTTGTTATCTCCACGGCATTTTTGAGAACGATGCGTTTCGGCGCAACTGGCTAGCCGGGTTGGGCTGGCAAGGCACCGCACAAAGCGCGTTAGCGTTGCGTCAACAGGAGTATGATCGCCTGGCCGATGCGGTCGAAGACGCGATCGGTTGGGCGCAGATTGCGGCATTGGTTGGGCTGGAGTGAAACACGTCAAGAAAGCGTTCCGGGGACGGCCCACAGCGATCCAGGTAAATCGAAGTTTTTCTGGGCCGTCCCCGGAACGCTTTTATCCCAACCAACCACTTCACGGAACCAAATGATGAACCAACCTTACCAACGCCGTGCAACCATAATCTTATTGGCGCTAATGCTCGACCTCCTGTTTGGCGACCCGCCCAACCGCTTCCACCCCGTGGCGTGGATGGGGAAGCTGTTGGCCTTGCTACGTCATTACGCGCCGGCGGCTGGTCGCGCGGCACCGTTTGCCTTTGGCGCGGTGAGCGTGCTGGGGGGTGTCGTCGGCTGGGCATTTTGGGGTAAAGTCGTTGAAGGCGTGGCGCGCTGGTTGCCCTTTGGGCTCGGTTTCATCGCCGAGGCTTGGCTCTTTAAGAGTACCTTTGCGCTGAACGGGCTTGGGCAAGCGGCCATCGCGGTCCATGAGCCGCTGGCCCAGGGCGACCTAACACAAGCGCGCCAACAACTGAGTTGGCATCTGGTCAGCCGTGACACCAGCCAATTGGACACCGCCCAGATTGCCGCGGCTACGATTGAATCGGTAGCCGAAAACGCATCCGACGGTGTACTCGCCCCGCTGCTTTATTATGCCGTTGGCGGCTTACCCGCAGCGCTGGGCTATCGCTTTCTTAACACGGCGGACGCGATGTGGGGCTATCGCGACCCGGCGCGCGAATGGTTGGGTAAACCGGCGGCACGTCTTGACGATGTGGCCAATCTGCTGCCGGCAAGGGTGACGGCGCTATGCCTCCTGTTGGTAGCACCGCTCGCTGGTGGGAAGCTGCGGCGCGGCTGGCGAGTCTGGCGGCGCGATGCGCGCACAACGTCAAGCCCCAATGCCGGCCACCCGATGAGCGCGATGGCCGGCGCGCTGGGGGTTGAGTTGGAAAAGGTTGGTCACTATCGGTTGGGGGCGGGAGAACGTAAATCCACAGTCGACGATGTCACACGCTCGGTTTGCCTGTTGCGCGTCGCAATGATTGGCGCATTTAGTCTGATTGCAGCTTTGCTCTGCGGGCTAGGGACGCAGAGCGTCCGGTCGGCACGCTTACGCAGAGCGTAGGCACGAGCAAGATGAGTGAATTTAGGAGAAACGATGACGGAACCTTTGACGAAACTCGATGCCCCCACTATGCGCCCCTATGGCCGCCAAGTGTTGATCTGCAACCACGGCGATTGTGTCAATCCAGCCTTGGCAGAAGCACTCAATAGGCGGCTGATGGAGCTTTGCCGCCAACATGGACTGATCAAGCTGCGCAACCCCCATCGGCTCAAGTGTACGCTGGCCGAGTGCCTGGGCGTCTGTCAAAAGGGGCCGATCTTGGTCGTCTACCCCGATGGTATCTGGTATCATAGTGTGACGGTGGCGGTGTTGGAGCAGATCTTCCAGGAGCATCTGCTGGGCGGCCAGCCGGTAGAATCGCATGTTTTTCATCGACTCTATCCGGCAGGGGCTGAACCGGCGTATGCGCCCAAGGGACGCGCCGATCCACCACTGGAACTGCTGGATGATCTTGGCACGGACGAAAGAGCCGTGGCTTCGCCCGCAATTGCGACTACGGCTGACCACGAGGCGATTACTCCGACCCTCCCCGACGCCGATGCGATACGGGCTGCGGTGAGCCGGGCGAAAAAGCAGAAGGGGCTGGTGATTGTCAACACGGGCGAAGGCAAGGGAAAAACGACGGCCGCCCTTGGCGTGATGACGCGCGCCTGGGGGCGCAAGATGAAGATCGGCGTGCTCCAGTTTTTGAAGAACGAAAACGCCCGCTACGGCGAAATCAAGGCAGCCACACGCATGGGTGCCATTGATTGGCTGGCCACCGGCGACGGCTGGACCTGGACAAGTGATGATATTGATGAAACGGTCGCGCGTGCGCGCCACGCCTGGGGTATTGCGCAAGATCGCATTCTCAACGGCGGCTATGATCTGCTGATTCTGGACGAATTCACCTATCCGCTGCACTATGGCTGGCTCGACAGCAACGAAGTGCTGAGCTGGCTGGAGGAGCATAAACCGCCCATGTTGCATCTGATTATTACCGGGCGCTATGCCCCGCAGAATCTGATCGACTTTGCCGACTTGGTAACCGAGATGCGCTCGATCAAACATCCCTTTGCCGAGCAGGGCATCCGTGCGCAGGCGGGAATTGAGTATTGACAAGGACAATCGACGACGGACTAGGGACGACCGGCGACCTTTGGCTTCGACAAGCTCAGCAGGCGACCTTTGGCTTCGACAAGCTCAGCCGCCGGTCGTCGGTCGCCGGTCGCCGGTCGTCCTTCGTTCCTCATCAGGAGAAATTATGTCTAACTTACTAAGTCGTTTACGCACACGTATTTGGGGGAAAGTGCCGCCACCGGCCCGCCCTTTGCCGCCATTTGAACCGGAACCAGAGGAAATCACCGTGCCGGAAGTGACGGTTGCTGAGTTACAAGCGGCGCTAACGCACGGTCTACCCCCGCTCCTGCTGGATGTGCGCGAACCGTGGGAGTGGCGCCAGGTGCACATGGATCACGCGCTCCATATTCCCATGAACGATGTACCGGAGCGGTTGTCCGAACTACCTGGCGAGCAGACGATTGTGGTAATCTGTGCGCATGGCAGCCGTTCTTATGGCGTCGCCGGCTATCTGATTGAGCAAGGCTATCGGGCAAGCAGTTTGGCTGGGGGAATTACGCAGTGGGCGCATGAAGGTGGGGCAATCAGCCGATAGGTCACGTTGGTAAAAATAAACCCAGGAGCAAGTTCCACGAACTCACTCCCGGGCCTTCCGCCTGGTGGCGTAGCAAGCGCTATCGCCGGGGTTTACTATAGAGATTGGCTATTGTAGAAGTTATTGACCGATCGTGGCAGCGACATCGGCGGGGAGGAGAACAGCATCAATGGCATGAATCATACCGTTGCTGGCAATCACATCAGCCATAATGACGTTGGCACCGTTGACGGTTACTTTGCCATCGGTGACCTGGACATCTAGTTCACCACTGAGCAGATCACTACTGAGCAGATCACCACTGACCGCACCCATTTGCATTACCGGGGCCATCATCGTCGAGACCATGTCCGAAATGACAACACCTTGGACAACATGGTCGGTGAGGATGCGGGTGAGTAGCTCTTTATCGTGCGAACACTTTATCTGACGCACAGCTTTCCTTGCTGGATTGGCCTAATTGTAGAGGTCTAACATTTTCCTGCAACGGCAGCGCTGGATGCGAATCTCACCAGCGGCTGTGTGGAAAATTTTGACCCCACCGTCGATTACTTTCCCGCCAAAGTGACGTCCGAGTATGCCACCGGCTGGACGGTTGAGTATCACGGCCATTACAAAGTGGTCACGCTGCCGACACCGTGGAACAATGCAACCGAGACCTTTCGCTATCTGCTGGTGCAGTGTGGCGCGCCGACCCCCGACGGCTATGACGATCTGCCTGTGATCGAAGTGCCGGTCAAACGGGTGATCACCATGTCGAGCACACAGTTACCGCACTTGCGCAAACTCCACCGGCTGGACGACCTTGTTGGCCACGAGAATTTTGCAACGGTCAACACCCCTGAGGTGCGGGCGCTGATCGATGCCGGCAAGCTAGTCGAGATCGGTAGCGGTGCAGGCGTCAACATCGAAGCCGCCATCGACGCTGACCCTGACCTGATCTTGCCCTACAGCCTGGGCAACTCGGAGCAGGATGCCTATCCCAAGCTGATCGAAGCGGGGCTGCCAGTAGTACTCACGGCCGAATATATGGAAACCTCACCACTGGGCCGTGTGGAGTGGGTAAAGTTCATGGCACTCTTTTTTAACGAAGAGGCGCGGGCCAATGTCAGTTTCGATGGCACCGCGACGCGTTACAACGAAATGGCGCAACTAGCACGCGCCGTCACCGATAAACCGACCGCCTTTACCGGTATCCCGCGCGGCGATAGCTGGTATGTCGCCGGCGGGCGCAGCTACGTGGCCCAATTCCTAGCCGACGCCGGCGCGCAGTACCTTTGGGCAGACGATGAATCGACCGGCACCACGCCGCTGGCAGTCGAAGCGGTCTTTGACAAGGTCTACGATGGCGACTTCTGGTTCAACACCAGTTCGTGGAGCACCTTGGATGACGCGCTCGCCGCCGATGGTCGTCTGGCCGACCTGGCGGCTTTTCAAAACGGCACCATCTTCAACAACAATGCGCGGCTCAACGAAAATGGCGGCAATGATTACTGGGAGAGCGGCCTGGCCAATCCCGACGTGATCCTGGCCGATCTGATCGCAATCCTACACCCAGAGTTGTTACCCGACCACGAACTGGTATACTATCGGCAGCTAGCAGACAGTGAATAGATCTGCTAGCCTGTATGCAAACGAACAATTGACTGAGAGAAACTCAGGTTTTGATGGCTAAAGGAAGGTATCGAATGAAGGTAATGATCGCTGCCAACGGGGCGGAGATGGGCCGGATGGCTGCGGATTTCGTGGTTGCTGCGGTGCAGGCCAAACCAGAGAGTGTGATTGTCTTTCCGACCGGGAAGACGCCAACGGGCCTGTACAAAGAGCTAATTGCCCGCTATCAACAGGGCGAATTTGATCCGTCACAGCTACGCATCTTTCTGCTCGATGAGTATGTCGGTGTGGGGCCGGCGGATCCCCGATCGCTGCAAGGCTGGCTCCAGCGGGAGCTCTTCACCCCATTGGCGATCCGCCCGGCACAGGTGACGCCATTGCCTGGGGATGCGGCCGATCCGGATCAGGCTTGTCGTGGGTATGCCGCCGCTGTGCAAGCAGCCGGCGGCTTTGATTTGGCAATTCTGGGGTTAGGACCGAATGGACACATTGGCTACAACGATCCACCAGCGGCCGCTGATGCGCCGACACGCGTCTTGCAACTCTCACAATCGAGCCTTGATACCTGTGCGCGCGATTGGGGAAAGGATCTGCCACTGCTGCCATTGGCGCTGACCGCGGGCATGGATCTATTGCTGGCGGCGCGTCAAAAGTTACTGCTCGTCAGCGGAGAGGGCAAGCAGACAATCCTGCGGGCAAGTTTATTGGGGCCAGTCACACCCGATGTGCCCGCCTCGTATTTGCAACAAGCCACCGGTGTGACGGTTATTGCGGATGAGGCTGCGACTAAGGGGGCCTTGGCCGCGACGATTGCTGGTGGGGCGTTTGCCGGATAAAACAGAATAATCAATAATCAATTGCTAATTTTTAATTGCCAAGTGTGCCGATGATGGCTCGTTAACCATTCATTATTAACAATTGATTATTGATTATTCTTTTGATAGTTAACCGATGACATTATCAACGTAGTTAAACGTAAGGAATAGAACGTATGCCAAGATTAACCAAAATTTACACCAAGGGTGGCGATAAAGGGACAACGGCGTTAGGTGGTGGCCAACGGGTGCCCAAGGATGACCTGCGCGTGGCCGTCTATGGCACGGTTGACGAACTCAACTCGGTGATCGGCGTGGCGTTGGCCATGGGCTTGGTCGAACGGCTGACCGAAGAGTTGGTGCCGATTCAGAATGAGCTATTTGATCTAGGCTCGGATCTCTGTTTTCTCGAAGAGGATAAGGGCAAGTGGCCAATTCCCCAGATCGAACTGCGCCATGTTGAGAAGTTGGAACGGCTGATCGATGAATTTACTGCCATCGTGGGACCGCTGGAAAATTTTATCTTGCCGGGGGGAAGCCTTGGTGCGGCACAGTTGCATGTCGCACGCACCGTCTGCCGCCGGGCTGAGCGTGATGCATCTACATTGGCGCGCGAACAAGGTGTCGGCGAGCAGGTGATCAGTTATCTCAATCGCTTGTCGGATGCGCTCTTTGTGATGGCCCGCTTTGAAAATCATCAGCGTGGCGTGGCAGAACCGTTATGGAAGCCGGGGGTATAGCGCGGTCAATCGTTTTATTTACGTAGTTGCCCAATCCAACATTCCCTGGACAAAAAGAGACAATCAACAAATGTTTAAGCGGATTTACAATTGTGTAAACTGCCAAAGTGTGGTTAACTTTCTGGAGAGCAAAGTAGTCAGAGTTCCGTGCTTCGCAAAGATAGTGGCACCGAAAGAGAACAATGATAAGCGCATGCCCTCTCCGCTGGTTATTGATGGTACTGACAACCGTTTTTTGCATTCATCTGGTAACTCGTCCCCTCTCGGCGGCTGAGTCGCCGGTAGCGCTGCACGTTGGACAGATCCAGGTGATGGAAGACCCATCGGCAATGGCGACATTGGCGCAGATGCTATCTCACCGCACCGAATTCAGCGACATCCACACGACTGCCCCCCAATTTGGCTTTACGGCAGCGGCCTATTGGCTGCGCATCCCGGTGCAGAATCTACAACCGGACGCAGACACCTTCTATCTGGACATTCAGAATCCGCTCCTTGATTCGGTTACACTCCACCTGATCAGCAACGGCAAGTTGCTGATCACGCAGCAATCGGGTGCACAGGTCGCGGGTCGGCTACGTCCCTATCTAGCAACAACGCTGGTTTTACCCTTTCCGTTAGCCGCCAATGAAGCGGCGGAGCTGTATATCCGCGTCCAATCGGACGGTGCGACGCTGCAAATCCCTATCGCCCTTAAGGACGCACGAGAGCTCCAAGTATCAGTAACTTTTGGCTGGGTGCTGAGCAGTGTGTTGGTGAGTATGTTGGCTGCCATGTGTCTCTACAACCTGCTGCTGCTCACACTACTCAAGAGCCGACTTTACCTGTACTATGTTCTTTATTCACTTTGTGCCTTTGTCGCAGTCGCCAGCATCGGCGGGTTAGGGCCTGCCTATCTCCATCCTAATAGCACCTGGCTGAGCAATCGCGGCATCCCGCTTTCAACCGCACTTGTCTTTGCGTTGATGGTTCTCATTACGCGCGAGTTTGTGGTAAGCGACGTCGAGTATCGGCTCAATCGCTGGATGAGGTTCTTAACAATTTTGGCTTTCCTTGCTAGCGCTGGTTCTATCTTCTGGCCCATGCGATTTAATTACCAGATGCTCATCGCGATGGACTTCGTCTATCCTCTATTTTGTTTTTTTGTAGGCATGCGGGCGTTGCGGCGTGGGCACACGGAAGCACGCTTTTTAATCTTCGGCCAAATTTCTTCTTGGCTTGCACTTGTGCTAACCGGTTTGGTGGCAGCTGATTTTCTGCCCTATCAGCCCCTCGTCTATCAGGGGCCGGCGATTGGCGCAGTCGTTGATGCACTTTTGCTCTCGCTGGCCCTTGCCGACCGCATTCGCCTCTTACAACGGGCGCGGATTACGGCAGAAGAACAGGCGCGATATAACCTGGAGATCCGCAGCGAAGAGTTAGAACGGCTGGTGGTCGCGCGCACGGCAGAGATCAAAACGCTGCATGGGATTTTGCCAATCTGTGCCAGCTGCAAAAAGATCCGTACCGATGACGGCGCTTGGCAAGGGTTGGAGGAATATATCAGCCACCATACCGATGCTGAATTTAGCCACGGCATCTGTGTCGATTGCATGGAGCAACTATACCCCAGTTACCGCCAGCGACAATCCAAAGCGGTGCCTTAACCGGCTCAGCCGTTCTTATCGATTGACAAGCATACAAGCCCGATGCGACAATGGCACCACCATCTACCCTTACCCAAAGGAGCCAACCCATGTAATCCAATCGAAAATGCTGAACTCTGAAGGAAAGGTGACGTAACCGTTACCGTATCGCCTATGCATGTAACCCAATACGTCGTAATAGCCGGACACCCAGCCCCCAAAGCAAGAACGGTTGGTCCCGTTTACGGGCAGCTGGCATGGGTGGCGCGCTCCGCGCCGATTGCTCCAACTGCGCACTTTCCGGTGCATCAGACTGGCGCCAGGTTGGTTTGATCGGTGCGGGCGGCGGATGAAAGGGGAGGTGCAGGCTGGTGCCATCACGGAAGAGCGGCCCTTGGGGCGTTGGCTGATGCGGATCAACTTGCAGGAGGACACCCTTGGACTTTATCATAAAATGGTTACCAACGATGGCGTCAAACCAATAGTTTGGTTCCCAGTGGGTGGCCGGCGGTGGCAAATCGGGGACACCAAATGCGCGCAATATATCGTAAACATCGTCCATACAGTTGCGCCCAATGGCTTCATAGGCATGCCGACTTACCCACTGGGCGACCCCTTTCGCCAGCGCTGGCTGGGCGTGCTCGACTTCAATCACCTTGAATTCATTGTAGTGGCGCTTGCGCATGAGTTTGATCGGATCATGGGTCCGTCGCATCCAGAAGCCCATGCGGGAGGCCAGCGTATGGAGCGTACCGCCGTGATTTTCCACGGCACCGGCGTTAAAAAGTTTTTTCTCAACCGAGAAGGCCCAGCCGACATGACCAATGCCATAAGCTGCTTTCCGGCGGACAAAAACGATTGCTTGATCAGCCATTAGAGTATATCTTACGTTATGGGTACGGTAACTGTTCTTCATGTGTGAGCAGAACCGTATTTGTTGGATCATCCTACATGTTAATGCTAGATTTTAGTCCAAGCACGAGGCAGAGACAGTGAGTGAACTCACGATTGCGCCTGTGGGCTGCAGGGAGCAGTACAACAGGAAAAGCGCAAGATTGGACTAGCGCAAAGAAGATGCTTTCCGAACCAAAGGTCGAAGAACGCGCCACCCAATCCTATGCCGCCATCCGTCAGACCGTAACGATGAACGAAATAGGAAGTCAGTTGCCCCCCTCCATGACCAAGTGATGCAATGGCTACAGCAGAAGCAACTCGAATCGAGCGGTGCCCCTTTCTTTCGTTACCTGATCATGGATATGGTGGAAAACCGCTTTGTGGTTGATGTGGGCTGGCCACTTGCGGCAGCAACTGAAGGTGATGGACAGATTGTTGTTGATACTATGCCAGCGGGGCGCTATGACGTGACCCTCAACACGGGCTCTTTTAGCGATTTAGTCGGCGCGCACTATGCACTGCTTCAATGGGGCGAGGCGCAAGGGATCCACTGGCAAACCGCAGAGGAAGGCAAGGCTTAGGGCGCACGCGTCGAGTACTACATCACCGACCCCGCCGAAGAAGCAGACCCACAGAAGTGGGAGACGGAGGTGGCGTTTTTGATAGCGGGGTAGTTGACCCCCCAAGCTATAAGTATCGTTGGGGGTTGTCGGGGTTGAACTGTCCATGCTACAGTACCTTCAACGTTGCCACGAACACTGGGATCGCGCCGATGGCGAATTGGTGCGACCTCCCTGGACGGGTGCGTACCACATTTGGGGGATTACGCCGGACGATCAATTTTGTCCTTCTGTGTAATCCCCCAAAATGGGACGCACCCTCCCTGGACTCTTGCCTTGCGCTATGTCATGCTGCGGGAGATAGAAGCACTGCTTCACTACAACGGGTTCAACATTGTTGCGAATTACAATGATTGGTTGGCGAGCTCTGTAAAACCAGAGGGGGTTGGCTTCCTCTATTTGTGTGAAATGCGGTAGCCTAGCTATACGCAGGATGAGCGTCCCCGGCATGGGCCGGCAACAAGCTAGTCAGACACTGTACCTGTGACCCATGCCGGGGACGTTTGATGGATTTAATCATCCCACCTCGCTGTCTTGCCCTAGTTGTCTGGCTGCTTAATTTTTAGAAATCCCTGACTGTTCATACTCTTGTGATGATTTCTAAAAATTAAATGTTCGCAGCACTAGTTGTCTGGCTGCTTAATTTTTAGAAATCCCTGACGGCTTATTCTTGTGTGGTGATTTGTAAAATTAAATGTTCGCAGCACTAGCTCAGGCGTAATAAAAATTCATCCACAAAAAATGTGTAAAGTTTTGGCGGCGGTGAACATTAGTAACAAGTATAAGCTTGATAGTTGATTGATTGCACGCAACGAGGGATGAAGATGATGACCACGCCCACCCCACAATTCGACACCATGGAGACGCTTATTGCCAATGAGCGCCCCCGTTTGCTCCATTTTTGCACATATTTGACTGGCTCCGCCCACGCGGCCGAAGATCTGGCACAAGAAACCCTACTGACCGCCTGGCGCCGCCGCGACACAATCACCGATCCGGCGGGTCTCTCTCACTGGCTCAAGGCCATCGCGCGTAATCTTTGTCGCAACTGGCAACGCAGCCAAACGCGACAACGCCAACATCGGTTGCCAACCGACCCACACGATAACAAAGAGACAGATGCCGCGTTTGATGTGGCCGATTCTTTTGACCTGGAACTCGAACTGGAACGCAGCGAGCTAATCACATTGCTGGATCAGGCGTTGGGCTTGTTGCCAGCGGAGACGCGTGGTCTGTTGATTCAGCACTACATTGAAGAACTGCCCCAAGCTGAATTGGCGGCGCAGGTTGGGCTGAGCACGGGCGCGGTGGGGGTGCGCTTGCATCGAGGAAAGCTGGCTTTACAGCGGGTATTGACCACCGATTTTCGTGACGCCGCCGTTGCGTTCGGATTGGTCAGTGCCAACGAGACGGCATGGGTCGAGACGCGCATTTGGTGCTTCCAATGTGGCAACCACCCCTTACAAGCGCGCTTTAATCCTGAGCAAGATCATCTTTGTCTGCGTTGCCCCCGCTGTTGCAATCTTGCCGATGAAGAGGATGCGCTAACCGATTCATGCATTCAGGGATTAGGCACCTATAAAGCGTTCAGGCCCGCATTCACCCACGTACAGAAATCTGTCCATGACATCTATTTTGGGCAAAAACAGGTAGGCCTTGCGACTTGCCGACAGTGTGGCGCATCAATTCCCATTCGTCACGGCGTACCACTGGGATGGCAGTTACCCCGTGCCGTGGATTCAATTTATGCGGTCTGCGATCATTGTCAGGAGGGTAGTCTGGATTCTTGGCTTTCGGTTGCTCTCTGCTTACCGCAGGTGCGTCAATTCTGGCGCGACCATCCACGGATGCGTAGTGTGCCGACAGATCATGCCGAAGTTGCCGGCACACCAGCCGTTCTGGTCGGCTTTGAAAGCGTCACGGGTAGTGCCAAAATCGAAGTCGCTTTCACTTGGGACACCTTTCAAGTGCTCTATGTAGATGGTCAGACCGCCTAACTGTCTCACTGAATTCATTACACAAATCCACCACAGGAGTATCATGATGTCCGTCCCGCTCACAGCGTATTGGGCGCTTCTTGCCACGCGCCTGCAAGCGCAGCGTTATCGGGTCTTTGCGCTTGCGGTGTTGTTATTGAGTAGTATTGGTCTGCAACTGATCACGCCCCAAGTGCTGCGTTCCTTTATCGATGGCGTCCAAAGCGGCGCTTCTCTCCACGCACTGCTGCAACTGGCCCTGCTCTTCTTAGGGGTGGCCCTGTTGAAGTATGGACTCACTCTGGGTGCCAACTACTTTAGCCAACTCGTCAGCTGGACTGCAACCAATGCGCTGCGCGCCGATCTGGTACGCCATGTATTGCAGCTTGATATGAGCTTTCACAACCAACATACCCCCGGCGAACTGATTGAGCGCGTTGATGGGGATGTGAGTGGATTGGCCGATTTTTTCTCCGAACTGGTGATCCGCGCATTGGGCAGTTGTCTATTATTGGCCGGTGTGCTGGTGGCGCTCTTTCTGGAGAATTGGCGCGTCGGTATTGCCTTTACGCTCTTTGCCAGCCTGGCCTTGGCTGTGATCTACACCATGCGCGATATTGCAACGCCCCATTTGCAGGCAGAACGCGTGGCGAGCGCTGAGTTATTTGGCTTTATTGAGGAGCGGTTGGCCGGCACCGAAGACATCCGCGCCAATGGCGGCACCGCCTATACCATGCGTGGCCTTTTTCAACGGATGCGTGACCTCTGGCAGCATGACATGACCGCCTATCTGCGCATTGCCAACTTGCGCACGACGATCCTCACCCTTTTTTCCGTGGGCACACTGCTGTCGCTGATCATGGGCGCCTATCTCTTTTGGGACGACGCCATTACGATTGGCACGGTCTATCTGATTTACGCCTATGTCCAGATGTTGCGCGAGCCGGTCGAAGGGCTGGCGCTGGAAGCACAAAATCTGCAACAAGCGGCCGCCAGCATCTTGCGCATCAATGCGTTGACAAACACCCAAAGCCTCCTGCCAGAATCCACCACAACCGGCGAACGGCTGACCGATGGGGCGCTCGCCGTTACCTTTGAGAAACTTTCCTTTGCCTATCCAGCTGGCAAGGATGTGCCAACGGAGGAGCAATCGGGTAAGCAACCTAACAGCAGGTGGGCATTGCGCGATCTCTCCTTCCACCTGTCGCCGGGCACCGTGCTGGGGCTGGTGGGGCGCACGGGAAGCGGCAAATCGACCATCGTGCGCCTGCTTCTGCGTCTCTATGACCCCACCATTGGCGCGATAACGCTCAACGGCCACGAACTGCGTGACCTGCCCGCTGCCGATTTGCCGCGCACCATCGGCGTCGTCACGCAGGATGTGCAGCTCTTTCACGCCACCCTGCGCGACAATCTGACCTTCTTCGACCCGACTGTCGACGATGCACAAATTATTTTGATGATTGAAGAACTGGGGCTGACCACCTGGTTCGAGCGGCTGTCGGCGGGGCTTGACACCGTGCTTGATGCGGGCGGGGCGGGATTGTCGGCAGGCGAAGCGCAGCTTGTCGCCTTGATCCGCGTCTTTCTACGCAATCCAGGCCTCGTGATCCTCGATGAAGCCTCCTCCAGGCTCGATCCGACCACCGAGCGCCTGCTCGAACGCGCGCTTGCCCGTCTCCTCAAAGGGCGCACCGGCATCATCATCGCCCACCGGCTTACGACCGTCCGCCGCGCCGATCAGATCCTCGTTTTAGATGGCGGGGAAATGGCCGAATGGGGCGAAGAACAGACGTTAGCTACCGATCCAACCTCACGATATGCCACCATGTTGCGCGTCGGATTGACCGATTCACAGGCGATTGCCACCAAACCAGAATAAAGGGCATCTTGATGACAACACGACAATTTCTCTGGCAATTGCTGCGCTACCGCGGCACGCTCTTTTGGCTGTGCGTACTCTGTTATATTCTGCTCTATTGTGGCTTCATCGTTCCCGACTGGATTGCTCGCGAAGTCTTCAACACGTTAACCGGCGATGCGCCTGTTCGGTTCAGCTTTGCGACGCTCATGGGCCTGTTGATCCTGATTATTCTGTTGCAGATCGCCACTTTTCATGCCATTATGCTGTTAGAAGCGACCTTTGCCCACGCGATCTATGCCCTCTTGCGGGGCAATCTCCTCGAACAGATCTTGCGCCAACCTGGCGCACGCGCGCTACCCCACTCACCCGGTGAGGCGGTCAGCCGTTTTCGTGATGATGTGCAGAGCACGCAGTGGTTCTGGAGCATGAGTTATAACTTGCTGGCCAATGGCTCCTTTGCGCTCGTGGCCTTTGGGCTGATGCTCACGATTTCGCCGCTGCTGACGTTGACCCTCTTTGGCCCCTTGATCGTGGTTGTCTGGTTGTTGCAACGGTTGCGCACACGGATTGAAGGGCTGCGCAAAGCCCGCCAAGAGCGAGTGGGGGAGGTGACTGGGCTGCTGGGCGAGATCTTTGGCACGGTGCAGGCGATCAAGGTTGCGGGCGCGGAAGAGCGAATTTTGGCCCATTTTGACCAACGCAATCGGGCGCGTGGCGAGGCGGCCATGAAGGATTATCTCTTTAACCGGCTACTCGAACTTTTCTTTCAAAACATTGGTGATCTGGGTGCCGCTGCGTTACTCCTATTGGCTACGCAAACGATGCGCGCCGGCACCTTCACCGTCGGCGATTTTGTCCTCTTTGTCTCGTTCTTGCCCTGGATTACGGGTACAGTAGGGACTGTGGGGCGGTTTATGGCCGCCTATCAACAGGCGGGGGTCTCGTTGCAACGCTTGCGAACTCTGTTGCAAGGCGCGCCGGATCAAACACTTGTCCGTCATCGTCCCGTCTATTTGCGTGAACCTCTACCGGAATTGCCCCCAGTCGCGCGCCCCACACAACCGCTGCAACGCTTATCGGTGCGCGGATTAACCTACCACTTCCCTGGCACCCAACAAGGGATCTGCGAGATCGATTTTCAACTGGAACGGGGTTCGCTCACTGTGATTACCGGGCGCGTTGGCTCTGGTAAAACGACCTTGTTGCGCACCCTGCTTGGCTTGTTACCGAGCGATGCGGGTGAAATCCACTGGAATGGAGAACTTGTCACGGATCCTGCCACCTTCTTCATCCCGCCCTACAGCGCCTACACGCCGCAGACTCCCCGCCTCTTTTTCGAGAGTCTGCGCGACAACATCCTGATGGGGTTGCCAGAGGGGCAAGCAGAATTGGCCGATACCTTGCAACGCGCACTCGACCGTGCGATCTTGACCCCCGATCTCGCCACCATGCCAGATGGGCTGGCGACGCGCGTGGGCCCACGCGGCGTCCGTCTTTCCGGCGGGCAGGCGCAACGAACCGCTGCTGCCCGCATGTTTATGCGTGGGGGGGCACAAGGCACAGAATTGTTGCTCTTCGATGATCTCTCCAGCGCGCTCGATGTCGCGACCGAGCAGTTGTTGTGGCAGCAGCTCTTTGCTGGCGAGAGAAGGCCAACCTGTCTGGTTGTTTCGCACCGGCAGGCCGTGCTGGCGCGGGCCGACCAGATTCTGATCTTGGCGGATGGGCAGATTGTAGACCAGGGGACGTTGGCGGAATTGCGGGAGCGTAACCGGGAAATACGATATTTGTTGTATACTGGTGAGCGAGAACAAGCATAAAGCTGACTACAGTTACACATTTTATCGAGGAGCAACCAGTGCTTTCCGAACCAAGACTCGAAAAACGCGCCGCCCAGCCCTACGTAGCGATCCGCCGAACCGTCAAGATGAATGGCATCGGACGCGTGTTGCCGCCGCTCCTCGATGAGGTGTTGGCGTGGCTGAACGCGGAGCGTATCAGGCCAAGCGGCGCGCCCTTCTTCCGCTACTGGCAAACGGATCCAGACGCCAACCGTTTTGTTGTCGATGTGGGCTGGCCAGTTGCGCAAGCGATGGCCAGCAAAGGCGACATCATCGGCGATGTGTTACCGGCAGGTCAATATGCGGTGATTCTGCATACGGGGCCGGTTGATAACCTGTTTGATGCCTACAATGCCTTATTCGACTGGGCTGAAGAAAACGGTATTGCCTGGCAAATCAGTGCAGACAAAACTTGGGGTGCCCGCGTCGAGCACTACCTGACCGGTCCAATCGACGAGCCGGATTCCAAGCGTTGGCAGACGGAAATCGCGTTATTGGTGGCAGACGATCGATCATGAATAATCAATAATCAATTGCGAATCACCAATTGCTAACTGCCGGTGCCGTCATTAACCATTAGCAATTGATTATTGATTGTTACGCCGATTTTGTTTGCGCAGGAGATAGTCGTCAATCGCCCTGCACAAGTGTCTCCGATGGCATCTCCACAACCAGCTTATCCCGCAGAAAGCGCAACGCAATCGAGAGCCCCACCAATGCCATGACCAGCGCCACCACAAAAAGGGGACGATAGCCAAGCTGCTGGGCAAGTGTGCCACCCAGAAACGGGGCGATCAGCGAACTCAACGCCGACACGGTATTCGCTAGCCCCACGTAGATGGGACGCTGGTCGGCGTGCGCATAATCAACCGTCCAGTTCATAAACGCGGCAAAGAGATTGCTGCTGGCGGCCAGCCCCGAAAGCAGAAACCCCACATAGAGCGGCCACGGTCCCAACCCTTGTCCCGGCACAGCAGCCAGCAGCGCGCAGAGCGGCATCAGCGCGGCCGAGCCCAGTGCCAACCGGATATAGAGCAGATTGTTATGCTCGCCTAGCCAGGTGTAGGCCAGTGCACCAATTAAGCTACCAATGGTGGTCATAGCCACCAGCACCGGCACAGCCACTTCGCTGGACAAACCCAATTCCACCGTGGCATAGCCGATGTAAAAGGGGGATGCCATCATAAAAAGATTGGTAAAGACGCGTACCAGAATGAAGGCGCGAAAGGGGCCATCATCGCGCAGCACACGCCCCAAGGCAGGGATAAATTCCCGCAAGGGCGGCAACGTTTCCACCGCTTTGCCACCGGGTAACTCGTGAATGAAGAGGCATGGCAGAATCGACAGCACAAAAAGCAGCCCCGCCGCGCCAAAGATGAGCGCATAGTTATTGGGAAAGGCCAGTCCATTCGCCCCCAAGACCACACCGATCAGCGGCGAAATGAGTAGCATAGTGACGCTGACAACGATGGTGGTTAAGCCAAACATGCGCGCCCGCCAGCGTGCATTCATGCTACTACCCGCCAGATCGGCCCAAGCCACCCCCACCAGCCCATCCCCAAACGCAGTGATGCCATAGGCGAGAAAGAAGCCCACCAGAATCACGCCAGGTTGCGATCTGCCAACCCAAATTGTGAGCCCGGCAAAGAGCAGGATCACAAAACGCACGGGAATGTTGGGGCCGACAAACCACCACTTTTTGCGCGCGTGGCGCACGATGTAGCGAGCCACCCACAGTTGCGGCAGCGTAAAGCCAATCGTAAAAAGATTGCCACTCAGCCCAATTAGGATCTCTGAATTGGTCAGTTGGCGGAGAAAATCTGGGATCACGGTGGTGGGGCCAATAATGTTCATGGCCAGGGTAAAGAGGATACTGTCGATGAGAAAGTAGACAAAATTGCGGCGGTAGATCTGTTCGCGCGCCGGTTGGGACAGAGTTTCTGATTCTGCTTGTATCATAGGTGGGGAGCATCTTTGCTGAATTGGTCAGGTTGGATTTGGCAAATAAACGATTGCTGGGCGTCCTAACTATAGCATACTCACGGCGCCATGATTGAAAAATCACCGCTCTTTTTCGCCAAATTTCTTCCAATCAAGTGGACATTGACCAGACCGATGGTATAATAGCGCCATGCGCTACTTTAATACCTACGGCCCCATCGATCCCGCAAAACATTTCTTTGTGCCGCGTACGGCGCTGCTCGATGAATTGCTCGCGCAGATCGCGGAGGGACACTACTTCACCATCTTTGCCCCGCGCCAGATGGGTAAGACCACGCTGCTACGCCAATTGCGTGACACATTGGCCAAGGATGAGACGTACCTACCCGTTTTACTTGACTTTGAAGGGCTTGAAGAATTACCAGTCTCAGAATTCCTACAGGCATTTCACTGGGATTTTGGGCAGCGGCTACTGCGTTTAGTCGAAAAGAAGATACCTGCGCAGAGCGCTGTATTGGAACGACTGCTTGATGACAAACCGCCGACAAGTTTCTTTACACTGCGCAGACTCTTTGAAGCTGCCCATCGCTTATTGCCGAATCAGCAAATTGTGCTAATTATCGACGAGTTCGACTCGATCCCCCAATCTGCAATCTCGGATCTTCTCCAGACGTGGCGCGCGATTTACCTGAATAGCGATCCGCCGCGCAGCCTACACAGCATCGCCCTGATCGGTATTCAAAATATCGCGGCGCTTAATCTGGGACGCAGCAGCCCTTTTAATATCGCTCGCCAAATCCGCCTGCCTGATTTCTCGCTTGACGAGGTACGCGATCTGCTAGCGCAATATACGGCGGAAACCGGGCAGAACTTTACAACACCGGCCGTCGAGGAGATCTACACCCAGAGCGCCGGGCAACCCTTTTTGGTCAATCGGCTGGCCGCCATCACCACCGAAGAGGTGGTGCGTGTTCGGTCCGAGTCGATTACGCGGCCCCATGTCCAAAGCGCGCGCGACCAACTTGTGCGTGAGAGTAACTACAATTTTGAAACAGTGCAACGCCACGCCGCGGTCTATCAAGAAGAAGTGTTGCGCATCCTCTTTGGTGGCATCTATCCTTTTACGCGCAATAGCTCTGTCGTTAAAACACTAGAAATGTACGGCATTATCAGCGAGACGGCGGAGGGCAACTGCCAGGTCGCCAACCCCATCTATGAACGGGTCCTGATCGACCACTTCACCCCATTTGAGATCGGCTTGAGTGCAGACATCCTCGTCAACGGCCACGATTTTCGCCCTTATGCCGTCGATGGCGCGCTCCAGATGAAGACGATTCTTTCACACTTCCGCGAGTTTGTCGAACGCCGTGGGCGT
This sequence comes from Caldilineaceae bacterium, assembly GCA_034432375.1. Taxonomy (GTDB): domain Bacteria; phylum Chloroflexota; class Anaerolineae; order Caldilineales; family Caldilineaceae; genus JAHBVH01. The sequence continues at coordinate 52,774 of DAOUCA010000152.1, forward strand.
GAGGCCTTCAAAGTGACGGATATGCCGCAGGAAGCGACTGGGCAATATCTGCTAAGCGCATATTTGGATGTGCTTATGCGCCAAGTGGGGAGTGAGACCTTTGTCGAAGTCCCTTCCGGCCCGGGGCGGCTCGACCTGATTGTCGTTTATCAGGGGCGGCGCTACGTGGTGGAGACAAAGATCTGGCGGGGCAAGGCCGAGTTTGACAAGGGCGTCCAACAGTTAGCCACTTATTTAGAGACCGAGGGTACAGAGGAGGGCTATTTTGTTGTCTTTCACGCCCGCCCCAACGTCTATGGCAAGCTGCCGGGGGAGCAACTGGAATTCACGTTGACGACCGCGGGTAAGACCATTCACGTCTATCTGGTACGGATTGGGGAATTTGTTTAGCACCCCTACTGCCAGATCCCCCGCGTCAAAGTCTCATGAAAGAGCGTCGCCAACGCCGCGGGGCGGTGGACATGAATATCGTGGTGGGTATGCTCAAACCAATGGAGAGCGACGTGGGCAAGTCCTGCTTCGGCGGCGGCGATCTGTTGCCGTTTGCGTGCGGTCCGCTCGGGATCTTCATCCAGCGCCACGCAGATAAGGACCGGCTCTTGCACCAGGGGATAGAGGGTTGCCGGCCGCTGTTCCCAGAGTGCGCGCAAGATCTGCATGTGATTTTCCAGCGTGAGTTGGGGGCGCACCGTGCCATCGGGCTGTAGCGCAAAGTTGGCAAGCACCGCCTCAACTCCTTCATCTTGCCAATCTGGGTTGGCAGTACGGATGCGTTCGCGAATGTGCGTCAACGGCGTGCCGATCAGGTTGGGCGGGCGCAGCCGTTCGGCGACCGATGCCCAGTCACCGTCGGGGCCCATTTGCAGATCGAGAAAGCCGCCATCCACAAAGGCCAGCCCATGCGCTCGGCCAGGGTAGCGTACGCCGAATTCGAGCACCACATTCCCCCCCCAAGATTGGCCGGCGATCACCGGCTGCGCCAACGTTAACGCATCGAGCAAGACAGCCAGGTCGGCGGTGACTGTGGCAAAGTCGTAGCCGGTGGTGGGCTTGTCACTCAGCCCGTGGCCCCGTTGATCAACCGTCACTACCTGGTGACCTTGGGAGGCCAATTGGTGCGCAACCGCCTCCCATAGGCGGCAGTTGCTGGCCAGCCCATGCAGCAACACAAAGGGGGTTTTGTCACCGGCCCAGTGGCGCACATGGAGGTGAATCCCGGTACCGATTGCAATTCGTTGATCAATTGGCTCTGTACTCATACTCATACTCATCTCGCTCTGATATACCCGCTATTCTTCTAGGCGGCTCAATTGTGGACCGTTCGGTGTGTCGCTCACCTGCCAACCCTGGGACGCCAACTCGTCACGAATCCGGTCTGCTTCGGTCCAATCTTTTGCATTACGGGCCGCGGCGCGTGCCGCGGCCAAGGCGATCAAGGAAGCCGATGGGCCGCTCGCTTCGTCATCCTTCTCCGCCACCGCGTTTGTGGCCTCTTGCCAGATTGGCTCGGGAATGCCCGCATGTTCATGCGGAAGTTGCCAATCCCCCAATTCCGTAACGGCAAACTCGTCTTTGCTATTGTAGCGCACGGTCGTCCCATTTCGCACAATCTCAACCGCGCCAATCCCGACAACTGCGCAATGTCCCTCTTCGGGTTGAATCACAAGACCGGTGTTCTCTTCAAGCCCAAGCACCGTTACGGGATTGGGCAGCAGAGCTAGCAGCTGTTCAAAACGATTGCGACCCAAGTAACAATGGCTGGTGTCCAACTCTTCGCCGCCATCGCTGTTGTTCCAATGGGGTACAATCACCAGAGGAAGACCAAAGTGGCCAAAGAAGTCAAGCCCCGGCTGCCAGTGGAGATCTGCACCAACTTTGTAGATCTCATAGATCGGCATGGCATGTTGGCTGATAGCGATGGTCGACGCGCTGGAAAAGCAGAGCGCCGCGCCGCGCCGATGGCGGGCCATCATGGCATACCACGTATAGGTATCAGTCAACTGACGTGCGGCGTAGGTTGGGCTGCCCGGCCCCATAAAGAGATAGTTGGCAGAGAACAAGGGCGCGGCAATCGCTGGATCGTCGGGGCTAAAGGTTGTCCCTAGTTTGCGTGCAGCGATCGAGACCGAGGTTGGACGAAAGTTTTGCAAACGATGCTCGAGATAGTCGATGATCTTTTGCGCCACAGCCGCGGCGTTTGGCTCAAAGCCAGCCGGTGTTTCCACAATGGCGGGCCGAATTGGCGGAGTCAATAGTTCCATCACATATTGATGGATACGCTGCGCTACCGGCGATGTTTCCCCTGAGCCAAAGAGTGCAATTGGTCCGATTTTTGCCATGTTGCTACTTCCTCTACCCTTTATGGTTGGTTTTTGTTGACAATTTGGATGGTAAGAATCTGCTCGTAACTCAGCATAACCAAAAAGCAAAGCCCATTCTGTAAGTTGTGAGTGATTGTACAAAGATTAGACAAATTATTGATCCGGCATCGCTCCTTCCTGCATTTACTTGACAGTGGCCCATCGCCAAAACACGCAGAATAGAGCCTCTGGCGGAACCTTTATTCTGCAAAGTACCCCTTTCCTGCACCACTGGAATCGTGTATAATTGAAAGGATGTAGGAGACTTGCAGGGGGAAATCAGTTGGAGGGGAATCATGGCACCATCTCTGGGGAAACGCTTAGAGGCTGCCCGACGTCGCCAATTCGTGGGGCGGGCAGCCGAATGTGAATTATTCCGTGGTGCACTTGAGGCCGACGAATTACCATTTCATATCTTGCATCTCTATGGTCCCGGTGGCGTGGGGAAAAGCAGCTTGTTGCGTGAGTTTATACGCATTGCCGCAGAGGCTGGGTGTAAGAGTATCTATCTGGATGCACAGACGGTCGAACCGTCTCCAGCCATGTTTCAGCGGGCTTTGCTAGCCGCAGTGGGCGCGGCCACCACGCAAACGCTGCAACAAGCCATCACCGCGCAACCGACGGCAACGGTCTTCTTGGTTGATACCTTTGAAGTGTTGACACCGCTCGATGGCTGGCTGCGCGATGAGTTTTTGCCTCAACTGCCAGCCAATGTGATGGTTGTCTTTTCCAGCCGCATGACACCGCCGATTGGTTGGCGCACAGATCCCGGTTGGCAACCCTTTGTACGCTTTATCCAATTGCGCAACCTTGCTCCACAAGAGAGTACCGCCTACCTACAGCGGCGGCAAATCCCCGCCCATCGCCATCAAGGTATCCTTGATTTCACCCATGGTCATCCCCTCGCGCTTGCCCTGGTTGCCGAGTTATATGCACAAAGCGACGTCGAGTTTCAGCCTGAGGCTGTGCCCAATCTGATTGCCACGCTCGTCGAACGCTTTATTGCACATCTCCCGTCGCCGGCGCATCGGGCCGGCTTGGAAGCGTGCGCCATGGTGCGGCTTATGAATGAGGCCTTGTTGAGCGAGATGCTGAATAGCGACGCGCAGCCTATCTTTGAATGGCTGCGCAATCTCTCTTTCATTGAAGCTAAACCTGGGGGAATTCTGCTACACGACTTGGCGCGCGAAGTGCTAGCGACCGACTTGCGTTGGCGCAATGTGGAGCAATATGCCGCGCTCCATGCCGCCGCCCGCACCGCCTATGGCAAGCTCTTTGCCGCCGCCTCTCTTCAAGAACAGCAGGCGATCCTCCACGAATATATCTTTTTGCACCGCGATAATCCAGCCGTTCGCCCCTTTTTTGAATGGCAGGAGAAGGGCACCGTCTTTGCCGATGGCATGAAGAATGACGAGCGGGAAGAGATACTGGCATTGATCGAACAACACGAGGGCACCGCGTCGGCAACACTGGCCGCCAAGTGGCTAGACCACGCTGCACAAGAGACGATTGTAATCCGCAATGGCAGTGGGCAGGTGGAAGGGCTGCTCATGTTGATCGCGCTAGAGCGTACTAGCGAGGCCGACCGCACCGCCGATCCAGCCGTTGACGCGGCGTGGCAACTGTTGGAGCATCAGACGCCATTGCGCAAAGGGGAACGGGCGACGCTCTTTCGTTACTGGTTGGGAAGTGAGGGTTATCAGCGTGTCTCACCAGTGCAAAGTCGGCTCTTTGTGGCTATGGTGCAACACTATTTGACCACGCCCGGGCTGGCCTACACATTGCTGCCCTGCGCAACACCAGATTTTTGGACCCATGTCTTCGCCTATGCCGATCTCCATCGTTTGCCCGCAGCAGACTTCGTGGTCGGTGAGCGGCGCTATGGAGTTTATGGCCATGATTGGCGCATTATGCCACCACTGACTTGGCTCAATCTGCTGGCCGAACGTGAGATTGCCATGGGGATGGCACACACCATGCCTGTCATCCCCGAAGCCTTGATTGTGCTCAGTCAGACCGATTTTACCACAGCCGTCCAGGAGGCACTACGCACCTTATACGATGCCAACGAATTGCGAACCAATCCCTTACTGCGTTCGCGCCTGGTGATCGACCAAGCGGATGATTCCGCTGAGGGAAAGGACGAAGAAGAGGAGCGAATGGTTGCGCTGCGTAGATTGCTCCAAGAGACGGCGAATGAATTGCAAGCCACCCCGCGCCAAATGAAACTCTATCGTGCGCTGCATCATACCTATTTCCAACCTGCGCCCACCCAAGAATTGGCGGCCGAATTGCTGGATCTACCCTTTAGCACCTATCGCCGCCATCTGCGTGCCGGCATTGATTATGTAGCGGAATCCCTATGGGCGCAAGAGTTAAGAAAATGATCATGTTAGTAACAAGCTGTTGAATCTGATTGGTGCTTGCTTATTGTGCTTCATGTGCTAAAGTACATGTATGTGCTATATGTGCTTTGCATTATTCTCAAGTTTGTTTATGATTAGCAGGAGAGATCATGGCACAATTATACTTTTACGTTCCCGACACTGTGGCAGAAAAGATCGAACAGCTTGCGCGTTCTACTGGGCTAACAACTTCTCGATATCTGGCAAAACTATACTGCGTTCAGAATGAGAACAGGAGTTTTGCGGACCAACGGGATCGCGTGCGTCGCACTGACCGTCAACTGCTTCCAGTCCGCTAGATGCTTCCGTCAGTGCGACGCACGCTGGCCGAAACTAGGGGTTTCATTCTGATTTGAGTATAGTGCAACAAAATATAGAAGAGCAATGGCCTGATGGCTATCTGGAAGCCGTCATTGGTGGGTGGAAGGGTGAGCCATTGGAGCGCCCCGATCAACTCAATCTTCAAGATCGCGAACAACTAAACTAACGTTATGGTACATTATTTGCTGGATACCAATGCTTGCATACGCCTATTAAATAACAGTTCACCCCAACTTGTTGCGCGTTTCACGAGCGAATCGCCATTGAATATCCAGCTATGTTCAATTGTTAAAGCAGAACTTATCTTTGCTGCACAGAATAGCCGCCATGCTGCCGATAATTTATGGACATTGCAAACCTTTTCCAGCCATTTGAGTCTCTGCCATTTGATGATCGCTGTGCAGAAGAATATGGCATCTTGCGCGCTGACTTTACCAGTCGAGGTATCTTAATTGGGGCCAATGATATGATGATTGCCGCAACCGCTATCGCATATCAATGTAATTTGGTGACGCATAATGTGAAGGAATTTGCGCGTGTCGTTCGATTACAAATGGTAGACTGGGAGATCTAGCCATCGCTTAGAAAGCAGTTGTAGATTTGCGTAGTCGTAGATTTGCGTAGTCAGAGTCGGGTGATGTCCAGAAACAAGATCCTGGAGTTACTTTTGAAAAGTAAGATTACGGCCCAGTCTCGGGTGAGCTTGGCGTCGGTGTAATGGCAATGCTGGGATCGAGCACGCCGGCCGAAACCACCGGTGTCGGTGTCGCCGGGATATCGGTCCCCGGCCCTACCTCAAAGACCGCCTGCCACGGTGAGTAGACACTTGTCAGCGTATCGGTGCGGGTGGTGCCATTTTCGACAATCGTCCGCTCGACGGTCACCGTCATTCCCTTTTGCTCCCACTCGACCTGCTTGCGTTCGCCAAGGGCCAATGCTTCATTGACCCGATAGGTTGGTGGCTCTGGCTCGATCACATCGGTGCGATTGGGCACGCCGACGGTAACAACCCGATCAGGCTTCGTGCCATAGAAGTTAAAAGTGATCACGCCAGCGGCGCTGTCAACCACCGGCTCGATCAACAGATAGGCACCGGTATCATTGCGAAAGCGGAAATCAACGGTCGGCGTATAGATCGTTGCGTCCATCCCAGGTTCACCATACCAGCTCACTACATAGCCATGGTTATAGCGCTCGACAATCGGAAAGCCGCCGATGTAGGCAGCGCGAAAGACAGTCGTGCTGACTTGGCAGACACCGCCACCGACGCCCACCGCCGTGGTGTCGCCCATGATGATCAGCGAATCTTCAAAGCCATTGGCGGCTGTCACATCTTCCACACCAGCGTTAAAGCTAAAATTCTCGCCGGGGGGGATGACTAGCCCCTCAAACTTTTCAGCGGCGATCTCAATATTGCGAACACGGGCGGCGCTGCTCCCGCGGAAGTAACTGGTACCGCTGGCCACCAGTTCGCGGATGCCCATCTCGGCGATGCGGTTCATATCCACAGCCGGGGGTCGATCGGCCATCACAAGCGCGGCTTGCGCTTGATTGCCGGCCAACGCCGCTTCGATTGCAGTAACAGTGGCATCGACATCCAATGCACGACCAGGATAACTCTCCTGAATGACAGTGAGGCCGCCGGTTGCTGGGTTAAACCGAAGGCGGGCATTGCGCGGGGTCACATCAACCTGGGTGGCTAAGCTAGCAAGATATTGGCGAAGCAAACTCTCATCAAGTTGCAGCGGATCCCCTGACCGCACCATTTTGCCCAAGACAATGGGATCCAAGGCAAATTCGCTACCAAAGCGCTCATCGTATAGCCGCAGTGGCGCAAGGCGCAATGGCGACAATCCAAGCCCTAGATCCGACAGCGCTGGCGTAGCCGAACCAGTATCGTCAGCCGTGGTTGCCGCCGAAGCGTCTGGCATAAATTCGTTCACAACTAAGGGTAATTGGATGAGGGCGCTCCTATCGCTCTCCAGCGCCCTCATTAGCGCAGCCGTCGTTGCGCCCACATCGACGAGAATCCCTGGTTCGGCGGCAATCGGAATATCCCCCACCACTTGGGCCGCACGACCGGGCCGACGCGCTTCGTCGGCAACGGTGAGAACGGCTTGTTGTAGTTGCTCGCGATTATAAAGGATCGGCGGCGTAATGTTGATGCCACCAAGCAGCGCCACGAACTGTTGACCAAGCCGCCCCATCCAATTACGCTGGCGACCAACTAAATAGGCTTGATTGACCGCGTCTAACAGATCGGGCGTAGCCTGAAGGAGATCCGGCCGGATCGGCCACTGCTCTTCCCCCAGCGTTAGGCTCAACGCCGGCGGTGGATAGTCGTGCACCTGCCGTGCAATCTGCGTTAACGCTTCGGCCCTGGTCAGGCCACCCACAGCGACATTGGCGACCGTCACACCGCCATAGATGCGGTTGACATTCCAGAATTGCCAGCTAATCGCCGCGGCTGCGAGCAAGATCACAAAGAGCAGACCAAAGATCGCCGCAAAATCAAGCGCTGTACGCTGCAAGGGCCCTGCCGTGGCGGAATCGCCCTGATACGGAGGCGGCGCAACGGGTGGCCGGTGGTCAGGTGAACGGTGGCTGGATGAACGGCGTCCGGTCGAAATAGTACTTTGCATGGGTTTCTCCAAAAACAACAACCAACCTTCAGTAGAGCGCAGCATCTTGCGGCTAGCCAGTTCATGAGTAGCCGCAATTCGCAGACCGTGCCGCGCACAGCTGCTCTTTCTTTGCTACGGGTGGGCGTACAATTGCGGCAGCAGGTAGAGGGTGGGAATCAGCAGATTCAGTATGACCAACAGTGCAAATGGCGCAACCCAGACACAAAAGCGCAAAATGTAGCCGGTGCGTATAATGAGCGGCGTGGCCGCCAAGCGCTGGATCGAGCGCGGCAGCCACGGCAGTGTATAATCAGCAACGCCGATAAACAGTAAGGGTTGCAACAATAGGGGGATCGCAAAGAGCGCAATGGTGAGGATTGTCCACTGATTTAAGTTGCCGCTGACATAGCCGGTGAAGGCCAAGGCCACCGCTAGAATCGCTGCCAGGATGCCGGTAATTGTGCCTTGCAAAGGACGCATGACCTCGCGCCAGCCCAACGCCACAAAGGTGCTGATTGGCAACAAGCCCCAAAAAAAGTAGCGCCCCTGATGCTGGACAAATTTGGTGTTATACCAGATATAGCTAGCGGTGACGATGCTGACCATCACGGCAAAGACAATGAGCACCCAGCGTTGGTAATCGTCGACATCTGTATCGGGTTTGCCGGAGATGAGGCGAATTAGGCTCCAGAGTAGCCCAAGAAAGAGAATTCCCGTGCCAATCAGCAACGCCGTATAAATGCGCTGATCCATAAAGACACCCAACCACCCAAAGACCCCCCAAAAGCTCTGAAAGGTATAGCTAAAGGCACGCTCGCTATAGAGCATCACCCCATGTTTGGCAATCCATTCCGTGGTGGTCGGCTGCCCCGCTACCACCTGATCGTGCCGCTGCAAGCCCAGGAAATCCCAAGCGCCATAGAACCAAATGCTGCGGATCCACCAAGGTAGACCGAGCAAAACGGCTGGTAAGATGGCATAGAGACTTTGGCCGATGCCGCGTCCAAAGGTTGGCCAGTGCCGATCGGTCCACCAGACGGTAACGACAATGGCCAAGGCGCAAAGCGGTACCATTGCGTAGGCGTAGATCTTCGTCAGCAACCCCAAGCCCAATAACAAGCCCAATAGCAACAAGAGCCACGACTGACCATCTATATGATCGACCAGCCGGGCACGCATCCAGGTTAGCAGTACCGTCATCTGCGCAATGATCAGCAACTCGGTTAATGTATCATTGGTAACCGCAGCCGTGACGGCCACATGCATCGGCAAAAACGCCGTAAAGGCAGTCGCCCCCAACACGATTAACGGTTTATCGGGAAAGACCATTTCGAGCGTAAAATAGAGGAGTAGGATAACGATAAGGCCAAGGAAGAGGCCAAAGAAGCGCAGGGCGAGCAGACTGCCATCCGTCAACCGATAAACAATCGCACCCAGCAGATAGTAAAGCGGTGGTTGATAAGATTCATAGCGCAGCGAGTCGATGCTCTTATGCAACGGGAAGCGTTCACTCACCAGCGCATTACGATAGGCTTCATCATAGTCGCCGATGCGCAAGATCGGCAGCGTCCCCTCTGTGGCAATATGGGCGATGTAGTTGTAATGGGCTGGTTCATCGGGCGCTTGCCAGGGAGGCGTTTGCAGCGCAAAATTGGCCCCTATAATGAGATAGAGTAGGCAGATCAGTGGCAGCCACAGCCGCGGCCTGCGCACAAAGGCATAGTCGAGTGAAGGCGTAGTACCGATCATGGCTCGTCGCCCTCAACGTGTGGCGGGAACTCACCCATACGCACCCACAAGCGCCGTAAACGAAGCAATTCCGGGCGATTCATACGCAATGTGTCAATGGTCACCACGCCTGTTGCCGTCCTGCCAATCAGGATGGTTGTATCACTTGACCAATGAAAGTGATCCTGCCACCGTTGTTGGTGGGGATGAAATAGCGCAATTGATTCCCCCGTTACCGTATCAATCATTGACTGTCGTGTCCCTTTATAGCGGTGCAGGTTGGGCAAGCAAAACAGAGATTATCAAAGGTACTTTTACCATCATTGACACGAGGGATAATGTGTTCAATTTCATAAATGGCAATCGTCAGAGACGCTGGCGTACGGCAATATGTGCAGCATTCCCCAAAATAAGCCCTTACTCTTTGGCGCAGTTCGGCTGAAATATAGCCACTCATGCTTGTACAACAAGCTGGTGAAGGGTATAGCGAGCCCGTGTTTTGAGAATAGTCAGTTGATCAACTTGTTCAAGCAATTGATCTAATTCAATCGTTTCAGCATCGGTAAGTTCGTTGGCATTGTTACGTGCCAGCAAAGTATCTAGCCTTTCCTGTGCAGTAGGTGCCAATCGGCTATCTGCCAGAGCCTGCAATTCACTTGGATTTAGCTCTGTCAGAAGCTCAGGATCGGCTTGCGGCTTGGCAATTAAATTGCGATAATCCTCCATATTGAGAATCACGCCAACTTGACTTCCCTGATCGTCGGTTACATATTGTACGTTGCTCATGGCAATTACCCCGCGAATACGCTACATTCGTGCTAACTCGTCGTGTGCTTAACTTGGCCCACCTTGAATTTATGCAAAAGCCAGTCATAGGATGTCAAGCAAACATTAACCGACGCCCTCGAGGTGCCGGCACGGCATCGCCAAACTCTTGCGCCGTCTCTATCCACAGTTGAATTGCATCCTGCACGTTGGCCAGGGCTAATTCCTGTGATTCCCCATGGGCCATACATCCCGGCAATTCAGATACTTCTGCAAGAAATGCCTGATCATCACGACTCCAATAGAGAATTACTTCATACTTGTAAATATCCATCATTCATCAATCTCCAGTTGATAGCGGACCACGACATCGCGAACCTGGCGCACTCCGTACGGCTTTGCTTTGTTACCATCGCTCTGCAAATTGATTTTTCTGCCACTTCTATCTTACGAAAGATGTGGTGACTACCAAGCACACGCTCTTCAAAGCCCATCCGCAACAACAACTGGCAGAGTTCAGCAAAAGCAATGTTCGCATCAGAACGACCTTGTAAAAGCTGTGTCAATAACTTCTCATATTTCCCCATGATGATCAGGATAGCTTTGCAGCCATCGCCTCATCATCTAATTTAATAAAGAGCGCGGTCGGCGGTTGTAGCGCTTGACCAGCCGGCAGTTCGGTCGCTGACCAACGAGCATTGGCACCGCTGTGGTCATAGCGCAGCGCTAAATGCTGCCCACGCTCATCCTCAATTACCTCGGTATATTGCCGACCAAAGAGTGGCTGCTCATAGCCGAGCATCGTATGCAACTGTTCGCTGCTGTGGGGCAGGATTGGGCTCCAGAGCACTTTGAGCCAGTCGATCGCCTGCAAGGAAACATAGACCGCGGTGGCGGCCGCCTGCGGGTCGGTTTTGATGCTTGTCCATGGGGCTTTGTCGTTGAGATACTGATTGACGCGCTGGCTCAGCCGGCGCGTTTCGGTCAGCGCGGCCTTGAGTTTGACGCCATTGTATAATTCGCCAACCGTGTCAAAACCGGTCTTGATCTCATCAAGCAGCGCCTGGTCCGCTTCGTCAAGTTCCCCCGGTGTGGGGATCAAGCCATCGAAGCGTTTATAAGCAAAGCCCAACATGCGATTGACGAGGTTGCCCCAATTGGCCACCAACTCGTTGTTGATGCGATCCATAAAATCTTGCCAGGTAAACTCGACATCGGAGGTCTCCGGCGCTTGCGCGGTCAGCACATAGCGCACGGCATCGGGCTGGAATTCGGTCATAATTGAATTCCAGCCGATCACATTGCCGCGGCTCGTGCTAAATTTGCCGCCCCCCAGGTTGAGATATTCGTTGGCCGGCACATCGTAGGGCAGGTTGAGTTGTTCACCACCGTCTCCCAACTCCTTGGCATTGTAGCCCATCAACATCCCCGGCCAGATAATCGTGTGAAAGGGGATATTGTCTTTGCCGATAAAGTTGTAGATGAGCGCTTCGGGATTGACGTTGGCATCCCACCAGGCCCGCCACGCATCGGCATCACCGCTGATCGCTGCCCACTCGAACGCCGCGCTCAGATAGCCTATCACGGCATCGTACCAGACATAGATGCGCTTGTCATCATAGCCTTCCAGCGGGATCGTAACGCCCCAATCGATATCGCGTGTAATTGGGCGACCGCGCAACTCTTCGAGTTTGAGCTGACCGCGCGTAAAGTTGAGCACGTTGGGGCGCCAATGCGCCTTGCCGGTGTTGATCCAGTCGAGTAGGGGTTGATTGAGCTTGCCCATATCAAGAAAAAAGTGCTCCGTCTCGCGCACTTCCAGGTCGGTGTTGCCGGTGATCTTGGAGCGGGGATTCTTTAATTCGAGCGCATCATAGATGCGACCACAGTTGTCACATTGATCACCGCGGGCGTCGTCATAGCCACAGAAGGGACAGGTGCCCTCGACGTAGCGGTCAGCCAGAAATTGTTTGGCCTGGGCGTCGTAGAGTTGCTTCTGTGTCGCCTGATAGACATAGCCCGCCGCCAGGTGGCGCAAGAAGAGCTTCTGCGTGACGTCCCAATGGTTCTGCGTGTCGGTATGGGTGTAGAGATCAAAGGTCAACCCCATCGCCAAGCAGCCGTCGACAAACATCTGGTGATACTTCTCGACGACCTGTGCCGGCGTAATCCCCTCGGCATCGGCCTTGAGCATGATCGGTGTGCCGTGTGTGTCCGAGCCGCTGACCATCAACACATCGTTGCCGATCATCCGCTGGTAGCGCGCAAAGATATCCGGCGGCAGATAGGCCCCCGCGATCTGTCCAATATGCTTTTCGCCGTTGACATAGGGCCAGGCGACCCCCACCAGAATCTTTTTGCCGCTTGTTGTCATGAGACACCTTTTAGGTAGATCGGTTTACAAAAGTCGTTGCTAAGCCAGGATGGTTCCTAGATGCATGTTGCGTATTGCGTGTACTGTTACTGAACCTTGACGCGCATTGGGAACGATCCGCTTTGCAGAAATTGTTTGGATTGCGCGTTGCAAACGCTGAAATTATAGCGGGGATGGGGCGGAATGGCAAAGCGATTGGGGCTAACACGGAAGATTGGGAGGCCAAAAGGAAACGATCCACGAAGGGCACGAAGGCACAAGAAGAAAAAGCTTGAAATCCACTCTACTGCCATTAAGGTAAGAAGTGCTGGTTCCCATGCTCCGACGAACCAGCTTAAGATGCGCCAGCGTCCAGTGACTCAGTTGGACGCTGGCGCACCCCCTTCGTGTGCCTTGGTATATCTTCGTGGATCACTTGTCCTCAGTGGCCCGTTAGGCGGCAGAAGCAGGAGGCGTGGATCGGGATGTCGGTACGAGCCAGGGCCAGGTCGAGGCGGGGTTGGATCGCGGCGGCTTCGTCACAGCGGTCGAGATGGTGCAGACATTCGACATAGCCATGCAAGCTCCACACATTTTCGGGATGTTGCGACGGGCGATTGAGCGCGTTATCAAGTCCCAGGTCGGCGCGATAGACGGCCAGCGCTTCTTCGGCGTGCCCCTGTTCGAGCAACAGCGCGCCGAGGGCATGGCGGGTTGGCTGCATCCAGCCCCACGGTTCGGCGTAGGCGAGATTGTCATCGAGCGCAACCGAGGCGCGCAGGTGTGCGTAGGCCGCTGCATAGTTGCCTTTGCGATATTCGACTTCGCCGTTGAGCATCTCCGCGGCCACCGCCAACACGGCAGCCGAACTGTTGTTAAAATGATTGCGCGAGTCGGGGACACGCAAACAGGCTGTGGTAAACAGTGCTCGTTCCTGCTCGGCGGCACCGACATCGCCCAGCGCGGCATGGGCAATCCCCTTGGCATAGTGCAACATCGCCGTGGTGTGGCAGTAGAGTTCCTGATCCGCGGGCAATGGCTCGTCAAGAATCGCTTGCCACTCGCCGAAGCGGATCAGCACATGCAACTTCATCGAGATCAACGATTCCAACACATCGGCCATCGATGGCTCTTCAATCCGCAACACTTCTTCGGGTAACGCTGCCACCAGATCATTGGCTGTGTCGAGTGCCGTTTGGCGTTGTCCCATAAACATGGCCGCATAAATTTTGAAGTGCAGATTGTGTACACGATACATCGTATACACATTGTGCACACCAGCCACGGCTACATATTTCTGGTCGACCGCAATGGCGCGGCTGTTGGCGACGACTGCATCCTCATAGTGGCCACAGAGGATATCGATGTGCGAAGGCATATGCAATAGATGGCCGGCATCGGGGATCAGATTGCGCAACAGATCCGCCGACCGCAACGCCCGCTCCGGGTGGGGCGACATCTCCAACGTGTGGATGTGCAGATGGAGCAGTCCGGCATGGGGCGGTTCGCCCCGTTCTGCCATCTGTTGCAACCCACGTTCGATGACCACCAATGCCTCCAACGTATCGGCACCTTCCTTTGCTTCCCCAGTCACCAGATCCCAAAGTTGCCACGGCGTGCGGTTGAGCAGCGCATCGGCAAAGAGCGTCGCCACGTCGAGGTCATCGGGAAAAGCGTGGTAGACCGTGCGCATGGCTGCGGCGTAGGCGTCGTTCCACTGCCCAAATTGTGCTTCAGCAACAAAGTGATCAGCCGGATAGCGCTGGACAAGTGCCTTGATGAGCGCCCGTTCCACAGCGGTCACACCATCAACATAAGTCAACGCCTGTTGCGCCGCTGCATAGCAGCGCCCCACCACCTTCTGCGCGCCGTCAAAGCCAAAGTCCTCCCAGGTGAGATTGTAGTTGGGGCCGGCGGCATAGGCAATGCCCCAATAGGCCATTGCGCAGGTTGGGTCGGCGACGGTGACCCGTTCAAAGCAACGCTCGGCTTCCTCAAAGTTGAAGCCATAGCACCAGATCAGCCCCCGGTCAAACCAACGTTGGGCGTCGGGGGATTGGGTGGTGATGGGGCGAGTGGAGGGGCCGAGGTTGAAGGAGTAGGTGGGCATGGTGGTTCCATATTATAGAAGCGTTTGCTGGATTTCCTCAATGAGAAACGGCAAGTTGGGTTCGTCAAAACGTAAATCAGGGGCAGGAATACGATTATGTTTGATATCGGGATGAACATGCTTGTGATGGGGATGAGTTGAAGCAAGGTGCGGATGTTGTGGATGAGGCCAGGAGTCGTACCAATACAGTTTTTCTTTATTGGCGTAATGTATTCCACAATACTCACTAGCATCCGGCAGTGGGCTTACAGAAAATGGTGTCAGGCAACGCGTGATTTCGTAACGATATGCCTCAATTACGCCATCATCAAAGTCTAGCAATTCGTAGGCACAGAGCACAATATCATCACCAAGTGCGACTAGGCCAGTTAGTTGTGCAACATCTAGATTGGGCGGGACAATCCCCAACGTACTGAGGCGGATTGATGGATAACGGACCGGTAGCGAATAAACGAATTGCTCATACGGATGACGTGCTAACATTGACGATAGCCTTAAAGCTGACTAGGCCGCAATCGCGACTTGTTGTAGTAATTGCGGAATCCCTGGTTGCTGTTCCAGGTATTCGTGATACCGCTTTTCGCGCTTCAGCCAAACTTTATAAAGACCATGCCATTCCAGAAATTCTTGAAACGCGGCATGATCCATATCATCAAACTCAGCCAACTGCCCAGATTCCATTGCTGCGTAAAAATCACTGGACCGTAACCCATACTTGTCTTCATATTTTCGCATCTGCCACTCCAACCAGTGGAGTTCGCGCACCAATTGTTGTAGAGTCATAGTCGTTGCTCCTGCCGACACGTTACATAACGACGTGGTTCTGTAATCCGCACCGTTCTATCTGTATTATAGCCTGAGAGCCAACGTTCCCCAAACCAGCGCTAATCTAGGTAATGGGGTAACCAATAATACTGGCCCTTTGCTCTACACCAGCGATTGACACGATCCCAGCTATCTCCTATAATGGTAACTGACTAGAGAGCACACCGCTTTCAGCCAATCCACAATCATCACAACAACCTACACTTATCGCTTCTCTATTCCATCACAAGCACCGCTGTCCCACCGACAGCAGAAACGGGAATCTGTATGGCAAATGGGAAACCCAAGCTGAATGCGCACGATGGGAATTCGGCCCAAAAACAATTCTCCACGATCCTCGCTTTGGTCGTCACAGGGGTGGGCATTGGCTGGCTGGCAGGATTGTCAGTTTCGCCAGTGATTTCGGTGGTGATCACGAGCGTGATTGGCGTGGCTGCGGCGATTGTTGCGGCCTTGAGTGGGGTGAAAGAGGAGTTCCTTGATGCCGACAATTCGTCCGCAACCCTTAAGCGTTTTCTGAAAGCAGTCACACCGATACCACTGGCTTGGCTGGTATTTGGATTGATCGTGGGGGCCGGCAGTGGTGTCTGGATGCGGACGCATAATGCATTGAGTCCCAATCCGCCTGACCCACCACCGTCGCTTGCGCTACAAGAAGAAGTGGCACAGTGGGAAGCGCTGGGTTTACCCCATGAAGAAGTTGTACGCGCGCTGTTTGAAAAGCAAGTTGCAACCAAAATACCAGCTGCACAAGGACAGAATACCGCTGTGAATTCACAGGAAAGCAACAATGCTTCACCCAAAGACTCTGTGCTATTTTCTGTTTCACAAGATGAATGTACCGAGATTACCGAGCGCGCCAAATCAGATTCTGCAACCAATTTTCGGCGCTATTTGTCGGTAAAGCCCAAGTGGCAGAAATTAACCGAGGCGATTCCTGATGATACGATGCTAAGAGAGGTGGTCGCAACATTATGCGCAAATGGTGGTTAATCATCAGTTGGTTGCTGATCGGCGGGAGCTTTAGCATTTTTCAAGCTTCGCCGGCAGCGCACGCGCAGCAATACAGCGAATCCCCCTATGTTTTTATTGTTGAGGCTGAGCACTGCTTGCATGAAGCGGATGCAACGGCAACGGATGATCCACAAATCCGCCGGCAAACTGGCTTTCGCGTTCAGGGTGTTGCCGGCGTGGTTACCGCGCTGCATGGCATCGTCGATTGCGAAGCGATCAGTGCCTTCTCCGAGAGTGAAGCGGGAGAAGCATTTGGCGACCTTGCGATCATTGCCGTTGATATCGATCGCGATATCGCGCGACTACTGCCAAAGGGCATCGCTGCTGACCAAGTTGACACGCTGGCGCAAGTTGGCTTTGTAACTGCCCCCGATGAGCAACTGCCTGCCGATGTTGACCTCCATTTGATCGGTCACCCCTATGGCGCACGCGCTCAATACACCACCGAACAGATCACCTTGCGCAAGACTTCAACGGATACGTTAGCCCTCTTGCTCCCATCAAGTTTGACAGCCAAACTCCGGCTGCGCAACAGCCCGAATCCAGATGTCGATGTGTTGAGCATCGAAGGCAACCTCGTGCCGGGCCATTCTGGTGCGCCGGTACTTAACCAGTTGGATCAGGTGGTGGGCGTCGGCGATGGTGGACTTGGAGATGAACTTAGCTGGTTGATTCCCTGGCATAAAATTCACTGGCAAACGTATGATGCAGTCTGGAGCCGTATCAACAAACTTAAGTTACAGAACCCAAGCGAGATTTTCTTTGATGTCGTTGATAGCCTGCCAACCTCGTCAGACTATATGGTGTACACGGGGCGCGTGCTGGATGAAGAGGGCAACTTTGTCAGTCGCGCACGCGTGGTGCTTGACTTGGGTGGTGAGTCCCACATTGTCTATACCGATGCGGAAGGGAAATTTGCGATCACCGCGGCAGCAAACCAACCAGCACAGGGCCGAATTTATATTCAGGCGACTGGCTATAGCCCGCTGTCACGTCTCATTGATCTGCTCGTTGCAAGACGCCAACCCAACGGCGAGGAGTTTGCCGTAAGTCGTACCCAGACAGCAGCAGTGCTTTGTCCCTTTGGCTTTCGTATAATTGACCCGAACCAAGCACCCATTCGTGGTGCGCATGTCAGCGTACGCTACCACCTTGACGTTGTCGAAGCGTATACCAATTCGGATGGTGAATTTTGGGGCGAGTTGCCCTGTGACAAGCAGAATCCACGCGTTGATGTAGAAGTTTCAGCGCCAGGATATATCTTAATCGAGAAGAATTACCTACTCTACAACACGCTGATTAAGATTCAATTGAGCACTTTGGCGACGGCGACCGCTACCCCCGTTGCTGCCATAACGGCGACCCCGACGCCCACGCCTACCACCACAGCGCAACCGGCAACCATTCTCTTCCACGATGATTTTGCGCATGGCATCGACCCCGCTTGGCGACAGGCCGAGGCGATCACAACGGTCAATGGCAAGCTCACCCTCAACTATCGCGATGAAGAGGATTGGCTCCAGGGTTCAATTCTATCGGAAGAGGCGCATTGGCATCAGTACCGCTTGATCGTTGATCTCAACCAACAAGGCTTCTTCTATGCGGAAGCACGGCGGGAAAGCCAATTGCTTGTTCACTACCAGGATGAGAATAACTTTTTGGCGCTGCTCTTCTCCGACGCCTTTGACGAACGACCGCCAAGTTGGTTCATCGTGCAGGATGGCATGTGGATCGAACATACGTTTACCCAAGACTTTTATCCTGAGAAATCGCAACTCCAAGTCAAACTTGAGGTGGACAACGACACCATTGTTACCTATTTTGATGGAAAAGTAGTTGATCTGTGGAGCGCCCCCCCTTTTACCGACGGCGCGGTCGGGGTATTGTTGAAAACCAAAGGGGTGGAAGCGCCTTGGGTGGATAATTTTGTTATGGAAGCCCTGAACACTGTCTCGCCCACGCCAACGGCGACTGCAACATCAATTGCAACAAGCTTGCCACCAACAGAGCCACCGCAATTGTGTTCTTTCGCCTTTATTGTTCTCGATAACCAAAGCGAGGAGCCGATCCGACGAGCATCGATAGCGGTCTTGATCGGCGTTAAACAAGATGCAGGTACAACAGACTCGACTGGTTATTACTTAGCTAAGCTACCATGTAACAATACCCATGATGTAGAAGCACGGGTGCGCGTCTCGGCCAATGGTTATGTCGTTTACAATAGAAGTCTGTTCCTCAGCGACGAGACGACAGAGATACTACTGGAGCGAGAAACAATACCCACGTTGACGCCAACTGTAACCGCTACACCAACACCAATACCCACTGCTACTGACACCCCAGTGACAACAGCAGTCGCAACGCCAACAACAATTGAGAAACCATCGTGTCAGGTTGTTGGTGTTTTTTCCGCAATTTGGTATGCAAATCGAGAAAAACTAGGTTGTAATACATCAGACGTTATCACCAGCCCTATTACCTACGAACCTTTTGAGGGTGGTTATCTAGTCTGGAGCAAACTTTCAGATTTAATTTATGTATTGCCTAGAGGGTCTTACTGGTCACAGCAAGTGAATAGTTGGGGCCCAGATGAAAATTCCTTACCCTGTAATCAAGCACAGCAATTTGGTTATCCGGCAATGGGATTTGGCAAGCTATGGTGCATCAATGAGAAAGTGCATACTGCCCTCGGAAACCCATTGGACAAGGAACTACCTAACGGATTCGCACAACAACAATATTTTGCCGGCGGATTTGTCTTTGAAATAGCAGGAGGGGAAACGGTTATTCTCTTCCAAGATGGCACTTGGAGTATCAACTGAGGGGAAAATTGTTAAAAATACTCTGAACGTTACAGATTGTTTGGTCATCTTGAGAATTGTTTTGCTCGGTAGCAATTTAGTGTTAGATTTCTGAGTTGGCGAGATACAGCAGACTAGAATTTCCCATGCAGAATACAGGTGTTAATGTCTCATGAACCCAACCATTTTTGCCGATTTACGCAATGTATTCGCCGATCTTTTTCCTAAAGAACCCAGTATCCGCCGCATCGTCGACGATGCTGGGCTTGATGGTCGTAAGGTTGACTTCGGCTCCAGCGCGATCAACATCTGGCATTCTGTGCTGGCTGAAGCTGAGAAGGTTGATCAGGTCGAGGCGTTGTTTCGCGCCGTGGAGCATGAGGGGTATGGCAACAATCGAGCATTTCGCGATGCTCGTCAGGCGTATCACCACTCGCAAGGCAAAGCAGTAGGTGTTGAGCTAGATGCAAATCCCCCCAATCCCCAAGCTCACCGCGCACTTTGGCAACAGCGCTTGCCGGCCCTGCTGCTTGGTATACTGCTGCTTGGCTTTGCCGGGTGCGAAACGTACCGGGCGTTTAATGGTTTCAACGCGCCATCAACCCCTACTTCTGCGATTTCTAATGCAGGATCGACCGAAGAAACATCCGCCAAAGAAACGTCGACACCGATAGACTTACCGACAGCCACGCTACCTGCCGCTTTGCCACCGCCAACGAGTACGGCCACAGCCTCCGCTACAGCAACGGATGCCGCACCGCTCACCAATACGCCGCAGCCGGCTATGCCAGCGCCGCAACCTACGGCAACAGTACCTACCCCACCATTATGCGACTTTGCCTTCCTGGTCCTTGATGACGAAAGCGAGGAGCCAATTCGACGGGCCACGGTAGCAGTCTTTGTCGGCGCGAAACAAGAGACAGGCCCCACTGACTCGACTGGGTATTATCTGGCCCATTTGCCTTGCACCAATGAACGCGATGTGGAAGCGCGTGTGCGGGTCTCTGCCGATGGGTATCAGCCTTATAATAGGAGTGTGTTTCTTAGCAATGAGACGACAGAGATTCTGTTGGAGCGAGAAGCGACTCCCACCACAACGCCAACATTAACCTTCACACCAATACCAACACTTCAACCTAGGGTAACCGCAACACCAACACCAAGTCCATGTACGGCGACAGTGATATCAACAACTGGCGCAACACAAATTAGTCTACGCGAAAGTGCAACTGGCACTGCAACAAGTCGGCGAATTCCGGTTGGCGCAACAGTGGTGGTTATCAGCAGTTATGACAACGGAAGTGCATATCAGATCATATATCAGGAAAAAAATTATCGCGGATGGTTGCCAGCAGATAATTTAGAACTGACACCTGGCTGCATCTATTGAATCACATTCAAGAAAGACACGAACCATGCTAAAAATGAATAGACCTTATTCCGATTTAACCAAAGGCTGCCAAGGATGAAGAGCGATGCGAAAGTTATGAAGAGAACAAGCGATTTCCATGACAACATCTTTGGCACCGATAATGCGTAGACGACAAAGTTCTCTAACGATACGAC
>DAOUCA010000153.1:0-15113 GCA_034432375.1 Caldilineaceae bacterium
TGCCCCGCGCCCACTCGCCGCCTCTAATCGGCCGGCATCATCCATCAATGGATAATGCACCCGTTCAGCTTTTCCATTTTCCTGCATCAACGTACTCCGATCAGTGTGTTGCGTGTTGCGTGTTGCGTGTTGCGTGAACGATTGTCGTATCGCTCATTCCGTTCCAAAAAGCAGTGATCCACGAAGGTGCACGAAGTTTCATGAAGAGAAAGCTAACCTTCGTGTGCCTTCGTGGATGGCGTAGCCGCCTGTTTCACGATCATGATTTCTTGGGATTAGCGTCACCCTTCCGGCTCCCAATCAAAGAACATCTCGGTCGGTGGCTCATCGGTAATTGCTTCGGTCTCGCGGCGGTGGAGCAGCGCAGTCTTGACGATCAACTTGAGGCGCGCCCAGTTATCGATCTTGACGCCAACCGGTTTCGTCGCTTCGCCCTTGGCATAGCGCGCGGCGTTGACCCCAATCGCCTCGTACGTTGCCAACGTTAAGCTTGGCGACTGCGGAAAGAGTTCAAGGTTATTCAGCCGCGCCAACCCCCGTTTGTGGATCACCGTGGTGCCGCGCGATTGCAAGCCAATACCAATGCCCGAGCCACTCAGGCTTGATGCAATTTCGCCAATCGCCGCACAGTCGGAGGTGTGATGGACCTTGACGACGCGCGCGATCAAGCCCTCTTTGGCCACCCCCGTCAGGATCGCTTCGAGCACCTCTTCATGCTCCAACTCGCCGATGGTGCGAGTGAGATCTTTGTTAAAGGCTGGGCCGACCGCCACAATGATCTCGTTGCGGGTACCCTCTCGCGCTTGGGTACCATCGACCAACTTAGGCGTCGGCACACCAATCTGTGGATCGATAAAATCGCGAGGAGATTTGACCTGTCGCACCCCCTGTACCTCAGCCCACCGTTCACCCTCCAGCCGATAGCCGGTTCCCGGACCAGCATAATCGTTAACATCGTTGATGCCGCTGAGGACATGAAAGTGCTTATCAAAGATCGCCGCCGGTTGCAAGTAATCCCCCGCAACACGCTGGCGACCCATCTCCAGCACATTGCGCGCCGTTTTGGTAAAGCCGCGCTTTTCGAGCGCGGCGACCACGGTCAACATGGTCTGGTCACCCGCTAGAAATTGATCGGCCGCGGCCAGATCGGCGATCAGGTCGCGATCGGGCATGTCGTCGCTGCTGTGGCCGGTGGTCGCCGCTTCAACTTCGTCGTCGCTGATCGCCGGGAAGCCTAGCTCGGCGTAGATTGCTTGGATCGCCTGCGCTCCTTCGCGGCGAATGGTGAGTGCTTCTTCCTCGGTGATGGGGCGCAAGCCGGCATCGACCTGCATGTCCCGTTGCAGCACGTTGTAGTCGTCAAAATCTTCGGCGTCGTAGTTGCCACCGCCAAAGAGGTTATCGCGCTTGGGCACAGCGCTATAGCCGGAGTGGATAAAGTCGGTGCCGGGAATGAATTGGCACATAAGCTTGGCCGTCTTGCGGATCTCCGAATGGGAGGCAAGCGCATCATTGCCCGACGCACATTCGAGCCCCAACATTGACGCGATCAGGTTTTCCGCCAGCACCACACGCACCCCACCCGGCAGCGCTTCGGGCAGGGCAATGCAGGAGATCGAGCCATTTTGAATGCCTTGGCTGCCGCAGCCGCGCGTCAGCATGAGACAGCGTGCCTCCAGGTAAAGCATCGAACATTGCTCGGCACTGCCCATGAGTGCCTCGGAACCGGTGCCGGAGGTGAAGCGCACCTTGACGCCGCGCGACGCATAGGCCGCGGCCAGAAAGGCTTTTGACCAAGGTGTATCATCGCCATCAGCAAAAGAGCGTTCGGTGCCATAGACGGAGAGTGTTTCGGCGTAGGTGGTCAACCCCTTCATGGCCAATTGTAGGCTCAGCCGCTCTTCGACGGCGCATTGGGTGAGCACACCGCCGCGCCCAGTCTGCGTACCAACGAGGATTGCCAGCGCGTTAAAGGGCGCGTTGCGTGCCACGCGTACCGTCGTCTCGACTTCGGCAAAGCCACGCAGCGCGGCCTCGGCGGCGTCGGCGGCGAGCAATGCCGGGTGCTCTTTCCAGTTGGTGACATGGGCTTGATTGGCGGGGGTACGGCGCACACGCATCTTGCCCAAGCCCATCATCATCTCCAACACATTCATGTGGCGGATGATTTCGCAGAGTTTGGCGGGGGTACAGCCCTCAACAATGTGGCGCACGGCCTGTTGCGAAATGTTGATATCGACCAACATGTGGGCGATCTGCTGGGCGGGCATAGTCATGGCTTCGGCTGCCACCGCTAAATTAATGGCGTGATCGGCGATCCAATAGTCGATGGCATCAAAGTCGGCGCGTTGCTTACCATCGAGTTCGACGACTTTGCCATCTTCAATGCGCAATGATGGGGCAGGGTCATAAGGGCTGTCGGCAACCATCAGCCCAGCTTCGGCCCACGGCTCGACAAAAGTTTCTTTATTAATCGCGCGCTCGGCGAGCACGGCAAAACGGCGGGATGTGGTCATGGGATTGGGAACCTCGCTTAATTTGGCGCTTGTTCAAAGCACATCATCGACGGCTAATGCCCAGCCTGGAAGCGCTGGTTCCGCTTCAGCAATTTCGCCACGATGGTAAACTGTTGGCTGGTCTGGATTGGTTGCGCGATAAACGGTAATGGTCTTATTGCGTAAAGCATCGACATCCCAAACGACTAGCGTTCCTGCTGCAAAGTAATCTGCAATTTTGTCACGAATTGCCCTCTCGGCTCCAGCGCCATAGTCATTCTTGCTACGCACTTCAACCGCAAACAGTGGTGCACCTTGGACAAAATCCTCATCGATCTGCTCACTGTCGTGAAAGGCGGCATCTGGGCTAAACGATGTGCGGTGCGGCAAGTCGACAATAAATCCAACATTGTCTGGGAAGGCATAGCCTAATCCACTTTCCTCTTCATAGAGGTCTAGTCGTACATAGATTTTGCCGCCGACGCGTCCAGGTTTTCCGCCGGTGGGGGACATACGAACAACCTTTCCATCGATAATTTCGGCTTTGCGATTTTCGGGTATCGCATACAGGGAATCGATTAATTCAGATTTGTCTATAACTGGATGAAGAAGTGTCATATCATTCTCTCAATAACAAGTCACCACAAAGTCGCGACTGCGTACTGTTGGATACGCGCATCGGCAGTCATCAAGGTCATCTCTTCAACGAGCGCTTGGGCAATTAACATGCGATCAAAGGGATCGTGGTGATGGGTGGGCAGTGCTGTAATCTGTTGGCAATGACTTTGCGCGATTGGCAGCCATTGAATCCCATTGTGGGAGAGTGTATCATCGACCGCCTCAATCCAACGCTCCTCTAGCGACAATTTGCCGAGGCCAATCTTGATCGACATTTCCCAGTAGCTTGCAATACTGAAATAGAGTTCGTTGTTGGGGCTATAGAAGGCGTCAGTTCCGGCCTCGCTTAGTTTATCGAGGGTTGCAATCCAAATGAGGACATGTGTATCTAGTAGAATTTTCATCACATATACTCGGCAAAATCATCGAGCGGCTCATCAAAGTCATCGGCGATAAATTTGACCAAACCGGGGTGTAGTCCCAATTGCCGCTGTGGTTTTTTTTCTTCAATGACAACCAGCTTGACCAACGGCTTGTCCCGTTTGGCAATGATTACCTCTTCACCGTCAAGCACCATTTGGATCAATTTGGAAAGGTGGGTCTTGGCCTCGTGTATTGTTACCTGGGTCATGCGCGTACCTCCGGTGGGGAATCCATTCGCGATCCGTTACCGCCCGCCTATTGTAACTTAGTCATCTTTCTTAGTCAACTGCATCAATAAATCCTTTGGTCTTGACATTGGGGACCACTTTAGTGAGTCAAAGTGATTTCGGTTTTGTCGGCAGAGATAGTAGAAGCAACCACCCAATGATCGCCATACCTAAAGCCAAACTCAACGGCACCTGATAGGAACTGAGTCGATCACGCAACAGTGCGACCAGATACGGAAACCACGTCTGACCGACAGTCATCACCGGCAGCAAGATTGCCAACACGCGCGGCAAAACGGTAACGCTGTATTGTTCGCCTGCGATCAAAGCAGTTAACAAAAAGTCGCCGCCGGTCGCTAGGCCAAACGCCAGGGCAAAAAGATAGGGTGTTGCCGGTGGTCGAACCCCAAGGAGCAAGGGAAACGCGATGATCAGCGGAAGAAAGGCCAGCGTCACCGTTAGCCGTTTGGGGAGCCGATCAATCATTTGGCCGATTATCACGCGGCCAACTGCACTAGTGATGAGCAAGACAAGCAGCGTCTGGCTAAAGACATTATCCAGCAACTGTTGCTCAACGAATCCATTATCCTTCAAAATGAGTTTTAGATGCTGGCTACCAGCGCCGATTGCACCAGCAGAAAAAGAGCCACCGAGCAGCAGTAGCCAGAATACACGCTGGCGTAGGATATGTCGATAGGAAAGATCCATTGGCGGCCCCGCGCTTGGCGCTGTATCGGCACGCGCAGTGCTACCATCTGGAGTAAGGCCGAGATCTGCCGGGCGATCACGCATCACCAGTAGAACGATCGGCCAGGTCAACAACAGCAAACCACCCATTATCTGCAATGCGACCCGAAAGCCAAACGCTTCTGTAAGCGGTTGTGCAATCAGCCTCGCGAAAACGCGCCAACAACGCTGATCCCCAAATAGGCAAATGCCAGTGCAGTTCCTCTGCGTTGAACAAACCAATTAGAAAGGATTACTTGGTGCGATAGAACGCCACTAAAGACATTCCCCGTCATGTAAACCAGCCAAAGCAGCCAATACACCCATACATTGCCATTCATCCGCCCAAAGCCAATCAGCGTCACCGCTGTCAACCCCGTACCTACGATGATTAAATGGCGCGGGGAGAAACGCGGTGCCAGCAACGGTCCCACCCAAAGCGTTATCAACGTGCCCAACGGTAGCCCTAGCGTAATCGTCGAGCGCGACCAACCAAAACCGCCATCTTGAGGTAGCTTCTCAAAATAATCATAGAAGAAGGGCATTCCAAAATAAGGTAGACCAACGGCCATGCCAAGCGTAAAAAAGGCTGCGCTAACAACCCACCAGCCATAGAAAATTTTGGCATTGGGTTTCTGATATTTCACTTGTACCCTCGATTCTCTGGTTCAGTTACGCGTTGTCCGCCATGTCGCGCGCAAAGGCAAAGGCGTCATCCGTCGGTGCATAGCCGATCTCATCCCGTGCGTTCGTAATATCGAGTCGCTTCCAGCGGTTGTTGGAGACCCCCTGATAGACGGCAAAATCGAGTTCGTCGGGCGCTTCGACACTCTTGGTCACGAGTTGGGTCAGATCTTCCATGGTGATGATAATGTCGATATAGTCGTGATCGAGATTGTAGCGGTTGGCAAAGTGGGGGTTCTCTGGGCGCTGTGAGACGGCACCAAAGCGTAGACAGATCGCAGAGAGGCCATGCGTGTGAGAGTAGTAGCGGCCAAGCGCCTCGCCCCAACATTTGGTCGCGCCATAGAGATTGATCGGGTAGACCGGCATGTTGACATCAACCTGCACCTCCCGCGGATAGCCAAAGACGGCGTTGACGCTGCTGGCGTAGACGATGCGCCGACAGCCGGCTTGGCGCGCCGCTTCAAAGGCGTTGTAGGTGCCGATGACATTGTTGGGCAGCAGGCTCTCCCACGACGCTTCCATGCTGGGGTCGGCCCCCAGGTGGACAACCGTGTCCATCCCTTGGCAGAGCGCGGCCAGCGCGCCATAGTCGGCGATGTTGGCTGCGGTAAAGGGAAAGCCAAAGGTCTCTTGTGGGGTGCGAACGTCAGTGAGAACCAAATCATAGCGCTCTTTCCACTGGTTGGTGAGAAAGGAGCCAATACGGCCGGCGGCACCGGTGATCAGGATTTTGCGTTTCATGGGAGTTGCTTTCTAAGTTGGCTGTTGATCGGATCAAAAAGGCGCAGGTAGCATTTACCTGCGCCCCGATCTTAACAAAAGCAACCCATTCTAACAAGTGACAACCGCGGTACTAAGTCAAAGCGAGAAAGGTTTTGGAAAACGGAGGCTGGGCGGGCACCCGCTGGGCGCGAAGCCAGCGCCGCTTTGGCTTCGACAAGCTCAGCCTCCGCTACGTCAATTTTATTTCTACTTACTTTCTCACTTTTACTTACAATTCCAACCCATGTTTCTGCAATAACGCCTGATCGCCCAGCAACTCACAAGTAGGGCCAGATGCAACGACCCGGCCTCCTTCCATGATTACGGTGCGCTCAAACAACTCGGCGACCATCGGCATGTCGTGGGTGGAGACGAGCATCGTCATATCCAACTCGCGCAGCAGGTTGATCAGTTGGCGGCGGGCCCGTGGGTCAAGACCGGCGGTCGGTTCATCAAGCACGAGAATCTCTGGCTCCATGGAGAGAACGGTGGCAATCGCAATACGTTTCTTTTCACCGATGCTCAGGTGGTGCGAGATGCGGTCGATGTAGTTCTGCATACCCACCGCCGCCAGCGCATCTTGAACGCGCCGGCGCACGGTCGCTTCGGGTAGCCCCATATGCAGCGGACCAAAGGCAACATCGTCAAAGACGGTGGGCGAGAAAAGCTGGTCATCGGGATTTTGAAAAACAAGACCAACAGCGGCGCGAATCTTGCCCATGTTGGCTTCACTTAAAACCAAGCCAGCAACGCTAATCGAGCCTTTGCCCTCTAGGATCCCGTTGAGATGGAGCATCAACGTTGACTTACCCGCGCCATTCGGCCCGACCAAAGCGACTTTTTCACCGGGAGCCACACTGAGCGTGACCCCATGCAGCGCCTTGCGCCCGTCGGGATAGGTAAATTCTAAATCGGTTACCTCAATTTTGTGATGCATTATCCGTACCTATTGCATGGCTCGCTCATCTGGCTCATGGTGGTGATGGTGCAAGCGCGGTTAATTTTTATGCGACCCAGTGAGTTGGCCTATAGATCATATCCATAAATTAATACTTGTTGCGAAATAGGGCAAGTATCATGCAAAGGCGCAAAGTCCGCAAAGAGTTTCTCCACTGTTTCTTTGCGAGCTTTGCGCCTTTGCGTGAGATTTTTAGTTTCGCAACAAGAACTAGACTAGTTGTCTGGCTGCTTAATTTTTAGAAATCCCTGACTGTTCATACTTTTGTGATGATTTCTAAAAATTAAATGTTCGCAGCACTAGGCCAAGAGCAGAATCAGAAGCAGGCCACTAACCGTTACACCGCCCACCACAAAATCGAGCGTTGCAAAATGGCTGTGGGTCATACTGAGCAACTGTCCCCGGTAGCCGCGCGCCAACATGGCATTGTAGATGCGTTCGCTGCGTTCAAAGGAGCGCAACATCAGACTACCCGCCATGCGCCCTGCCACTTGACCGCGCCAGAGCAACGATCCCCCGCTACGTGTCCCATCGACAGACGCACTGCGTGCCGACCGTGCCCGTAGCAGGCGCGTCGCTTCATCAAAGAGCACAAAGAGATAGCGATACATCAGGCTAACAATGGCAATGAGTGGGGCAGGCAGGTGCAAGGCACGTAACGCCCAAAGCACAGCCGGGAAGGGGGTCACCGCAATCAGGATAATCGCCATCTGTAAGGAGAGCCAAGATTTGATGACAATGCTGATAAAGCGGATGGTGCCTTCTTGGCTGATCACCAGCCCGCCAAAGAGCGGAACCGTCGCCAGTGCATGGCCCGGTACGGTAAAGGGCAATGTCACCGCAGCCAGGGCAAAGGACAAGGCGACCACCGAACGTTTGAGCACATAAGTCGGATCGAGATGGCTAAGCACCGTAGTGGCCATAAGCAACGCAAAGAGTGCAATATAGGCGCCAAAGGCCCCAAATGGCGTTAAGCTCACGGTGAGGATAAAGAGCACCGTCAAAATCACTTTGGTGCGCGGATCCAAGCGATGGATAAAGGTTTCGCCGGCATGATACTGGTCGTCAAGATGAATGTGCATAATCGCTGTCGCAAGTGTAACAGTGGCCAACACCTTTTGGTGCCAGCCACCGTGTTGAATGTTTGTGTGCGGCTACGAGTGACTCTTGACACTTGGTGTACGCACCGTGCGCCCAATCAACAGCGCAATGCCAAAGACGATCAAGGTGCCCAAGACCACAGCGGCAATCCCAGAAAGTGTCTGGTTGGAAATAAAGGGAATCGTGTAATCGGGCAAAATGCTATAAACTGGCCCCATGGCTCTGGCAATAAAGCCATGCTCCTCAGCCACCCGTTCGAGGCCATCCGGCGAGCCAGAGGCGGCAAAGGAGAAGACCGCCACCACCAGCGCCAGCAGCAGCCCCGAGGTGACCCAAGCGGCCGAGAGGGTGCCGCCAGCCTTTTCGCCTTGAACAAGCAGATCGGGGCGCGTGCGCAGGATCAGTGTGAGTGCGCCCACTGTAATCAGCGCTTCGCCAATGCCAATCAGGGCATGAACACCAACCATCGCCGGCAGCGCCAGGCCCAGTGGAGAAGTGCCAGAGATCCCAAGCTGGATTGCGGTAGCCGTTGCCCCCACTTCGACGGAAAGCCAGGCACCTATTGCCCCGGCGATCAAAAGATTGGTCTTGCTTGTCCCCAAAATTCGCTTGAGTAACATATAGACCAGATACCCTGTAAAGGCCGTCAGGATGCCCATGTTGATAATATTCCAACCCATCACCAACAGACCGCCATCCTGAAAGAGCAGCCCTTGCAGCGCAATGACCGAGGTCATTACCAGCACCGCGGCCCACGGCCCCAGCACAATCGCCGCCAGCGCGCCACCAAGCAGATGGCCACTGGTGCCACCGGCAACAGGAAAGTTGATCGCCTGTGCCGCAAAGATAAAAGCAGCCAGCACACCGAGCAGCGGAATTTGCCGTTCACCCAGTTGCTCACGCGTTTGGCGCAGCGCATAGGCGATAATCAGGATCGCCAGAATCCAACCGACAACCGCAACGGGT
The DNA here is from genome assembly GCA_034432375.1 of Caldilineaceae bacterium. Taxonomy (GTDB): domain Bacteria; phylum Chloroflexota; class Anaerolineae; order Caldilineales; family Caldilineaceae; genus JAHBVH01. The sequence continues at coordinate 8,964 of DAOUCA010000153.1, forward strand.
GTGCTGAGAAATCCATCAGGAATATGCATTTGTTGGGGGGCGGACAAACCGGTGAGTAATAGATGCCAGGTCATGATCTCTCCCTGTGAAATAGGCATAGTTGGCCGAACGATCGGCCAACGTAAGTATGGGGTGGGATTAACTAGCACGCTTGTGCTAATTGTGCTATAGTTTACTTGGTAACAACCGCTATCGCAAATTTTTGCAAGAAGCAACCGAAATAATAGCACATCGATCCCGTTCATGACGTAGGCAAACTTCCAAGATTTACAGATTGTACAATTATTCCTCACCAATTGTACAAGTATTGCACAGTATTTTCTGTAAGCTGTATTGTAGATGGACCCCAAATATGTGAATATTCCCATTTATACTCAGCTCTGAATGGGAACCGGAGTTTTGCCGGGGTAAAAACTCCGGTTCCCATTTCAATCGCAGTATACAAATCCAATCTTGGGGGATAGTGAAGAGTGAACTCTGACTCGCAAAATCATGCACGACTAATATGAATTTTATAGAGCCTGAGCAGAGGTAGGTAGAGGGTATCGTTTCGACTTGGCGGTGCCAAAATGGTTACGCTATCTGCTATTATCGTGATGGCAACCCTTCTGTCGTCTGTTCTGCCAAATGATGGCAGTGTAATGGTTATAAACCCAAGCATAGTCACAACCATAACCGCAGAGGGCACAGAGAACACAGAGAAAATGGCTGACTCCGTGCTCTATATACCTTCTGTGTTCCGTACCGTAGGTAGATCTTTGTCTGTAGAACTTACAACCTACTACGCAAAGCGCTCGCGCAGCAAGCGCATCATCCAGCAGTTGATCTCCCACAGGTTGGCCACCGGCTGGCGCGTGTAGGGCAGCGTCGGCAGATAGTTGGGTGGACCAAACTCGGTGGCAATCGTTAAGAGCGATGCACCGTCGGCACGGCGGGCTTCGACGATCCGTTGCCACCAATCGAGGTGGGCATCGAGCGCCGCCTGCCATTCGGGCGCGCGCGGGTCATTGACCTGCGCGGCCTCTGCAAAGCCGACACGGGCATGAATGTGCCAGGTGTGGGCAATTGCCCGCGCCATCGCCTCCGGCTGATCCTGCATCAGTGATTCGTGGACCACACACCAATGGGAAAAATCGGCAGTGAGGCGCAGATCGGGCAGCGCGTCGAGGATTGCCATCGTGACGGGCGCGGTGTAGGGTGCACGGGTGCGGTGCATTTCGTGCACAATCGGCAGCCCCAACTTTTCCGCCCGCTGGGTAACCTTCTTGATGATGCGCAGATTATCTTTGAGTGTGAAGAAATCCTTGCCGGTGTGCGAATTGATCAAAAGGGGACGCAACTCGACGCCCCACTCCAACTGTTGCAGCAGGCTTTTGGTCTGTTCGTCAGGCGTGTCGCCGCGCGAATGTTGCTGCACGACGAGATCAAGCTGCAACTCATCAAGCAGGGCACGCAGATCGCCCCGCTTGTCGAGATCCGCGGGAGCGGCCATCTCGACCCCATCAAAACCGGCTTCCTTAATCAAACGCAGATTGGCTTCCAGAGTGGGCAAGTGCATCCCCCAGAGGCTGCACAGATATTTGATCTGCATTGATGGGGCTTTTGCCTTTGACTGTCGTTTTGCCATGAGATCCTCTTGAAAGTTAGGCGTGAAACGTAATGCGTGAACAGCGCGGCCGAGTGCACTTTCACGTTTCAAGTTTTACGTTTCACGCAGTACGTTTTATATTTCACGTTTTAGGCTGCTACCAATCAATCGCGGCGCCATCATCTGGGTGATAGCTCTCTGGGTTGCGCCAGTCGTGACCGATCTTATCCGCCATCGCCTCTTCGTCAAGTTCGATGCCGAGCCCCGGCTTGTCGGGCAATTCAAGGTAGCCATCCTTAAAGGTGAAAGGTTCTTTGAGATAGCCGGCACCAAAGGTCGTATGCTCCTGCGCGAGGAAGTTGGGAATCGACGCGTCGAGATGCAGACCGGCGGCCAACGAAATTGGGCCGAGTGGGCAATGGGGCGCAATGCCAGCATAATAGGCTTCGGCCATCCCCGCGATTAGCCGCGCCTCAAAGATGCCACCACAGTGGGAGATGTCCGGCTGGAGGATCGACGCGGCGCGCTTTTCGAGAATTTCGCGAAAGCCCCATTTGGTGAAGATGCGTTCGCCGGTGGCAATCGGGATGTGTGTCTTACGCGCCAAATCGGCCAGGACATCGACATATTGACATTGCACCGGCTCCTCGATAAAGAGCGGCTGGTACGGTTCAAGCGCCTTGATCAGCAGCCCGGCCGTCTGCGGGCTGACCGAGCCGTGGAAGTCAATCGCGATGTCGATCTCTTTGCCCACGGCATCACGCAGCGCGGCAAAGCGCTCGACCACATTATCGACAAAGCCGGGGGTCTCGATGATACGCGCGGGGCGTCCACCGTTGGGGCCAGTCTTTAAGGCCAGAAAGCCCTGCGCCACGGCATCCTTGGCGCGCTGCACATTCTCTTCAATCGTGCCGCCGCCGCCGATGCCTTTGTAGACCTTAATGCGATCGCGCAGTGGGCCACCGAGTAGCTTATAGACCGGCAAACCCGCGGCCTTACCCGCCAGATCCCAAAGCGCATGGTCAATGCCGGAGAGTGCACTGCTCAGGATCGGGCCACCGCGATAGAAGGCATGTTTGTAGAGCGACTGCCAATGGTGAACGACGCGCGTCGGATCTTTGCCGATGAGCGAGGGGGCCATCTCTTCGATTGCAGTAGCAACCGTCCTGGCGCGCCCCTCCAAAATCGGCTCACCCAGGCCGACCAGCCCTTCGTCGGTGTGAATTTTTAGGAAAAGCCACCGGGGTTTGACAAGAAAGGTTTCAAGTTGGGTAATCTTCATGGGTTATCCTTTGGATCTGTTGCTGGTTAGGCTATTCCACAATGTAACTTATCCACGAAGAGACACGAAACCACAAAAAAATGCTTTTTTCTTCGTGTGTCTTCGTGAACCTTCGTGGATCATTAGTTTTTTGGTTTGGCCTTACTTGATTGCTTTGTCATGTATTGTCTGTCATGCGTGACGACCATCCAGTCTACCGGCACTTGGCCGATTGCACAAGTCGCCATTTTTCTAACAGGCAACATATCTGTGGCACCAATAAGGATGAAAATTTTTGCCACAGATGGACGCCGATGAACACAGCTATTGATTTCTTCATCTGTGTTCATCTGTGTGTATCCGTAGCCTATTTTCACATCAGCCATACGACTTCTATGGTTATTCTTTCTGAATTACAATAATTACAATAGTAGAATCGTTCAACAGAATCTCACAGACAATGAAAGGGTAAATTCGATGACCATGTCGCCAACTCTCGCCCCAGCACCGCAAGATAGGTGTGCCCCCCTTGCGGTTGAGGTGCTCTGCGCCGGCTTTGCCTGCCACGACCTCGTCTTTGATCTACCCTACCATCCGGGTGCCGATGAAAAGGTCCGGGCTACCGCGTTGCTCAACTGCGGCGGTGGGCTCGCCTCCAATGGCGCGGTGACCGCCGCGCGCCTTGGCTACCGCACCGCGTTTGCCGGCTATGTGGGGACGGATGTTTATGGTGATCTCCATGTCGCTGAATTGCAAGCCGCCGGCGTGATCACCGATTGGGTCGTGCGCGGTGCCGAAGCGACCCCTCTTTCGGCGATCATGATTAAACCCGATGGCCTACGCACGATTGTCAGCTATCGCGGCGAGAGTGAGGGGCTCTGCGCCGGCAAAGTCGATCTGAGCCAGCTACAGACTAAAAGCATCCTGATCGATGGCTATCAATATGAACTTGCCCAAGAACTAACCCATTATGCCAAAGCCAACCGCATCCCCATCGTCATCGACGCCGATGCGCTGCGCCCGCAGACGGCAACGTTGGTGCAACAGGCCGACTACGTGGTCGCCTCCGAACGTTTTGCGCTGGAGTATAGCGGCCAGGAGGATGTTGTAGCCGGACTAACCAAGCTGGCCACAGTCGCCCCCAATGTCGTAGTAACCCTCGGCGATCGCGGCCTGATCTGGCAGCGGGGCGAGGCGAGCGGCCAATTGGCCGCCTTCCCCGTCACCGCGGTCGATACCACCGGTGCCGGCGATGCCTTTCACGGTGCCTTTGCCGCGGGGTTGGCGCGCGGCATAGCCTGGGAAGAGTTGTTGCGCTACGCCAGCGCGGTCGGCGCGCTCTGCTGTACCAAGGTGGGGGGACGGGTTGGGATTCCAACGGCGGCGGAGGTGGCGGCATTTTTGGCGAGCCAGCCCACCAGTTGATGGAAGGTAAGAATTAGAACCGGTGATCAAGCTCAGCCTCCGTTTGCCGAAACATTTTCTTGACTCCCATAAACTGGTGGCTGAGATACGAAATGCGTTGAAACGCATTGGGCTCGAACCCGATTTAACGGGTTTTGCGTAGCAGTAGCAGCAGCGTATTGCAATCGCTGATCGAGGTTACAGCCGTCTCATCCGCCGGCGATTAAAATCGCCGGCCAACAACGAAAAGCCGCCTCAGCGGCTAGGGGGATTTTGCTCCTCTATTGAATTAGACGGCGGACTCCAAAAGGGGACGCACCCCAGTTTGCAAACCAGTTTGAATATTCCCCTGGTTTACAGTACAATGGCAATGAACCGCATAACTAGCATCACTACCTGGCAGCCCTGAGTGCTGCCACAATCAACCCGAAGCAATGCGCAATGGCGATTGAGTACCTCGATTTTGACCTGGAAATCGGCCCCGGCGACGGGCGCACCTATCCGTTGGCGGTAATCCAATCACCGGCGGGCAATGTGCGCGGGCACTTCGACTTTGCGTTGAGGCAATTGGAATTGGCCAACCGGCTGCTGGCGCTGCAAAATGCGCTGCTGCGCTCCGGTGGTGGACGACGCAAAGCTCCTAGCCACGACGAGTTGACCGTGCGCAACTTTGGCCGCGAACTCTTTAGTACGCTCTTCCAAGAGGATGTGCGCACGCTCTTCTATGAGAGCAAGCGCATCGCCGCCAGCCAGGGCAAATTTCTGCGCGTCCGGCTGCGCATCCTCGATCCACAGATGGCCGCGCTGCCCTGGGAATATCTCTTCGACGCGCGCCAGAATGAGTATCTCGCTCTCGCCCACAGCACGCCGTTGATCCGCTATTTGGAGGTCGCGCAACCACCGCAGCCGCTATTGATGGCACCGCCGTTACGCATTCTGGGCATGATTGCCAGCCCTACTGATCAGACGCCGCTCAAGGTAGAAGTAGAAAAAGAGCGGCTGGAACGGGCGCTGGTCGATCTGATTGCCGCCGGCTTGGTCGAGCTGACCTGGCTGCCCGGCCAGAGCTGGCGCGACCTACACCGCGCGATGCGCCCCAACCAAGGGCCGTGGCATATCTTTCACTTTGTCGGCCACGGCAGCTTTGATGCCCAGCGCGATGAAGGGTTGCTCGTCTTTGCCGACCAAACGGGCAAGAGCGATCTGCGCAGCGCGACCGAGGTGGCGCGGCTACTCTCCGGTCAACCCACCTTGCGCCTGGCGCTGCTCAACGCCTGCGAAGGGGCCTTTGCCAGCCAAACCGATATCTTCGCCTCGACCGCGGCGACGCTGGTGCAGCAAGGGATTCCCGCGGTGATCGCCATGCAATATGAGATCACCGACCACGCCGCCATTGAATTCTCCACCCAATTTTACGATGCGCTGACCGCCGGGCTGCCCGTCGACAGTGCGGTGACCGATGCCCGCCGCGCTGTTTCGCTGGCGATCCACAACACGCTGGAGTGGGGTGAAAAACTGCTGCGCTATGCCAGTGCGGTTGATGTGCTCTGCTGTACCAAGCTGGGCGGTCAATTAGGGATTCCAAAGGCGGGGAGATGGAGTTGTTTTTAGAAGGATCTCTTTGGGGCAACCATTCAATCATTTGAAGCTACTTGAATTACCCTTCTAGTTTACGGTATAATCAAATAGTATACTCAGCAGAATTGAAGCGGACGCTTATTGTTTTCAAAGTGCCGCTGGCGAGTTTGCGTCCATATCATTAGACCTTATTCCGATTTAACCAAAGGCTGCCAAGGATGAAGAGCGATGCGAAAGTTATGAAGAGAACAAGCGATTTCCATGACAACATCTTTGGCACCGATAATGCGTAGACGACAAAGTTCTCTAACGATACGAC
>DAOUCA010000154.1:0-27683 GCA_034432375.1 Caldilineaceae bacterium
GCCAAACCTTGTTTTGGCGGAAATTTCCAGATGTCATTCCTGCGCAGGCAGGAATCTACTCGTGTAACATGAAGATGGATTCCTGCCTGCGCAGGAATGACGGCTCTAATTTCTGAAATTGGCGAAGGTATTGTATAGACTAATCATTTAAAAGACATACATAACAAGGGTACTTTTACACGAGGGAAACTGTATGGCTTTTAAGGATTTTATCTATTAGAAGAAGAGTAGCTGTGCGAATGGTGGTGTATAACACAGGTGAGGCGATGGTAAAAAAGTTACCGGTCGGGATTCAAACTTTTTCAGAAATTATCAATGGTGGCTATCTTTATATTGATAAGAGCGCATGTATTTACCGGATGCTGCAAACCGGCAAGTACTTCTTTCTATCCCGTCCACGCCGTTCTGGTAAATCGCTAACACTTTCTACCATCAAGTCGATCTATCTTGGACAACAAGCGCTATTCACAGGGCTGTGGATCGAAGACCAGTGGGATTGGTCGAAGGTGCAGCCGGTGGTCCACATCTCGTTCAGCAGTGTTGACTATCAAGGCAGCGGCCTAGACCTGGGTATTCAGTTGATGCTGCGTCTACAGGCTGCCGACTATGGAATCGAACTCAGCGGGACCACCATCAAGACCATGTTTGCCGAGTTGCTACGCACACTGGCGGAGCGTGGAAAGGTGGTCCTCCTGATCGACGAATATGACAAGCCGATCATTGACTATCTGGATGACGTGGCGCAGGCCAAGGCCAACCAGCAGATCTTGAAAACCTTCTACTCAGTGATCAAGGATAGCGACCCCTACATTGAGTTTATGCTGATCACTGGCGTCTCCAAATTTAGTAAAATATCGATCTTTTCTGAGTTAAACAACCTGACGGATATTACCCTCAATCGTTACTTTGCCGATCTGACCGGTTACACCCAAGCCGAGGTAGAAGACGCATTTGCACCGTATATGGCGGACACTGAACGATTGCTTGGCTTAACCCGTGACGAACTGCTGGCCCAACTGCGCCACTGGTACAATGGCTACTCGTGGGACGGGCGGACCTTTGTCTACAATCCCTTCTCGGTGCTGAGTTTTTTTCTGCAAACTGACTTCCGCAATTACTGGTTCGAGACCGGTACGCCGAGCTTTCTGCTCAAGCTCATGCGCGACGAATGGCGCTATGCGTTGGACAACCTGACCGTCAGCGAACAGGCGTTTGCCAGCTATGACATTGAGCATCTCTCGGCAATTTCGATCCTTTTTCAGACCGGCTATCTCACGATCAAGGAGCGGCGCGACTTTGGTCTGTATCTGTTAGATTACCCCAACGCCGAGGTCAAGGAATCGCTGCTTGCCTATATCATTGCCGATCTGCGCAACGAGTCCGTTTCCTTTACTAAACCGATGGTGATCCAGCTTTATGAGGCGTTCAACGCCAACAATGTTACGCGCATCATCGATCTGATCAAGAGCATCTTCACGAATATTCCCGCGCAGATTTTTCTGGCCAAGGCCGAGGCGTACTATCACACCCTCATCTACCTTGTCTTCTTCTACCTGGGACAGTACGTCCAAAGCGAAGTCAACACCAACAATGGCCGGCTGGACTGTGTCGTCCAAACGCCAACCCACATCTATGTTCTCGAATTCAAGCTGGACAAAAGTGCCGACGCTGCGCTGCAACAGATCAAAGACCGCGGCTACGCCGACAAATACAGTGCCGATCCACGTCCCAACGTGCTGGTTGGGATCAACTTTAGCCGCGAGCAGAAGACGGTAGAAGGGTGGAAGATGGAAGTGGTGGGAGAGTGAACTGGTGGGACCGTTCCACTGCTCGCCTGTCCACTGCCCGACTGTCCCACTGCCCGACTGTCCACCAGCCTACCGTTTACACCCGTCGCAAAATCATCGCATGATACGGTTTGCCGGCCATGGGAATATCGACGCGTCCGCTGTAGATGCCACCTTTTTGCGTGGTCATCGCCCAAGTGTCGATAATTTCAGCCTGATATTGCTCACCCTCGGGTAAGTTGAGTTCGAGCAGCGCCGGTTGCGAGGGACCGGTGTAGATCAGGTAGTACTCGCCTGCTTTTCCAGCACAGGGCACCTGGCGCATGACGCCTTCCTGCGGATCTAACCCTTCTGCCGGCCCCGCTTCTAATAGCTGGCGCAGAAAGGCCAGCCGCGGCGCACTTTCACCATGTAGCACCCCCCCTTTGGACCACCAGAGCACGGCATTGGGATCGAGGTAGGTCTCGCCGTGGCCGACATAACCGCCACGGGCCGTCCCTTCCCAAAAGCGGTGGACCATCTCGCGCGCCGAGATATTGCCCCAGCCCATGGGAATATCCCCTTCATAGGCACATTCGTCCACAACCACCGGCTTTTTTGCTTGGGCGCGCCAGAGGGTAACCTGCGTCAGATCACGGTGTTGAATGCTCTGATGGGTCACCCAAGGCTTGCTGTGATCATAGAAGCTGCGGCAATTGTGGACCGAGCGTAGATGTTGGTATGGATCACTCTCCTGCACCACACGGAAGAAGCGATCCCAATCGGCCATCGACTTGTTATCTAGCAGATCAAACTCATTGGCCATCGACCACCAAACGTTGCGGTAAGCCGCCAGCCGCGCCACCACATAGCGCAAGTAGCGGTCGTCGTGCTCGGCGTCCATCGTCGAAAAGCCCCAACGGTCGTAGGGGTGAAAGAGAATGATGTCGGCCTCAATGCCCAGATCGCGCAACTGCTCGACGCGTTGCTCCAGATGTTGGAAATAGGCGGGCACAAAGCGGTCAAAGTCGAAGTGCCAGCCGGCACGGATCTCGCTTTTATTGCTGCCCAGCCATTGACTAGTGCCCGTTTCGAGGCAGGGAAAAGGATAGTGCGCCGGTTCGTTTTCGTTGTAGCGATAATGCTTAGGAAAGACACAGAAACGGATCTTATTAAAAGGTGCTGTCGCCAGCGTCGCCAACGTCTGCTCTTCGCGTTCATCGCCTTGCAGATTCCAAACATAACAGGTCGTGCCGATCTGCTTGTAGGGGGTGCCGTCGGCGTAGGCGAAATGGTAGGAGTTGGCGACTTGCACCGGCCCGTGATTCGCGGCGATTGGCGCGACACAGGTGAAGGTGCCTTCGACGCCATCGAGTGCGGCCTGGTTGCTGACCGTGCAATAGCGCCACTCACCTTGTGTGTCGGGCATAAAACGCACGCGATAGATGCCGTCGCCATCGTAGAAGCCATCGACAGTGATGGTGCGGTGCTTACACGAAAAGTGGGCGGCAAAGTGGCTATTTACAAAGGGATTGCCATCGGCGTCGCCAGGGAGGGCTAGTTCAAAAATATCCCACTGTTCTACTGATCGATTGTCACTTGTCATCTTCGTTCCTCCTGCTCTTTTAGATCTCGTTCTTGATGCTTCTGATTCCAAACAGAAGTATGCCCAATGGCACTCCAGTCCACCCTTGTGAAGCCCTATCTATGATATAATGATCTAGAATTGCCTTGCGGATCCTGCTACCCTGAAATCCATTTAGAGTCCATCCTGAGAATCGGTTGTGGGTCTATGGGCTACACCTACAAGAGTGATCAGCGCAGAGAATTTCAGGATAGAAACTTAACTGATGAGACAACTGATGCGCTTCTTTAATACAACCGGTCCAGTTCGAGCCACTGATCACTATTGCATTCCACCCCTCACCCGCTTTGATCTGGATGAGATCTTGCTACTGATCCGTCAACAGCGTTACTTTGTCCTCCATGCACCGCGCCAAGTAGGAAAAACATCCTATTTGTTGGCGCTCATGGCGTACTTAAATGGCCAAGGCGACTACACATGCCTCTATGTAAATGTCGAAACTGGACAAGCAGCCCGTGAAAACCTCGATGTTGCCATGCGTTCTATTCTCTACGAAATTGGTTTACGTGCACGCATTCACCTGAAAGATTCGTACCCAGAGACGATCGTCGAAGAGTCCCTACAACAGGGGGGCGGCACGAATGCCTTAAGCGCGCTGCTGACTCATTGGGCGGAGCAGCTGTCCAAGCCCCTTGTTCTCTTGATCGACGAGATTGACTCCCTTATCGGCGACACGCTTATCTCTGTTCTCCGGCAACTGCAGGCCTTTTTGCAACGCATCGTCAACGGCGGTGGGCGCATTGAGCGGGAATATGGCTTGGGGCGCAAGCGTACCGATCTGTTGATTCTGTGGCCGTATGGCGCGGATCATCTCCAGAAGATCGTATTGGAACTCAAGATTCGTTACGGTGATCTGGAGAAGACCATTAGCGAAGGGTTGGAACAGACCTGTCGCTATCTAGATACAATTGATACAACCGACGGGCACCTGATCGTCTTTGACCGCACAGTTGATAAGCCGTGGGCTGAGAAAATTTTTCGGCGGATGGAAACCTATCATGGCGTACCGATCACGGTATGGGGGATGTAGTAGATGCTCTCACTGCCTCAATCTGGTGGGTGAACAGCCTCACTTGAGGACTACACCCCCCCGATCATCACCCCGTCCACGCGAATCGTTGGCGAACCGACGGCCCCTTCAAAGGGCATAAATGTGAGATCATTGCCCACCGCTTTGACATTCTTCAGAATTTCGCCCAGTGGCAAGGCAATCGTGACGTTGTTAACGGGATGGGTCAGCTTGCCATTCTCAATCCAGAAGCCTTGCGCCGACACCGAATAGTCGCCGCTGACCGGATTGATGCTGTGGGTATTCATGGTGTTAACCACATAAAGCCCTTTCTCCACACCGGCAATCACCGCTTCGGCGCTCTCGGGGCCGGGCTGGATGTAAAAGTTGCTCGGCGCAAGGCTGGGGGCCGAACGGTGTGAGCCGCGCGTGGCATTGCCGGTGCTGTTGGTGCCATCTTTGTCTGCCGTGTGCGCATCGTAAATAACGGCCTGAAAAACGCCTTCGTCAATCAGGCGCGTGGCACTGGTTGGGTTCCCTTCATCATCAAAGGGCCGCGTCGCCAGGCCACCAGGTAATCGACCGTTATCGAGCAAGGTAACAACATCGGCGGCGACAGTTTGGCCCAATTTGCCTTGGAGAAAGGAGCGGTTGCGCTGCATTGCCTGGGCGGTCAGTGCCTGCGAGATTGCACCAAGAAGTGCAGTCGCCGCCACCGGATGGTAGACAACGGTAGCGGTCTGCGTCTCTACCGGCTTCCCACCAAGTAGTTTAACGGCCTGCTCCGCTGCTTCGCGGCCAACCGCGGTAGCATCGAGTTCATGCAGGGCGCGACCGACTCGCAGACCAAAGCCGGTGGCGCGGTCATTCGCATCCATGGCCATCACCATGATGTAGGCCCCGGCAAAGGAGCTGTTGTAGCTGCCGGCAAACCCTTTGGAGTTTGCTAGATAAACTTCACTGATGCTGTCGATATAGGAATTCATGATCGAGACCTTCACGCGGTCGTCGTAGGCAAAGGCGGCTGCTTCGACGGCTTTTTGAAAGGCGACCTTGGTCTCGGCCTCTACACTTTGCATCGACGGATCGTAAATCGCCAGATCTTCGTCGCTGATCGGCTTTGGTTCGGGGAGCCGGCGATGTTCATCGGCATCGGCCACTTCGGCAAGGGTCAGCGCCATCTCAATCGTTTTGGCGCGGCTGGTATCGGAAAAGTCCGAGGTGTAGGCATAGCCCATTTGGCCGTTGCGAATGACTCGCACTCCCAACCCCTTGCTGCCCGCATAGGAAAGTTTCTCCACGTTGCCGCTGCGCACTTGGATATTGGTTTCGCTGCCAATCGCAATGTAGGCTTCCACTTCAACGCCGTCGGCCGCAGCCTGTTTGACGACGGACTTAGCAATTTCCATGTAATTCATCTTGTTTGCTCCTTATTCAGTGCCACCCACGGTCAACTTGGGCACGCGTACCGTTGGTTGCCCGACACTCACGCGCGCACTCTGCCCCTTGCCGCACATCCCCATGCCGGGGTCGAGCGCAAAGTCGTTGCCGATCATGTCAATCTGCTTCAAACTCTCCGGTCCATTGCCGACCAGTGTTGCGCCGCGCACCGGGGCGGTTAACTTGCCATCTTCAATCAGATAACCCTCCGTCACGGCAAAGACATAGTCCCCGCGCCCAATCTCGACTTGCCCACCGCCAAGCTTTTTAGCATAGAGTCCCTTCTTGGTATTGCGGATAATCTCTTCTGGGTCGTGCGGACCGGCGGCAATAAAGGTGTTGGTCATCCGTGGCATGGGCATGTGCCGAAAGCTTTGGCGACGCCCGTTGCCGGTGGAGGCACGCCCGGCGCGACGCGCTTCGGTGAGGTCCCACATATACTCCTTGAGGATGCCATTTTCGATGAGCACAGTCTTTTGGCTGGGCGTGCCTTCATCGTCAAAGCGGATCGAGCCGCGGCGGCCAGGGATCGTGCCATCATCGACAGCAGTTAGCAGGTCCGGCCCCACCCGTTCCCCGACAAGGTTCGCATAGGCAGAGCTGCCATTGGTGATGAAATCGGCTTCCAGGCAGTGGCCACAGGCTTCGTGAAAGAGTACACCGCCCCAACCGTTGCAGATGACGACATCCATCTCGCCGGCGGGGGCCGAGCGGGCATCGAGCATACGCACGGCCGATTCCGCCGCATCGACGGTGATGGCGATGGGGTCACGCTCATCGAGCAATTCAAGCCCAATTTGTCCACCTAAACCGGTTGTCATGCGGTGGAGCAGATCGCCTTTTTTCGCCGTAACGCCAATGCGAAACTCCAGCATTTCCCGATCATCTTCCACCCATAACCCCTCTGAATTAAAGATCCAAACGCGGCGGCTGGTTTGGGTATAAGAGGCTTGTACGCCGGTAATCAAGGAACTGGACTGGCGCGCAGCGCTGTCGATCTGTCGCAGAATCGTGGCTTTGTCAACCGTTTTCATCTGGTCGTAGGGGCGGGCAATCGTGAACGCCAGCGGGCTCTTCTGTTGGGTGAGATCGACCACCGTGCGGACTGCATTGCTGCTGCGCGCCGCCGCTGCCGCGGTTTGGGCTGCTTCTACCAAGGCCGCTTCACTCAAATCATCCGTGTATGCATAGGCAGCCGTGCTGCCATAAAAAACACGGACCCCGCCACCGATATCGTTGCCCTGTTTGGCGGTCTCCAATTTTTGATCATCTAGGGCAAGTTGTAGTTGTTCGGTGTTTTCCAGATAGAGTTCGGCCAAATCGCCGCCATTGCGCAGCGCCGCATTGAGTACCCGTTTGACTGTTTCCGTTTGTAGCATCAGCGTTCCTTTCATGATGCAATGCCTATTGCTTGTTTCACAAAACATTAGATCGATTACCCTTCAAATGGAAGAGCGTTGCCCCGTTGGTGTAGCAGCAGTTGTAACCGTTGACGCGGCTGCGCGATGTCGAGCGTCGGCAGATGTTGTTGGACGAGCAGAAGCGTCTCTTCGACAAGTTGATAGAAGAGATCGACGGCTTCGTCGGGCGGCAATACCCAGAGATAGCGCAGGCGATCGGAGAAGTGGGCCGGTGCGATAGGCAGGCGATTTTGGAGTCTTTCCAAGCTTTTGAGTTTGCCGGGCGGGATTACACCGTTGAGGCCACACCAGATGTTTGTGAGCCGTTTGACACTCTCCATCAACAGTTCGTAGACCAATGCGTAGTCACGCCGACCGGCACCCATGTCGCGTAGCACAGCTGTGGGCGGGAAGCGCAAATTTTGTTTGACCAGCGTTTCGCCAAAGGTTGCCGGGAGATTCGCCAACTGTTGCTGCCAACCGCTGATGATCTCTGCGCCATATAGTGGCTTGCCCTGGACGATACCACTGAGGATGATGTAAGTCGTTGCGTCGGCGCTCGCCGGATCGGTCAGAAACTCGCTAATGCGTTGGTTGGTGTCGCGCGTACGCTGGTGTGCAAAGTCGACTTTTACGCCGTCGATAAAGTGGTAACAGACCAGCCCTTCAGCTGGATCGTAGCCATATAGATCACCACCGCTGCGTTTGGCCGCAGCTTGGAACGTGGCCATTTCCTCTGCCGTAGGTAACTCTGCATAAGAGAGGATCAGATCAATATCGGAATTACAATCGGTGCTGCCGTGGGCGACGGAGCCGGTGAGCAAAATGGCTTCGATCTGAGGGTGGGACGCGTAATCAGCGGCAACATGCTCTGCTAATGCCCATAACTCGGCGTGGTAATCATGCTGCATCGGAATTCTTCTCCTTTCCGGCTAAATCCTACGCTACGCCAAAGGGGCGTCGTCAACACTTTGGTAGAAGGCAACTGTGAGATAATATTCGTGCGCTTCGTCAGGAGAGCGATTTGGTGACCCGTCAGGCGCGTTCGTGGCTGTCAGGCGATCTCCTTCTTTAATCATTGCATCTAAGCGCGCATGAAATTCACCTAATTGCTCTGCTGTTAGGCGCAACAATTTGCGTGTAACAAAAGGATGCAACGGCGGTTCGTCGGTTGTCCTTGGGGGGGCATTCTTAAAGGCTTGACGCAACTCATTGCGCGTCTCATCGAGCGCCGCGCTAAAAAATGCACTCGTCTCTTCCGTACTAATCGAACTGCCCATAAGCATGGGGTTGCGGATGTGGAACTGTTGGGCGGTGGCTTGGTACTGCTTTTCGATAATACCCGAGACGACGTTGGTCGCAACGACTTGGATCAACGCGTGTTTTTCGAGGAGATTAACATGGTAGTAGAGCTGAGATTGCGGGATGTCGAGTGCGGCGGCCATCTCTTTGACAGTTTGGGGTTTGACTAACAGGCGCAAGAGCACCAGGCGGCGTTCGTCTGCCATCACTTTGATTGTCTCAAGATCATCGATCGACTTTATCGAAGGCAATTTCACAGCTAATTATCCTTTTGAGTGAATTCAATCGTTAAAATTTATTTTAATGGTTGAAGAAGATTAATTGATGATTGATTTCTTGTCAAATTGTGGCTGGGAAAAACGAAAATAAGAGCTGAACAGCTACTGCAAAAGTACTATAAACTTGTAAGCAAATTGACAATGCAACGTCATGTATGGCTGCTTACTATCGTTATACAATGCGAGGCATTGGTATCCCTTGCCAATGCTTTACCTCAAGGGTTTTAACGCTCATGTATGCTTATCAGACTAACTTATAGACTAATCATTTAAAAGCCATACATAACAAGGATGCTTTTACACGGGAGAAGCTGTATGGCATTTAAGGATTTTATCTATTATCAGACTAATCAGACTAATCAGACTAATCAGACTAAAAAGTGTAAATAGCACTGTTGCTTTGTGGAAATCAGTGTTTCTATCCTTTTTTGATAAGCCTCAATGTAAATCTGGCCCATAACAAAATTCAATAACAAAGGTACTTTCCCATTATGCACTTTACTTGGCTCGGTAAATTTACCTGGGTAGAAGTGGCAGTTGTTGCATTGTTGCACTATGCAACTCGGGATGTTTATCGTTTCTATCGGGGCTCTTTTCGCGCTTCTCTCCTGCAATGGGCTGGAAACAGTTCTATCGCGCAAGGTGGTTTGCTGCTGTCTCTAGTGGTGGTGCAACTTCTCTGTATGCAACCTTTTTGGTCAACCGCGGCAGGGCAAGCTATCACCACGGATAGCCCACCGCTCCTACGACCTATCGCCGAACCAATCCTGCCCGAAAGCTACAGGATGAGTTCCTCTGCTACTGATAATCTCGGTGGGTACGCCTCCAAGGTTTCCGTGATCCCTGGTGAACGCATTGACTTTCACATCTCTACGGATTGGCCAAGACCTTACGATCTCGTAATTTGGCGGCAGGGGCAAAGCCGAATATTCATGACCTCCTTGGCGGGGGTTGCACCGGGCCAGTATGATTGCACCAATGGCTATGCTACCGGCTGCAACTGGCCTGTCGCACGCCAATTTGTCATACCGGACGATTGGCCTTCGGGTGTCTATACGGTAGAGATTCCTACCGCTTTTTCTGGCACACAGTATATTATTTTTACCGTGCGTGCCCCGGTGGGTGGCATCTCTGCGAAAATCCTTTACCTCTCGTCGGTTAATACATGGCAAGCGTACAATCCCTACGGTGGCAAATCGCTCTATGAGTACAATTCCACCAATGGCGTGCGCGCCGCAAAGGTCAGCTATAATCGCCCCTATATCAATGGGGTAGGGGAGTTCCCCCGCTGGGAAGAAAAATTTGTACGTTGGATGGAACAGGAAGGATACCCATTCGATTATGCGACAACCTATGATTTAGAAACAGTTCCCACGCTACTTTCCGGCTATGATGTGGTACTCACCGTTGGCCACAGCGAATATTGGACGTGGGGTGCACGTCAACGGTTAAAACAGTTCATTGCCGATGGCGGACGCTATATCAATCTG
The DNA here is from genome assembly GCA_034432375.1 of Caldilineaceae bacterium. Classification (GTDB taxonomy): domain Bacteria; phylum Chloroflexota; class Anaerolineae; order Caldilineales; family Caldilineaceae; genus JAHBVH01. Next base: position 10,331 of record DAOUCA010000154.1, read on the forward strand.
AGTGGCAATACCATGTGGTGGCAAGTCCGCCTTGAAGATAATGGCCGGACCCTTGTCGGCTATAAATATTATGATTCGGACCCACATAAAGAGCCGGAATTGATCACGACCAATCCGTGGGACTACCCAACCTTTGATTCGCCCTATTCGCTGATCGGTGCCCATTGGCCCCAAGGCGGCTATCCCTTTAGCACCAATCTTTCCTATGCCAATGGGTATGGCGGCTTTCAAGCCCAGCAGGCAGATCACTGGGTTTTTGCGAATACCGGGTTGACGAACAACCGCATGTTTGGACGCAACAGTACTACTGCCACCACTATTCTGGATCATGAAGTCGATGGCGCGACCTTCAACTGTGACGTGGACGGGTATACAGTGCTAAGTTCTTTGGCCAACATGGGTTCCCCAAAAAACTTCACCATTTTGGGTGTTGCGCCGGCCTATCTCTATTATTTGGGCTTTAGCGTGATGGGCATTGCAACCAATGAGAATGGGGGGGCGATCTTTTCCGTCAACACCACTGGGTGGGCCAACGGGTTGGGGATCGATCCAGCGGTTAGCCAGATTACGCGCAATGTGCTTGACCGGTTTCTCGATCGCGAGAATGCGCTGCCTACCGAACCAACAGGTGTGGATAATAACTTTCTTTTCCGAGATCGCTTTAATTGTCGCAGTTTGCCCAATCAGTGGCCAACACCGGATGCACCTGAATGGCGTGGGTTGCCCGCCTTTAACTATGTAGATGCAACAAGCCGCACTGCTTTTCAATTTGATCAGCGTTGTGGTGTCAGTGGTTCTGGATTGAAAATGCCGGTTGATGCCGGCAACAATCAACGCTTGTCGGTGATGGTAAAACCCAACTGGGGCACAGCGGCAACCCTCTACAGTAGTATCTATGTTGATTTGGCGAATTTAACCTTAGGTGAAGGCGATACCATCGACCTCTTGCGGATGCTCAATGATAGCCGTATCAATGTGGCAAGCGCGGTTTCTGCGCTCCAACTTCGGCGTACCGGCGCAGCTTATTTCATGGGCTATGCTTCGTCAACTGGCGACGAAGCGTGGGTGCCGGTCCCGAAAGATCAGCCCTTTCTTGTTAAGACTACTTGGGATCGCGCGCGCGCGCAGATGGCGATTTGGGTCAATGGCTATGGAGTGGAGCAACCAATGGCCAATGCTGGGAGCGAACTCAATAATAATCTGCTCATCAATCGCGTTGACCTTGGCCTCTTTAACCTGACCCGATCTGCTTCTGGCTACCTCTGTGCTGATGAATTTATCGTCAATGACCAACCTATCCATGAACCGCTTTTGGACCTTCTGTCACTCGATGTCAGGATTGTGGGCCAAGGTGTTGTCACGCAAGATCCCCCCAAAGCGCTTTATGGCGATGGTGAGCTTGTTACTTTGCGTGCCCTGGCCGAGCCGGGGTGGGAATTTGTGCAATGGGAAGGCTTTCCAACGGTCAACAGCCCGACCACCACACTCACCGTTGAGGAACACACGGTGGTGACAGCTACCTTTGAGCAGCGTGTCTCTGTTGTGACGACCGTGGAGGGGAAAGGGGAGGTTCTTCGTGAGCCTCCAACAGAAACTCTCCGACCAGGAGAAACGATCACGCTGACAGCGCTGCCGGCGAACGGATGGCGTTTTGTGGCGTGGCGTGGTGCCATTGCTGCAACTACGCCGACGGTGACCTATGTTGTCGATGCCAATCAACTGGAGCCAATCATTGCTGTTTTTGAAGAGATGTATCCGCTGTCGGTCACCATTGTGGGCGACGGGACCGTGATTCGTAACCCGGATAAATCTTTCTACGCGCTGGGCGAGACGGTAACCCTTACCGCGCAACCGGCTGCTGCCTGGCAATTTTTCGCCTGGGGAGGGCTGGCCAGCGGTAGCAACCGCACAACCGAAATCACTATTTCCCCAAATGCGCACGTGACGGCCACCTTCACGGAAATCACCGGAAGCGCAGACGAATATGCTCTAACGATAGTGACAGTAGGTGCTGGTAGCGTTCGACGCGATCCGGACCAGCGTACTTACCCCGTTGGCCAGACTGTACAACTGACAGCCATCCCCGATCCTGATTGGCGCTTTGTGGGGTGGGATGGTGCTGCGAGCGGTCACAGTGAAGCAACGCTGATCACCATCGCGGCCAATGAAGTTGTAACCGCTACCTTTGTCGAAATCCCTTCCCCTGTGCCTACCTATACAGTGCAAGTCAAGATTGAGGGGCAGGGCACGGTTAGTCGGGATCCCAATTTGGCTACCTATACCGCTGGCCAAGAAGTACAACTGACGGCTACGCCAACAACCGGTTGGCGCTTTGCCGGTTGGCTCGGCGACGCAAGCGGTAGTGCGCCAACGGCCCGTCTCACAGTTACCAAAAATCAGGTTGTCACTGCTACCTTTGCGAAACTAAGTCCCGAAGATCCTACGGTTCAGTTGGAGGTGACTACTGAGGGCAGCGGCAGCGTCAGTCGCAATCCGGATCTGCCTACCTATGCTGTTGGACAAGTTGTCCAATTGACAGCTATATCGGCAACCGGCTGGCATTTTAGCCAATGGCGAGGCACCGCGATATTGACTGACGCCAGCGCGTCGGTGCAATCGCTGACGATGGCGCGTGATGAACAGGTGGTTGCAATCTTTGAGATTGATCCACCTCCTGACGCAATGCAACGCATCTATCTGCCATTTATCGCCCGCTAGAGATTTCTCGAAAACTTTTCTCAAAAACTTTTCTCGGTTTGTGGCATTCTGTACAACCTCTATGTTATGATAAACGGTAGACCGCCATTACGACCCAGCGCTTTCTGACTGCACTGGGTTGTAGTCCGGTCTTATGACGGCCATTGACACTCAACTGCTATTCTGGTGGACGATACCGATTGACCGTCAGTAACGCTACAAAATACTCATGACTCGGGAATAGGCTGGATGGACATCGGTGGTACGTCCCCATGCGCTTTTCCTGGCAACTTTATTGGGGGATGTACTTTGTCCAAACGAGTAAATCGCTTTCAATCGTTGATCTGTAATACCGCATCGGTTAGCGGTATTCTCTTTTTCTCCCTTTGCACCCTTCTATTGGTCCTGCTCACGGGCAAGCCGCTTTATGCGCAGCAGCCTTCACCAACTTATGATCCAACGCAGGTCACCGCACCATCGACGGTGCCGATGGCCCTCTTTGGTGAAGCGAGTTATCAGCAGAATTGTGCACCTTGTCATGGCGAACAAGGGATGGGCGATGGCCCTACCGCCGCTAGCCTGCCAGGGCCAGCCACTGCTTTTGCCGATCCAGCTGCCATCCAGGCCCTCACGCCATCAGAACTCTTTTACACAACCAAATTTGGGCGTATTCAGAATCTGATGCCACCGTGGGGCAACCGACTTTCGGATGAAGAGATCTGGCAGACGGTTGCCTATGCCTGGTCGCTCCACACCAATGAAGATGAGACGACCGCTGGTGCTGACCTTTATAATGGCACCTGTACGGCTTGTCACGGCGCACAAGGTGCCGGCGATGGTCCGGATGCGCCGGTTGATCTCGTTGACTTTACCGATCTCGATTATGCAATTACCAAGAGCCAAGCCGATTGGCAGGCCGGTTGGCAGACGGCCCATCCTGAGCTTGGCGCGGATTGGACGGTTGACCAGCAGGCCGCCGTGCTTGAGTATCTCCGCACGTTTTCCTTTACACCCCCTTGGGGGGAGGCGTACCGCGCTGGGGCTGGTGTGATTGCTGGAAGTGTGGCCCAAGGGACGGCAGGTGGTGACGGGGTGGTTGGCTTGCCTGTAACGCTGGAAGCCTATGCCGGCTTTAATCCCATTGCCGTTTTTACAACAACGGTTGATGCCGCTGGTGCTTACACCTTTACCGAATTGGCCACCGATGCCAGTATCAACTATCTCTCCTCGGTTAATTCGGATGGGATACGTTACAGCAGTACGATCCTCAACTTTACGCCAGACACAGCACTGCTGTCGGCCCCGATTACGATCTACGGCACAACCGACGATCCGGCTGTTGTACACATGAACAGCATTCACTGGATTATCGATCCGCGCCCTGGCGCTGTCGTCGTTGTAGAAGTCTATGGCGTTGGGACAGAGGGTGACCGGACCTATGTGGGCAAGGCGGTTGAAGGGGTAAATCAACCGGTCACGGTGGCGCTCCCAGTCCCGCCGGCCGCGCAGGATCTAGGCTTTGAGAATGGCGTGCTCGGGGAACGCTTTCAGCAAGTGGGCGATGTGGCTTATGACACGGCACCGGTGCTACCTGGGCAAGGTTCGCGGCAGATCATCATGCGCTACATGCTGCCGCAGGAAGGGCGTACCTTGGAGGTCACCCGTGATTTCAACTACGCGGTCGATGATATGTCGCTGCTCGTTGCCGAATTGCCGGATATTTCGGTGGAGATCCCAGGATTTATCTTGGCCAGTCGGGAGACCTTTCAAAATCAGAGCTATCAACTTTGGCGACCTGACGGCGCAATTCCCGAACAGTTGACGATTCGGCTCAGTGGCTTACTGGCTGCTGATGATGTCGATCCGCGTACCGTGCAACGGGCCGATGTGCCGGCGACAGATACCAACGGTGGAACAGCCGCCGCAGTGATCGCAGTGCCCCAACTTACCTCATGGATGCCTTGGAGTATTGTCGCCGCGCTGCTTGTAGGGCTCATTGGCTTGGCAATTTGGTCGCTGCAAACCGGAAAATTGGGCACGGTTAGCAGCGAGGCCGCGCGGCAAGCACAACGGCGTGCTGTTCTCAAGCGGATCGCCCATCTTGACGATCAACACGCCATTGGTGAAGTGAATGAATCTGAGTGGCAGCAACAGCGTTCACGCTTAAAGGTGCAGTTGCTGGCAATTACCACAACTGCAGAATAATTGCTCGCGGATCACAAACTTCTTTGTCGCGGCACCGGAGTAAACGCTCCGGTGCCGCGGTTGTGCATGCCTTCATGAAATTCTTCTACCCCGCTCACTTCCCTCCTGTTGTACCTTACATTTCTTCTCTACTACGGCTGTGAACTCGTCCCACAAGTGATCAAAACTAGTCAGGTGGATAGTACATGCACTGCGGATCGTTGCTATGCTGTAACCGATGGTCATCGAATAGATCGGCTTTATCAGCTCAGTTGATCCTTTGAAGTGTAGTATACGTAGACCACAAAAGCTGCTTTGCAGAGCTTGCCAAAACTTCGCCTGGATCGTTAGATCCGGACGAAGAGATTTTGCTTTACTGAACATAGAATAGAATGTGAGTTTGGCTTTGCGTAAACAAACGAACTAGCATTGTATAAACAAACAACTGGAGTTGACAGGATTTGGAATTAACCCTACAATACTATCGATTGCGATTCCGAACCCTGTTCAATACTCTTCGATAGATACTACGTTTAAATTTTAAAATTTTGTTTTTGCTCTTGAACACCGGCTGTGCCGCGCAACATGCTGGCGCAAGGGTGTACGCAAATCAATCATTCGCTTTTACCAGTTTTACAAGCAATCTACGCTTGCCGATGCCATTAAAATTCTCGTAACCTTGTGGTTGTGAGTCACGATGTTGGCTAATCAAGCGGCCTACTACACCAAAAATCAAGATGAGAGGGCCTTGTGAAACAATTGATTGTGCTCTTTGTGATGCTTGTTGCCATGCTCTTGGCTGCCAGCTGCACAGCAGCATTGCCTTTCCCCACTGCTGCCACCACCCCCGCACCGGGGCCAACGGGTCCGCAAGGGCCACCTGGCCCACAAGGTGAACCGGGCGCAACCGGTCCCCAAGGTCCCCAAGGTTCGCCCGGTGTCGCTGGTGTAAACTATGCTCCTGCCACCTATGTGGGCAGTGAAACCTGTAAAGAGTGTCACGAGGATCTCTTTGCTTCCTACGAGCAGACGGGCCATGCCTGGCCACTCAACAAAATCGTTGATGGCAAGCCCCCAGCCTATCCTTTCTCCGAAGTCCCTGATCCACCCGATGGCTATACTTGGGATGCTATTGCGTATGTGGTCGGCGGCTATGGTTGGAAGGCGCGCTTTGTTGATCAACAGGGCTATTTGATTACCGGCGATGGCGATGCCGCCACGCAATATAACTTGGCCAATCGTTCGCTGCGCACCGATGAGGCGTGGGTGGCGTATCATGCGGGTGAGGAAGTTGCCTATGATTGTGCTGGTTGTCATACTACTGGCTATGTGCCCGAAGGCCATCAGGATGATTTGCCCGGCCTTGTCGGGGCGTGGGCGGAAGATGGCGTGGGCTGTGAGGCTTGTCACGGTGCCGGTAGTAACCATGTCAACGATCCTTATTTGGTCGCATTGTCAATCGACCGTGACGCGGATATGTGCAGCAGCTGTCACGGGGGAGACACGCCGATGGAAATCGAAGCCGTTGATGGCTTAATTTCCCATCACGACAGCTATCCCACACTCTACATGGGTAAAAAGGCAACGATGCGCTGTGTGGATTGTCATGATCCCCATGCTACAGTTAAGTATGACCGTTCCCCTGGCATCAAGGTAACGTGCGAGAGCTGCCATTTTGAAAAGGAGCAGTTCAAAAAGATTACGGACCGTCGCCACGCGCAATGTGTGGATTGCCACATGCCGGCGGTGATGCAAAGCGCAGTTGCTGTGCCGGAGCACTTTACCGGCGATCTGCGCAGCCACCTGATGGTGATCAATTCACAAGTGTTGACACAGACCAATGATGGCATCTTTGACGCTCCTTATCTGGCCTTAGATTTTGCCTGCAAGAGTTGTCACTATGAGGGCGGGCGCGGTGGTCTCATCGCCGACGAAGCACTGGTGGCCGCTGCGACGGGCTATCACGATCGTGATCTCAGCGGCTCGCTAAACAGGGAGCGATAGCCCCAATGATGAAGCGCTTGCTCTTTGCCCTCGTCTTGGCCTTTATCGTGGTGCCCTGCCTGTTGTGGCTTTTGCATGATCGGGCGGCCGCAGCTCCGTTGTTCCAATCACCCGACAGCGCCTGTGTGCTTTGTCACGTTGGTAGCACGGAGCAAGTTACCTTGCCGTCCGGCGAGGTATTGGCTGTTGATGTGGCGCCTGCCCCGCTGCGTGAATCGGTGCATGGCGCGCACGCAACAGCTAGCGTCTACTGCACTGACTGTCACCAGGATCGTCAGCGCTATCGTTATCCACATGAACCTAATCCGGTGCAGAATTTGCAAGAGTTTGTCGCCGAGATTAGCCAGAACTGTGAAGGTTGTCACACCCCGTTGGCGCTGCACAACCCTGGTCACCTGCTTGCTGATGATCCGGCCGGCTTGCCCAACTGTGTCGATTGTCACGGCAGCCATGATGTGGCACCGGCGCAACTGATGGCTGCTGCGCCGGTAGCGACCTGTCAGCGCTGCCACAGCTCATTTGATGATCCCACCATAGCCGCGCTTCATACCGAAGTTGTGGCCAATCTGGGGGACGATCAGAATTGCCAAAGCTGTCATACCGATACGCCGCCCCCTACCGCTGATACTGGCTGCAAAACTTGCCATGCCCTCCTTACGGAGCCGGTGGCACTCGCCTCGGGCGAAACCTTTGACCCCCATGTCGATCCAACCGCCATCCATGACTCGGTGCATGGTCCGCAGGAGTTGAATGGCGCACCCTATGGTCCTCTCCAGTGTACGGAATGTCACAGTGAAGAAGCGCATGATTCATTTCCCCATAAACCATTGACGGTGCAGACGCGGCGCCAACTGACGATCCAAAGCGCGGCGCTTTGCGCCAACTGTCATGAAACGATTGTGGCCCAACATGCCGACAGCATGCACGCCACTGCCTTGGCTGAGGGGAATCTGGACGCTGCTACCTGCATTGACTGTCATGGCAGCCACGAGATTCAGTCTCCCAACGAGCCGCGCGAGCGGATTTCGCAGACCTGCGGTACTTGTCACGAGGAGATTAAGGATCAATATGTGACCAGTGTGCATGGCGAAGCGCTGATCGGTGAGGGGAACCCGGATGTGCCGGTCTGCACCAACTGTCACGGCGTCCACGATATCCCCGACCCGACGACGGCGCAATTTCGGATCAACTCCCCACAGATGTGTGGCGAGTGTCATGCGGATAAGGCGATGATGGCGAAATATGATATCTCCACCGATGTCTTTGAAACCTACGTGGCCGATTTTCATGGCACCACCGTAACGCTCTTCGAGCAACAGTCACCCGAAGCAGAGAGCAATAAGGCGGTCTGCTATGATTGCCACGGTATTCACGACATTCGGCCGCCCACCGATGAGCACTCGTCCGTGATCAAACAGAATCTGCTGGCGACCTGCCGCGATTGTCATCCAAACGCAACCGAGAACTTCCCGGATTCGTGGACTAGCCATTTTAAACCTTCCTTGGATCACAACCCAGCGGTCTATCTGGTCAACCTCTTCTATGACTTTTTGATCCCGGTGGTGGTGGGTGGCTTTGCCCTCTTTATTGGCTCCGATGTCTTCCGCCGTTCGTGGAATAAAAAACGCTCGAGGAGAAGCAAAGATGAGTGAAGAGGCAATGGTGGCACCCCCACCGGCAATGGTACCGGCTGTTGAAGCTGTGGTCGAGCAGGAGCCGAAGCCCACGAACTATAAGCGATTTACGCGGAGCCAGCGGATTGAACATCTGCTGCTCTTTACCAGCTTTACTACTCTCGTGTTGACTGGCGTCCCCCAACTTTACTCGTTGACCTGGCTGGGCAGCGCGGCGATTTGGCTCTTTGGCGGTATCGAATTTGTGCGGATTATTCACCGCGGGGCCGCGGTCGTGCTCATGCTAGAGACGATCCTTCACGGTGGTGTTGTCACCTATAAGGTACTGGTCAAACGGGTGCGGTTGACCATGATGCCGAGTTGGCAAGATGTGCTGGATGGCTTTCAGGCGCTCGGTTACAATTTGGGGTTGGCCAAAACGCCGCCGCGTATGGGTCGTTATACTTTTGGCGAGAAGGTGGAGTATTGGGCTGTGATCTGGGGGACCGTCATTATGGTGATGACCGGCTTCATGTTGTGGAATCCCATCGCGACCACGCGCTTTCTGCCGGGTCAGGCGATTCCCGCTGCCAAAGCGGCGCATGGCGGGGAAGCAGTGCTCGCGCTGCTCTCGATTATTACCTGGCACGTCTATCACGTTCACATCAAGCACTTTAATCGCAGTATCTTTACCGGTCGCATCAGTCGCCATGAGATGGAGGAAGAGCACCCGTTAGAGTTAGCGGCCATTGAGGCTGGTGTGCAGGAACGTCCGGTTGACCCAGCCGCTTTGCGTCGGCGACAACGGATCTTTTATCCGGTGGCGATCCTGATTTCGGTTACGTTGTTGCTCGGACTCTACTGGTTTGTGACTTTTGAACAGACCGCCATTGTGACACTGCCGCAATAGGCGGCGTGGCTGCTGTCCTTTCGCAAACGTTAAATTAGTTAAGCGCCGCTGAATGAATTCAACTAGCCAAGGGCTAAACGCTGTAGCCTGAGTTCAGAAGTCGTCTTGTTGATGATTGAAGTCGGTCTTCGTAGATATATTCACAAGCAGCACAAGAAGGCTCATTTTGACCGTGTAGAAACTGAGACTTCTTGGCATTCGTTGGTGTATGTCCCTCCGTATCTTTTGGTGCAAACGATGAGTCTTTGCACCGCACCATCAGATCTACGCTATACCGAACCTCATACTGTTTCTCGCGCCAATCTACATCTGGCAGACGAGAAGCAGCAATATAATCTATAACAGTACAAGAAGGGAGCGAGCCTATCGGTTAGATACCTGCACGATTATCTATCGATGCTATTTTACTTTGCTCGTTGTGTTTCATCATTGGCGCTTCATCATTGGCGCTTCATCAATGGTGTTTCGCCATTTGTGCTGCCAACGAGTGCAATTCTTACTATCTTGCGAGGGATTTAGTAAGGGAGGGGTTATTTATGAAACGATTTATGCTTCTCGCAACGCTGATCCTGGTTTTTGTCCTCTTTGTTGCGGTCGGTCGCGCTAGTGCTGCCACGCCTGACGTGATGGAGATTGATGCGAGCCAGGAAGGTACAACAACGCAATCGCTAACGGTGACGGTCGAGATCCCATTTTTACATGAGTGGCTCTCGTCGGCCCATGCTGATTTTACGGCAGAAGCGTTTAACCACTGGAATGAAGAAGATCCCGCCGAAGTGCCAACCAGTTGCGCCAAGTGTCACAGCAGTACAGGCTACCAAGATTATCTGGGGGCTGACGGCACGCAAGCCAATGTCGTTGACAACCCAGGGACGATCAAATCTGGGATTACCTGCGTAGCTTGTCACAACAGTGCAACGCAGAGTAAGACCAGCGTCATTATGCCTTCTGGACTGGAACTGACCGACTTGGGTGCGGAAGCGCGCTGTATCGAATGCCATCAGGGGCGCCAATCAACGGTAGGGGTGAACGCTGCCATCGAAAAGGCGGCGGTTGCTGATCCGGATACGGTCAGTGCTGACCTTGGGTTCCAAAATATTCATTACTACGCCGCGGCGGCCAGCAAGTATGGCACGCTCGCCAAGGGTGGCTATGAATATGATGGCAAGAGCTACGATGCCAACTTTGCTCATGTCGAAGGCTATCAGAGCTGTATCGACTGTCACAGTCCGCATACGCTTGAGCTAAAGGTGGACAATTGCGCGGAATGTCACGAAGATGTGGCTGCCGTAGAAGATCTCCATGATGTGCGCATGGCTGGTTCCGAAGTTGACTATGATGGCGATGGCGACATCAAGGAAGGGATCTACTACGAACTCGCTGGTCTGCAAGAGAAGCTCTATACGACGATTCAGGCTTATGCCAATGAGGTTGCAGGCTCAGCAGTTGTCTACGATGTAGAAAGCCATCCCTATTTCTTCATTGATACGAATGAGGATGGGGTGACCGACGAAGACGAAGTCAACGGCGATAATCGCTTTGCTTCGTGGACGCCTCGGCTCGTCAAGGCTGCCTACAACTATCAGACTTCGATCAAGGATCCGGGTGCTTATGCGCATGGTGGTAAGTACATTATCGAACTACTCTATGATTCGATCGAGGATCTGAATAGTGCACTGGCTGAACCAATCGATCTGACTAGCGCCAACCGTATCGACCACGGCCACTTTGCCGGCTCGGAAGAAGCCTTCCGTCACTGGGATGGGGAAGGGATTGTCCCTGGTAGCTGTGCGAAATGTCACAGTGGAAATGGGCTCTCCACCTTCCTGAGCGAGGGCGTCAATGTATCGGTGAAGCCAGCCAATGGCTTCCAATGCTCGAATTGCCACGATGATCTGCAAGAGTTCACCCGCTACCAAGTTGAGGAAGTCACCTTCCCAAGTGGTGCCGTGCTCTCTACCAATGATCCGGACTCCAATCTCTGTATCAACTGCCATCAAGGGCGTGAATCGGGCGTGAGCTTGAGCGCGCGCATTGGTGATGCCGAAGATGATGTTGTTTCCGAAAAGTTGAGCTTCCTCAATGTGCACTACTTTGCTGCCGGGGCAACGCGCTTTGGTGGAGAGGCGAATGGTGCTTATCAGTATGAAGGCAAGGAGTATGCTGGGCTTTATGATCATGCCGGTGTCAATAACTGTACCGACTGTCATGCGGCTCACGAGCTTGAAGTTGACTGGGAAAACTGTATTGAATGTCACGAAGAGGTAGAGGTCAAGGAAGATTTGCAGAACATTCGCTACTACTTTGATGACTGGGATGGTGATGGGGACGATAGCGAAGGGGTAGCCAACGAGATCGCGACCATGCACGATGCCCTCTATCAGGCGATGCAAGCGTACGCGACCGAGACCACAGGTGCGGGCATACTCTACGACGCCAATAGTTATCCTTACTTCTTCATTGATACCAATGGGAATGGCGAAGTGGATAGCGACGAAGTCAGTAATGCCAACCGCTTCAATACATGGACGCCACGTCTATTGCGGGCAGCATACAACTATCAGTACGTACAGAAGGATCCGGGTGCATTCACCCACAATGCGCCTTACATTCTACAGGTGCTCTATGACAGCATTGAGGATGTCGGCGGCGATGTCAGCGCGATGATGCGCCCGTAGTAGAGAAACCCTTTAAATAATCCGCCATGCAATGAGGCTGGCGGGAATCTGTAATCTGGCCGGAGAAAGGAGGAGGTGTGCGCACCTCCTCCTTTCTATAGAACGTACGCAGATCGCTGGTTTCGATACAGGGAGCTGCACCTCACTCAACCGCTGATCTACGTGAATTTTATTCTATCCAACCGCAATGGGTACGACATAGTTTTAGCAGGCACTACACTGACGCTGGAACGGGAAAAGGGCTACTCACGACTCACCGCCGGCCACGCAGCAACTTCGCACAACTGGTGCGTTCTATTGATACTCACCAAACTCTCATTTTTATAGCAAAAAAAAGCTGCTTTCTCACTGGGAATTTGCTCTGCTCGCTGTGGAAAATCAATCGCAAGGTTACGCCTTCGCCAAAACGTTGTGCTATAATAAAAAAATAGACGCTTTTACTATGGTAGATCATCAGGAATACAGAAAGAGCAATATGGGTAGATGCCGATCTTGTCACTGGCTTAACTACTGGGCAGCCATCATTCTGTTTGTGGGCCTGGGCTTGCTCTTTTCGTCGCATGTCGTTGTTGCGCAGGATAGCACAAGCACCGCCGTTGCGCCCGAAGAGATTAGTGCCGATGATGTCAATGTCATTGCGCGCGAACTTTGGTGTCCGCTTTGTAGCGGGGTACGCCTGGATGCCTGTGAACTCAAAGCCTGTGAACAGATGAAAGAGATGATTGCTGTTAAATTGGCCGAAGGGCAGGATCTAGAGGAGATTCGCACCTACTTTGTCGCCCAATATGGGCCGCAAGTTTTAGGTGAACCCCCCTTAGAAGGCTTTAATTGGTTGGCCTGGGTGTTGCCCTTTGTCGTATTGGCCATTGGGGGCTATGTCGTCTGGGTTACCGTACGCCGCATGACGCGTTCTACAAGCACACCTCTGCCCGAGCGGGTGACGAACCAGGAACTTTCGGATGAATATGAAGCCAAGTTAGCCGAGGAGTTAAAACGTTATGGCTGAACTGACTGACCCACATGTCGCTGCACCGGAATCCATGTCGGAGGTTAAGCGAAGCGAAGAGGGTAATCCCGTTCCACGATCACGATCGGTTCGGATCTGGCAGGCGCTCTTTGTGGCTGTGCCCTTACTCTTTGTGACGCTCCTAGGTGTGCGCCTTTACCAGACCAATACCTCAGAACAGCGCGCCGCTGGGGTTGCCCCAGATTTTATTTTTACGACTTTTGAAGGGGAATCGATCCAATTGGCAGAGCTACGCGGTCAAGGAGTTGTGCTCAATTTTTGGGCAAGCTGGTGTGACCCGTGTCGCGAAGAGGCCACGATGTTAGAAGAGACCTGGCAACGCGAGAAAGCGAACGGTATCGTTTTTCTCGGGCTAGATTATCTTGACCAAGAGCCCGCCGCCAAGGCCTATCTGGACCAATACCGCGTCTCTTATGCCAATGGCCCGGATCTACAAAGCAAAGCGGCCCGCGATTATGGCATCAAGGGGGTCCCCGAGACCTTCTTTATCAATGCGGAAGGAAAGATCGCCTATATGGTCATTGGTCCGATCGTGAATCAAAGTCAAATGGAGCAAGGATTGTCGAAAATTAGACAATAGTTGGTTCGAGATTGTGTAGCTTTCAGTTTCGAGAAATTGAAGTTGCTGCCTATTCAATCAGCGGTTTGCGTAGGTCCAAAGCGAATGCAAAAGAGGGACTCTTATGATCTTTAATGTCGGCTATTTAATTCTGATCACGGCACTTGTCTTGGCAGTCTTTGGTATTATTACGGGCTTCTTGGGGGGACAGCGCCGCAATCCACGCTTGATTCAGAGTAGCTTTAATAGCGTTTTGGTCGTTGCTGGCTTGGTAGCGGCTGCAGCAGCCATTCTCTGGTATGGCCTCTTTACGGATAAATTTCAGCTGATCTACGTCTGGAATCATTCAGAGCGCACCTTGCCGACTGGCTATAAGTTTTCTGCGATTTGGGGTGGGCAGCAGGGAAGTTTACTCTTTTGGTGTCTGATTCTGTCGATCTATAGCGTCGCTTCCGTATTGAGTTTTCGCAAAAAACATGCCGCGATTATTCCCTACGTCTATGCCGCTTTATTGACTTCTTCAACCTTTTTCCTGGTTTTGCTCATCTTTGCCGCCAATCCATTTCGTCTGGCGACTTTTGTCCCTGAAGATGGACAAGGGCTCAATCCATTGCTGCAAAATTACTGGATGGTGATCCACCCGGTTATGCTCTATCTAGGGTATGTGGGGATGGCTGTTCCCTTTGCCTTTGCCGTCGGGGCGCTGATTAGCAAGCGGCTGGATAGTTCGTGGGTCGGCACCATTCGCCGTTGGACACTCATTCCGTGGCTGTTTCTCTCAGTTGGCATTATCATGGGTAGCCAATGGGCCTATATGGAGTTGGGGTGGGGAGGATACTGGGCGTGGGATCCGGTGGAGAATGCGAGCTTTTTGCCCTGGTTGACCGCTACAGCCTTTCTCCACAGTGTAATCATTCAAGAACAGCGGGGCATCCTCAAAATCTGGAACATGATTTTGATCTGGTCCACCTACTTCTTGGTGATTTTGGGCACTTTTTTTACACGCAGCGGTGTGTTGGAGAGTGTTCATAGTTTTGCGCGTAGTGACGTTGGAATCTATTTCCTGGTTTATCTAACCTTTGTCTTTCTCGGCTTTATCTATCTGCTCTTCACCCGTTTGCCCCTCCTCCGTGGGGAACATCAGATCGATGGCGTGGTCAGCCGTGAATCGGCCTTTTTGGCGAACAATTGGCTCTTTGCCGGCATCACCTTTGCGACGCTTTGGGGGACCGTTTTCCCCATGTTCAGTGAGATCCTGACTGGTGACCGCATTTCTGTGGCCGCACCGTGGTTTAATAAAGTAATCGGCCCACTCTTTCTGGCGCTTGTGCTCCTAATGGGGGTTGGGCCCCTCTTGGGTTGGCGCTTTACCAGCCCGACCGCCTTGCGCCGTCAATTTACCTGGCCGGCGTTAGTTGCCGTTATCATTGCTGCAGTGATGGTT
This sequence comes from Caldilineaceae bacterium, assembly GCA_034432375.1. Classification (GTDB taxonomy): domain Bacteria; phylum Chloroflexota; class Anaerolineae; order Caldilineales; family Caldilineaceae; genus JAHBVH01. The sequence continues at coordinate 25,447 of DAOUCA010000154.1, forward strand.
TTCTTTAGCACCAATATCTATCCGATCATCGGCATGGCGATCTGTGCCTTTGTGACGGCTGCCATTGTGCAGGAATATGCGCGTGGTATCATGGCGCGGCGCAAACACAACCAAGAAGCGATTCCGGTGGCGATGGGTCAATTGATGCGGCGCAATGGCCGGCGTTATGGTGGCTATATTGTCCATTTGGGTATCGTGTTAATTGGCGTCGCGGTGCTTGGTAATGAATTTTTCCAACAGACCACCAATGTGACCCTTGCCCGCGGCGAAAGCGTGGAGATTGCTGGCTACTCCCTCGTTTATACTGGTCTTGAATCTGCCCGTGAGGGTAATCACATGAGCATCGGCGCGCGGCTTGACGTTTTTGACGCCAAAACGGATCGAAAATTGTCCTCTGTCTTGCCGCAGCGCAATATCTATGACAAGACGCCCGATATGCCCACTAGCGAAGTGGGGATCCGCATGACGCCGGTCGAGGATGTTTATGTGGTGATCAATGGCTGGGAGGGTAATGGTGATTCGGCTACCTTTTCCATCTTTATCAATCCGCTTACGGTCTGGATGTGGGTTGGTGGCATTGTGATTGTACTCGGTGTGCTGCTGGCAATTTGGCCACATCCTTCGCAACGACCACAGCGGGTTAGCGAATTGGCCTATGCGCCGGCGGCAGCTGGTGATTAATTGTTGATGACTGATTACCTCCGGACTTACACAGCCCGCTGGTTGCGATGCGCCTAAAAACTGGCTACTCAACCAGCGATCTGCGTAAGTCTTTCTCCTTTTATTGTAGATTGATAGTGACCTATGCTTTGGATAACACTTTTGTTTGCCCTGTTGATTGCGCTGGGCGCACTCGCTTTTGTGGTTTGGCCAATGGTAGATCAAGAGGCGCCTTTGCTGGTCGTCGAAGATGATCAATTGGCAGATCTCGTGGCGCGCAAAGATAGTGCGCTGCGCTCGTTGAAAGATTTGGAATTTGACCTTCAAATCGGCAAGATCGGTGATGAAGATTTTGTGCGCCTGAATCAACGGCTCAGCCGGCAAGCAATAAGTTTGTTGCAGCAGATTGAACGGATTACTCCAGAAGGTGCGCTATTGGACGAACAGCTAGAAGCGGAGATTACGAAATTGCGGCGCGTGCAAGCTGCAACGCGTGTGGTGATGGCTGAGCCTGTGTTGCCGACCGTTGCCGTGGTTGAAGCGTCAACTATGCAAGCGACTGCGCCCAAGAACCGCACATCTGCGCCCGATGGTGCCGCCCGCTTTTGTACAGAATGTGGTGCGCAGATTACCGCTTCTTTTAAGTTCTGTGCAAATTGTGGTGCGCCTGTCGCCCGCGTTGCGACGGCGCAGGAAAATTAAAAGCCGTGGGTTGTCCCCACGGCTGCCGGTAAGTCTACTTCTCACTTTCCAAGCGGTCGACCTTTGCGTTTAGCTTTTCGATCTGGGCTTGGAGTGCTGTCAATGTCTGCAAGATCTGCGCATCGGTGTTCGTCGAAGCTGCTGGTTTCGCTTCCGATTTACTTGCCTGTTCGCTGCTTTCCCCTGTCATCCCCATCAGCCACCACGGCTTCATCACCTGTTCGACAGCCTCGTTGACCTGTTTTTGGAAAACTTCTGACTGTTTTACCGATTTTTCCATAGCGTTGACAAAGAGCGATGTGTAATTTTCCGCAAACTTTTCCCACATTTTCAGGCTTTCGCGCATTGCCTTCTCGCGGTAGGGTTGATCCTCTTTGGGGACAGCGTTGGCCGTTACTTGCATCAATGAATTTTGAATAAAATTCATGGCGTCGGCAATGTCTGTAAAGCGTAATTCCTCGCCATCCTGCACCCGCCGAATATGACCGCGCCATTCGATACATGGTTCTCCGCCGTCATCGCGCCAGAGATCCTGGGTAAAGCGCAGCACGAATGAAGCAATATCGCGTTGACCTTTCATGGGCGGGTCCTTTTTGAAACAGGGAACAGAACGATGGCAACCAGCGTAGAATTCATAGGGATACAGAATACGAGAGACGCGATCTGAGCTACTCTTCGTACTCTGTCTCCTCTTACTCTAGCAAAGCGAAATTACACTAGAGTTGCACAGGTGTTTATTAATACCTTCGCCAAACCTTGTTTTGGCGGAAATTTCCAGATGTCATTCCTGCGCAGGCAGGAATCTACTCGTGTAACATGAAGATAGATTCCTGCCTGCGCAGGAATGACGGCTCTAATTTCTGAAATTGGCGAAG
>DAOUCA010000155.1:0-14809 GCA_034432375.1 Caldilineaceae bacterium
TTTTACTGGCCCGGGCATGCGCTGGTCTCGTAAGGGCTTACAGCGCCTTATCCCGATTCGCGCAACTGTTCTTTCCGATTCTTTCGATCTACTTTGGGCCTCTGTCTTCAACTCGCCCACAAACTGAGATGCTCCCTTCCCTCTTTCTCGCACCAGCCTTCTCTCACTCCTACGCCAGCAACAACAACTGCTCGTTCTGCTCCACTCGCTGTCCCTCTTTTATCTTGATGCTATGCACAGTGCCAGCGCGGATAGAGCGAATTTCATTTTCCATCTTCATAGCTTCCAGAAGTACCATCGGTTGACCATCTTCAACATGGTCGCCTTCTGCTACTAAGACCTTCACGACAAGCCCTGGAATTGGCGCCTTAATCGCTAATTCGCCATGGGGCACGGCTGGCGCTTTGCGCCCGGTATTCAACTTGCGTGTCCGCTCATCTTCTACCTGGACTTCAAATTGCTCCCCACGAAAGGTAATTGCGTAATTGAAACGCTGTGGCTCAATTAGCATATCAAAGCTGTGGCCCCCAAACAATACACTATAGAGTTCGGGCGCACCACTCTGGCGGAGATCAACGGTGACAGGATTGCCATCCACAGAAACATTACTTTCTGCATCGATATCAATCTCGTATTCGTTGGTTCCTATGCGAGCATAATATTTCACCAGCGACCTCCTACACTTCGGGTGCGTCCTGCCTCTTTCCAGGTACTGCTGCGTCGTTGCGAAGAACGGCCATGGCCCTGACCAATATGGACAGCTTGTCGCCCTTCCTCATGCGCAATTAAGGCGGCAACAACCGCGACAATTTGTTCGGATTCAACCGATCGATTCGACAGTTGGGTGGCGGTTTGCGAGGAGCCGCGTGCCGCCTGCCGTCGTCCAATAAAACCAGTATCAAAGGTTCCCCAAATGAATTCAGTACTGTCCATAATCTCTTGATGGAAGGGAATCGAAGTTTTGATGCCGCCAATACGATATTCATTGAGCGCACGGCGCATACGTAAAATTGCTTCCGCACGATTTTCACCGCCGGCGATCACTTTGGCAACCATCGGATCATAATAGAGGCTAATTTCACCGCCGCGATAGAGTGCACTTTCAACACGTACACCAGGACCATTCGGCTCTTTCAGATAAGTAATTGTTCCCGTACTCGGCATAAAATTATTAAACGGATCCTCGGCAGTGATGCGGCACTCGATCGCCCAGCCTTTTGGCGCAACATCCTCTTGCTTGTAGCGCATACGGCGACCGGCCGCAATCGCAATCTGTTCTTTGACAATGTCAACACCGGTTACCATCTCCGTCACCGGGTGTTCGACTTGGAGACGCGTGTTCATCTCCAAAAAGTAATATTTATTCTCTTTGCTGTCAAAGAGAAATTCAATCGTCCCCGCATTGACATACCCGACAGACTCGGCAGCAGCAATCGCCACGCGTCCCATCTCTTGGCGGATCGTCTCATTGATCGCAACACTGGGTGCTTCTTCAATGAGCTTCTGATGGCGCCGTTGAATGCTACACTCACGCTCTCCCAGATGAATTGTATTGCCATGACTATCGGCAAGCACTTGAATTTCAATGTGCCGAGCATTGACAATCAACTTTTCCAAATATACTTCGCCATTGCCAAAGGCATTTTCAGCTTCACGGCGCGCAGCACCAAGGGCGGCATCAAAGTCTTGTGGGCCTTGAACGGCGCGCATGCCTTTGCCACCACCACCGGCAGTCGCTTTGATCATCAAAGGGAACCCAATGGCTTGGGCAGCAGCACGCAACCCCTCATCATTCAAGCCTTTGTCCGAACCAGGGACCAAGGGCACATTGCGCCGCCCAACCGTTTCACGCGCCGTTGACTTGTCCCCCATTTTGGCAATTGCATCTGGGCTAGGGCCAATAAATGTAATACCGGCATCGCCACACGCTGCGGCAAATTCCGCATTTTCCGAAAGAAATCCATAGCCTGGATGAATGGCATCTACCTCGGCTTTGCGTGCGACATCAATGATCTTGTCGATCCGCAAATAACTCTCACGGCTAGGAGCTGGACCGATACTGTAGGCTTCATCGGCATAGCGCACATGCAATGCTGTGCGGTCAGCTTCGGAAAAAACAGCAACGGTCGGAATTCCTCGTTCTTCACAGGCACGAATAATGCGTACGGCAATTTCGCCCCGATTTGCGACTAAAACTTTTTTAAACATCGACTCTTATCCTTGCGACAAGTCGCCATAGGTGAACAGATATCGAGTATCTACGGTCTGTTCTGGTTAAGAGATACGCAATCCACTGGTTGAGTCAGCCAAATTGCCTGCTACGCTTGACGCCAGAGCGGAAAGTGCATAGCTCCTGAGTTAAAAAGAGTAGCTTAGCGATTGCGATGCAACCGTGCTGTTACGAATAAACGGTCATAGGTAAATGGCGTAGCCAGCAGCGTATCGCTCTCATACCATTGGCCAAAGACCGGATCGCCAGGGGTTAAGACTAACCGCCGAAAGCGCCAGATGGTCACGCCAACTGGTTGACCGATACCAGTGACAAACTCACTCTCGACGATCCCTTGGATACGGCTTAGTCCCGTCAAGTAACGTGTCTCCCAAGTCCCATAGGGCAATCTACCATCTTCGGCAGGACCACAATTGACACGCAAAGGGATATCTCCACAGTTAACGAGCAGCACAGCACTCTGCTGATCATCTTCTCGAACAATTTCTGCTTGTGCAATTTGGCCAGAAAAGGCATAAGTCGCAGGGGAGACCTGGATAAAGCGCGGGGCAACAGCTTCTTTTCGTACAGAAAACCACCCCTCAATGCCTGCTTCCGGCAACAACAGATCACTTTCCAACTCAATCGTCAGCGATTCCCCTTGCGTCAGGACAGGGTAACCCATCCGTTGATGTTGTTCAGCGGAAAGTTCAAATTCGATTTCGGTCAGTGGCATCATTCGCGGTAGGTTCATTTGATTATAGTGGGATATTCCCATGCTTCTTCGGCGGCAGACTTCCACGCTTATTCTGCAACATTTCCAATGTATTGATCAGGCGGGGGCGCGTCTCATGCGGCTCAATCACATTGTCAATAAAGCCGGATGCAGCGGCCACGTAGGGATTGGCAAAGCGTTCGCGATACTCGGCAACCAACTCCGCCTTGCGCACAATCGGGTCGGCGGCGTCAGCTAACTCCCGCCGAAAGACGACACTCACCGCGCCATCTGGCCCCATGACAGCAATTTCGGCACTGGGCCAGGCCAAGACCAAATCGGCACCCAAATGGCGTGGATTCATTACACAATAGGCACCGCCATACGCTTTGCGTACGATGACGGTCACCTTGGGCACGGTGGCTTCAGAAAAAGCGTAGAGCAGCTTGGCACCATGCCGAATAATACCGCCGTGCTCCTGATTCAACCCTGGCATAAAGCCGGGTACATCTTCAAGTACAATCAGTGGGATGTTAAACGCATCACAAAAACGGACAAAGCGCGCCGACTTTTGGCTGGCTTCTACATCGAGCACACCTGCCAATACCGCTGGCTGCTGCGCGACAATCCCCACCGACTGCCCATCCAATCGAGCAAAGCCGACAATAATATTCATGGCCCAATGCTCATGCACTTCGAAAAACTGACCATGATCCACAATGTGCCGGATAATCGATTTCATGTCGTAGGGCTTGTTGGGGTTATCCGGTACAATGGTATCCAGTTCCATATCCTGGCGCAACGGATCATCCTGTGCATTCACCAGGGGGGTATCTTCCATATTGTTATTGGGAAGATAGTCCAGTAACTGTTGAACAATAAAGAGTGCATCCTCTTCGTTTTCGGCGGCAAAGTGGGCAACACCGGATTTACTGGCGTGGACGGAAGCGCCGCCCAACTCTTCAAAGGTGACTTCCTCCTGCGTGACAGTTTTTACTACATCAGGTCCAGTCACAAACATTTGGCTGGTATCTTTGACCATCACCACAAAGTCAGTCAGCGCCGGACTATAGACGGCGCCACCGGCACAAGGTCCCATAATAACGCTGATCTGCGGCACCACGCCCGATGCCATGACGTTGCGGTAGAAGATCTCGGCGTAGCCGGCCAACCCATGAACGCCTTCTTGAATCCGCGCCCCGCCAGAATCATTGAGACCAATGACAGGCGCGCCATTCTGCATGGCCATATCCATAATCTTGCAAATCTTTTGCGCATGGGTCCAACTGACGGTGCCGCCAAAGACCGTAAAATCCTGGGAATAGATATAGACAAGCCGGCCATTGATAGTCCCATAGCCAGTCACGACACCATCCCCTGGAATCTTTTCCAACCCAGTATCCTCCCGGTGGTGGGTGACGAAAACATCTACTTCCCGAAAGGTACTTTTATCTAACAGCAGTTCGATCCGCTCGCGAGCTGTCATCTTACCGCGCGCATGTTGGCGTGCGATCCGCTCGGGGCCGCCCCCTTGGCGCGCCGCAGCTTTGCGGGCGTGATATTCAGCAATTCTTGGGTCTTTGGATTGCTCGCTCAAAGCGTCCTACTCTCTTTCTAATAGTGTGCTTTTTTCTTCTTTGGCCTCAACCGAATTTCAGGGAAAATTCTTAGTGCCCAAAGCAATAGTTGCCTAATTGTCCAGATTTCGCTGCACAATTAGACAGAAACCCTTGCTTTACCGTTGCCCAGGCCACCACGATCAACTTGGAAAGCGGCAGGACGTTGATTGGCAAGCAAGAAATAGATACCACTGAGTATACAGGTAACGGCAATCGTGCTCCACTGCATAATCCAGAGCGGAATAAAATCTAGAGGGAGCCCTGGGTAAAAGCCCAACCCATAATCTACATAGTCGCTGGCCGCAAACCAGAGAAAGCTGGCGACCACCGCGCGCTTGGTTGGGCGGAAATAAGTCAAGAGAAAGATGCCCTGCCCGATCAGCGCAATATGAGTCAAGGTCATAAAGACACTGTCAAAGGTAAAGAGCGGTGAACCAAAAACCAGTGCCGTATTGCGCCAAAAGACCAACCAGGCGGTAACAGTCCAGATGCCATATTTGATCTCGCCAAAGGCAAAGATCGCCAGTAGCCAGGTGGGAGAACGGCGAAAGAGCGCGCCGCCGAGCAAGAGCATCCAACTCCATACGGCCAACGTGGCACCCTGGGCAGCCCAAGCCGGCGCAACATTAGGGAGATAGGTTGAAAGCCAAAGCAGCGCGGAACAGGCACCAACAATGAGTAATGTTCGTTGTGCCCGTTGTCGCGCAGCAACTGACCAAAAGCGTTGGGCCGTCACCATCAGCAATCCCATACCACCCAGCAGACCAAAGAGCGGGCAATCGGGAATGAAAATCCATGCCCAAATCGGGGTCGACGGGCTAGCCATCACATAGCCGTACCAATAGAGTAGACCGCCAAAATAGGCCACCACATCAAGAACAAGGAGAAGAGTCAGGAGTGGAGGGAGCGCCACCATTGCCTGCAAACGCTGAATTTGTGACCAAAGCCAATTCATCATTGTCTCCTATCAGGATGGATTCAAAGAGGGTTGCAACAGTCGCACGGGAACACCTCCCACGGTGGCTCCTGGTGGCACATCTTTGTTTACCAATGACATGGCACTGACAACAGATCCATCGCCAATTACAACACCTGGTAAAATTGTACAATTAGCCCCAATGGTGACGTTGCGGCCAATGTGTACCGGACCAACACGCCACTCTTGTAAAAGATACTCATGGGCCAATATGGTCGTATTATAGCCGATGATGCTATTATTGCCCACACATATCAATTCTGGAAAAAACAAATCGGGGGTAACTTGCCAGGCAAAGCTCACATCGTCACCTACCTGCATGCCGATCAAACGGTAGAGAAGACGCTTAAACGCCAGACTTGGAGCATGACGCGCGGCCAGGATCAATGCGCCGTTGCGTAATGCCTTCGCCACTGGTACTGTCTCATACATACGCGCGAGACTATTGCGGCCATCTGGTGCTTGGCGAATTGTAAGACGATCACGGCGAGGTGTGCCGGTCGGCAACGAATCTTCGAATGTCATCAATCATCTTCCTCTCAGACCAAACGTCGATCCATTCTCTGTTTCTCTGGGCAATACCGAAGTTTACCCCTGTATGTTCAGATGTCCAACTAGCACGATGTAAGCACTACGCAGAATCCGTATTGCATAGAGACAGGAGCAGTAGACCACACCTGCGGCGGCTGAGCTTGTCGAAGCCAGAGCGCGTTGTGGTCTACTGATCATCAACAAATACAGCTTAGACACCAGAGAGCATAAGCAACGCCAACGCACCAGCGGCACCAACCAGAAGGCAGAGCCCAAAGAAGAGTAAAGAGAGCAGAATCAAGCCACAACTAAAGGCAATATTGCTTGTGGCTGCCCGTGTCTTCGTTATGAAAGAGAGCGCTGCACCAGTGACGCCAAGCACCACACTGGCAAAAAAAGTGGCAATGGCCGCGCTGACTTCAATACTAAGGGCGAATCCTCGGTAGGTAACATAGAGCGCGGTAATAAAGCCTGCAATGGCGCTGGCAGCGCTCAACAGGATAATCGGTAATGAAGGCCCCTGGGCGATCGGTTGTTCCCAATCCTCGACCTCTAGCGTTTCCGCCTGCGCAAGCTCTTTCACCAGCGCATCAAGATCTAGTCGGCCTTCATCCGCGAGGGGATCAAATAGCCCGGAAGGGGGAAAATTTTCGGCCAAGTTGGCTTCTCACAACAACGTTACATTACAGTATTGGGTAAAAAGATTAGATTGCAGCTTTAGCGTAAGATCCACCATTGTAGCATCCGCCATTGTACATGATCGACTAGCGCTCGCCAAGCAGCAGGGTAAGGGGAAAGTAAATTCGTCTAACCGTTTACAACTCAAGCAAAATTTTGCCAAATTGCTCATCGCTCATCATCTGGGCCATAGCCGCTGTAAATTGTGCTGATCTATAGATCGAATCAATCGTTGGATCGAGTTTTCCTTGAAAAATGAGGGTCATGACCCGCTGGTAATCATCCTGCGTGCCCATTGTGCTACCAATGATGCTGAGATGTTTGCCAAAGATTAAATTCACCGGAACCGTCGCGTTGTAACCGGTTGTGCCACCAACCGTCACCAAGCGACCACCCACAGCCAACGTCCGTAGACTGCTGGGCCACGTCGCTTCGCCAACATTGTCGACCACCATATCGACCCCTTCTCGATTGGTCGCCTGATAAACTGCTTTTGACCAATTTGCATCGGCACTGCGGTCATGTACCCAATCGGCGCCCAAATCGCGCGCCATCTGCGCCTTCTCGTCTGTACTGGCAATCACCAACACTTCGGCTCCCGCCAATTTGGCAATTTGCAACGAAGCAGTATTGACCCCACCACCAGCCCCGACAATCAAGACGCGCTCACCAGCCCGCAAATCGCCGGCAACCATCAGGTTGTGCCACGCCGTAACATAGACCAGTGACGCCGCTGCCGCCTTTTGCATCGCATACCCTTCGGGAATTTCAATCAGATTGCGCGCCGGGATCTTGACATACTCGGCACAGGCACCGCGCACCGTTTCGCCGAGAATATGGCCGTGGACACAGCGGTTTTGATAGCCACGAAGACAGTGGCGACAGGTACCACACCAGAGCAGTGGGTTGGCCGTCACCCGCTGCCCCGCTTGCCAATCCGCCACATCTGTGCCGACCTGGGCAATCGTGCCACTAAAATCGGCACAAGGAATATGGGGGAAATCGAGGTTAAGGCCACGCCAGCCGATGCGTACCCAATTGTCGAGCCGATTGATGGCGGCATATTGGACCTGCACCAACACTTCATCGGGTCCGATCACCGGCACCGGCATCTCATCAATGACTTTGTAAGCATCCAGAGATGGATTATGTTCACGGAAGATAACGGCACGCATGGGTGGTGGCTCCTTATAGCTTGGATAATCTTATTGGGGTTTACGCAATCATTGTAGCGGATTGTGTAGAGGAAGCCAATATTGTTGGTAGAATGTTTAACGCCCTACGATTTTCATGATAAACCTATATTCCTATCTACGATGATGGCAGCTTGATCCACTGTTCCTGCGCCACGGACAGCAGAGCTGCGTCCAGCACCTCCTGCACCTTCATCCCCTCATAGAAAGTGGGCAAAAAGGCCTCCTCACTGCGGATCGCCGCCACAAAGTCAGGCGTCAGCGAACGCGTGGAGCCACCGCCGGTCCACCAGCGATCACGGAGCGCTTCGGGAACACGCATGATGGGATAGGGTTCCTTTTTGCGCCGGTCCACTCCCGCCGCGGCACTCAGATTGAGCATCTCTTCGCCAATACAGACCGCCAACTCGTTGGGCGTCGCCTGATCATAAATGAGCGCGCCGTTGCTGCCATAGAGCTCGACCCGCTGATCAAAGCCGCGTCCAGTCGCCGCAAAACTGTTGATAAAGGTCGCCATCGCGCCCCCTTCAAAATTGGCCAACATCGTCGACACATCATCCGTATCGACAATAGCCGGCTCACCGTTGGGCCACTTGCGCTGCGGCACAAAAATCCGTGTCTGCGCCGTCACAGCGGTAATCTCCTGCCCCAACCACCAGCGCACCATATCGATCATATGTGAACCCAAATCAAAAAGCGCGCCGGCCCCGGCGATGCTCTGTTGATTGCGCCAGCGCATGGGTTGCGCAGCATAATCCGCGCCACCCGCCGAAAAGATCGCCATTGCGCTGTAGATCTCGCCGAGCGCGCCAGTGGAGACTAGTTGGTGGGCCAGCCGCGCCGCCGGCGTCACCCGGTGGACAAAGCCAACCCCCGTTACCAAGCCGGCAGCCCGCGCAGTCTCATAAAGCTCTTTGGCGTCCGGATAATTTAACGCTAACGGCTTTTCACAAAAAACATGTTTACCTGCGTTAAGCGCAGCCAGTGCAATGGGAAAATGAGAATCGGGCGCGGTGCAGATGTCAATGGCGTCTAGGTCGGGCAGCGCAATGAGTTCCTGATAATCACGCATCAACCGCGGCACGGCCTGCTCCTCGCCCACCTGCTTGAGCAGTGTTTCATTTACATCACACAAGCCGGCAATTTCTACATTCTCAGAACGTTGATAGCCAGGAATATGTTGACTTTGGGCAATACCACCACAACCGACGATGCCCACGCGGATTTTCTGCTTCATCGTAATTTGTCTCCTTGATCACCCTTTTGCTCATCCCCTTTTGCTCATCCCCTTTTGCTCATCTCTGGGAAGCTTCATACGTAGAGAATCATACCAGCTTTCTAGCGGAATCAACTAACGAAATTAGCAATGCCTTTGCAAAGAAATACCTTTTATGAATAACAAAAAACGTCATGGGTTCGCGAACCCATGACGTTTTTTGTTACCCACAATGACTCTACAAATATGATTCACGTCGTGCGTTCAGCGTGGTAGAGCGGGCACCGCTTCTGCCCCCACTAAGATCAGCTCCTCGGCAAAGTGGCAGGCGGACAGATGACCAGGCTGCACTTCTCGCAGCGCCGGGGTCTCGGTTTTGCAGCGGGCTTGGGCATAGCGGCAGCGCGGGTGGAAGTAGCAACCGCTCGGTGGATTCGACGGATCGGCGACCTCCCCCTCCAGGCGGATACGTTCTTTGGTCTGCCGTTGCCGGGGATTATCAATTGGCACCGCGGAGAGCAGCGCTTCAGTATAGGGATGTTGGGGCTGCTGGAAGAGTTGGTCAACCTGCGCGATCTCGACAATCTTGCCAACGTACATTACCACGACACGATTACAGATATAGCGCACGACGCTCAAATCATGCGAGACAAATAAATAGGTCAGATTAAATTGCGTGCGCAATTCTTCCATCAGATTCAAAATCTGCGCCCGTACCGACACATCGAGCGCCGAGACCGCTTCATCGGCCAGGATCAGCCGTGGATTGGTGATGAGCGCCCGTGCGATTACAATGCGCTGTCGTTCACCACCGCTAAAGGCGTGCGGATAGCGGCGCATATATTCTGAGCGCAAGCCCACGCGACGCAATGTCGACGCCACCCGTTCCTCCATTTGCCGGGCGCTCAGATCGCCGCGCACGCGCAACGCCTCGCTGACCACCTCATAAACGGTCATCCGTGGATTGAGCGAGGAGTAGGGATCCTGAAAGATCATCCGGATCTGTGGCCGAATCGGGGCCAACTCGGCGCGGTTTAGCTGAGCCAGATCAACCCTTGTGCCATCCGGCTGCTGATAGAGCACTTGGCCACCGGTTGGCTGGTAGGCACGAATCAGGCAGCGGCCCACGGTCGTCTTGCCACAGCCACTCTCGCCCACCAGCCCCAGCGTTTCGCCGGGATAGATCTGAAAGGTGACTTCATCGGCGGCCTTGACGTAGCCGACAGTGCGGTTGCCAAAGATGCCGGCGGTGATGGGAAAGTGCATTTTGAGATCGCGCACATCGACCAATGGCTCGCCTGTGGCAGCGATGCCGTTGCCGTTGATCAAGCCAGTTGCATTAGGAGGCCCACCCATTCTATTATCCATGAAGCGCACGCTCCTCTCGCGCTTGTTGATAGGCGCTTTCGACCTGATCGGCAGAAGCAGGATGGTGCTCCGTGTAGAGCAGACAGCGCGCCTGGTGCGCTTCTCCCAGCGTGACCATTGGCGGATCGATCCGGTCACAAAAATCCGGCATAAACTGCGGACAGCGCGGGTGAAATTGACACCCCGCCGGCCGACGAAATGGACTCGGCACCATCCCCTTGATGACCTCCAACTCTTGGCGAGTCGCCGTCACCTTGGGGACCGAACGCAACAACGATTGGGTATACGGATGGCTGGGGTTGTTAAAGATTGTATCAACATCGGCCTGCTCGACCACGCTGCCCAAATACATCACCGCCACATCATCGGCAATTTCAGCGACCACGCCCAGGTCGTGGGTAATAAAGAGGATTGCCATGCCGTACTCTTCCTGCACCTGCTGCATCAACTCGAGAATTTGCGCTTGCGTTGTCACATCGAGCGCCGTCGTCGGTTCATCGGCAATTAACAGGCTGGGATTGCAGGCCAACGCCATCGCGATCATCGCCCGCTGCCGCATACCACCGCTGAGGCGAAACGGATACTCGTCGACCAGCCGCTCCGGCTTGGGAATACCGACCAGATCAAGCATCTCAATCGCCCGTTCACGCGCCTCTTTCTGTGTCGCACCGGTGTGCAGCAGCACATTCTCCATGATGTGATTACCCACGGTGTACATGGGGCTGAGCGAGGTCATCGGTTCCTGAAAGATCATTGAGATGTGACGGCCGCGAATGCTACGGATCGGTTTGCCTTTGGGGTCAAGCGCGGCAATGTCAATCGTTTCGCTGCCGCCCTCTTCATTGGGCCGGTGAAACTGAATCGCGCCGTCGACAATGCGCCCTGGATTGTGCACAATATTGAGAATTGCCCGCGCCATGACACTTTTGCCACAGCCACTCTCGCCAACAATACAGAGCGTCTTGCCCTTTTCAATGGTCAGATCCACGCCATCGACGGCGCGCACAATCCCCTCGCGGGTAAAGAACTGAATTTTCAGCCCTTGAATTTCAATTAATGGTTCGGCCATAATCATTTCTCAGAATGCGACAGATAAGCTTTGTCACGCTGCAAGCGTCTCCAAGTGATTTACCCGAAGATTCTTCCAGAATGACATCCAGCAATTGGGAGGAGCGCTGCATAGTAGGACCACGTTAAATTTCAATCAATAGACAAGATTTATAAGATTCACAAGATTCTCTTTCTGTTATAGACATCCTGTAAATTCTGTAAATCCTGTCTACTTTAGCGTTGTCGTAATAGTTGCGTTTCACTATTGATAGGGATCGGCGGCGTCGCGCAGGCCATCGCCAAAGAAGTTAAAGGCAAGCACGATGATCACCACGGCGAGGGCGGGCAACAGCAGCCACGGATAGATCGCGATGACGGCCACCTTCTGCGCTTCTTGCAACATCACCCCCCAACTGACAACCGGTGGGCGCAAACCCAGCCCCAGAAAGCTCAGGGCCGTCTCGCCCAGGATCATGCCGGGAATTGCCAGCGTGACCGAGGCGATTATGTGGCTGAGGAATGAGGGCAGCATGTGGCCGGTAATTAGCCGATAGCGGCTGACGCCGTCAAGTTCGGCGGCGAGCACAAAATCTTCGTTTTTCAACGCCAGAAATTTGCTGCGCACTACGCGCGCCAATCCCGTCCAGCCCAATAACGAGAGAATGACGGTGATGATAAAGTAGACACGGATGGGTCCCCAATTCAAAGGAACCGCGGCGGCCAGGGCCAAAATAATCGGAATGGCCGGCAGCGACATCAGAATTTCAATCAGACGCTGAATGGCATTGTCAAGCAGGCCGCCGAGCAGGCCGGAGATCCCGCCCAACAGAATGCCCAATGCGAGGCTGAACGAGACGCCAACCAACCCCACCGTCAACGAGATGCGGCTGCTGTAAATAATGCGGCTAAAGACATCGCGCCCACTCTTGTCCGACCCCATGAGGTAAAAGGGATTCCCAACCGTTTGCGGCCCAACCAGATGGCGATCCCAGGGAAAGAGCCCCCAGATCTTATAGGGCTCGCCTTTGACAAAGAAGCCGGCGGGAATCACGACACTTTCATCAACCGTCCAAGTTTTGCGCAGCGAGCGCGGGTCGCGCGTAAAGGTATAGCCGTAGACATACGGCGCAAACTGTCCCTCTTGCAGGAAGTGCAACCGTTGCGGCGGGGCATGGACATACTCCTGGTTATAGGCCGTCGAGGTCATCGGTGCCACAAATTCACAAAAGAGCGCCACCAGATAAAAGAGAATCACGACGCCGCCGCTGAGCATGGCCAGCTTATGTTGGCGAAACTTCCACCACATCAACATCCACTGCGACGCCACTTCCGATTGGAGTACGCCAGCCTGTTCGTCGGCAGGACCGCTTGGCATCGGCTCGCGACCCACCGTCTCGGCGCGTCCGGCAATTGTTGTCATAAAAAGAACTCCTTCGGAGTAGGTAAATAGGTATACAGGGAAACAGGTATACAGAAACTACCAGACCTGTACTTATCTACCTGTCTACTTATCTACCTATCTCCCTGTATACCTATCTACTTGTTTCCCATCTCACTCCAACCGAATTCGTGGGTCGAGCCACGCCAGCAGCAGATCTGAAATAAAGGTGCCGATGACGGTGAGCGTACAGAGCATTAAGATGAAGCCGGCGGCCACATACATATCCTGCGTGATCAGCGCATTGAGCAAAACAGGCCCGGAGGTGGGCAGGTTGAGCACAATCGAGACAAGCGCCTCCCCCGAGATCAGTCCGGGCAACGCCCAGCCAATCGTCGCGACAAAGGGGTTCATGGCGTGGCGCACCGGGTATTTGAGCAATAGCCGCGTTTCAGAAAGCCCTTTGGAGCGGGCGGTCTCGACATAAGGCTTGTTCAGTTCGTCGAGCAGGTTGGCGCGCATGGTACGGATCAGCCCCGCTGTGCCGGCCGTACCAATGATGATCACTGGAATCCACAGATGCTTCAACATATCGCCAAAGCGGGCCAGCGACCACGCCGCATCCATGTACTGCTGCGAAAAGAGGCCGATCATCGCTTGCCCCATATATTTATAGCTCAGGAAGAGAAAGATTAGCGCCAGCAAGAAGTCAGGCGTGGCCAACCCGATGAAGCCGAGAAACGTTGCAACATAATCGCCCAGCGAATATTTGCGTACTGCCGAAAAGATCCCAATCGGCAAAGAGACGATCCAGACAAAGATAAAGGTCGAGAGCGAGAGCGCAAAGGTCAGCGGCAGCCGCTCGATAATCAGATCGGCGGCATCGCGCTTGTAGATAAAGGAATAGCCGAACTCGCCGTGCAGCACAATGTTGCGGATCCATTTGAAGTATTGCACATACATCGGCTGATTCAGCCCATATTGCGCGCGCAGCTGTGCCTCAAATTCAGGCGGGATCTCCTTCGCCCCTTGCCCCAACATCTGCGAAACCATTGAGGTCACATAATCCCCCGGCGGCAATTGAATCACCGCAAAAGAGATCATCGACACCACCCAGATGGTGAGGAGCATATAGCTGGCGCGTCGGATCAGATATTTCCACATAGGTTGCTCCTGGGGGAGGTAGACAGGTATATAGGTACACAGGTATATAGGTAGACAGATTAGGGGGATGGGTCTTCGTTGAGTAGGTATTCGATAGGTTCTTCTTTCAATTTCTGGCTGTCATATAGCTCTCGGCCGGCTCTTTGATTGCGGACGTAGCTCATGTACCCATTGAGAGCACGTTCTGTTCGCCGTGCCAAATTACTCAATTCCTCAAAGTACGGTTGTTCGATGTAATTCAGCACGCGTGCTGTAATGAAATGGGATAACGTTTCATTCAAGGAACCACGTGCATTAGAATAAAACTTTAGGCTATCAAGATAGTGATATCGTCCGTAGCCCTCGGCAATATTGGCCGGCGAGCTTTTGGATGAACGACATAACTGTTGTACAAGGTCGTACTTCTCTGTTGGGGGCAATACGGCCACCATCTCGTGAGCGTTCACCATCACATCCAACGCCAACTTATAACACTCCAAATCCTCAAACCCCTTTGCGCCAGCCGCACCAGGGGAAGAATAGATAGCCTTTTTCAAGCTCATTGTTTGTTAACCTTTGGTAGACTTGACAGATAGACTGAAATCAGTTTGAGAAGCGGACTTTTCGCAAAAGAACAAGGTGGCGAATGGGTCACCCCTGCCCCCACCTCCGTGAGGGTAAACTCTGGCAGGGGTCCATTCGACAGAAGATGGATTTCGGCCTTCGCCGGAAT
>DAOUCA010000156.1:0-3852 GCA_034432375.1 Caldilineaceae bacterium
TTTTACTGGCCCGGGCATGCGCTGGTCTCGTAAGGGCTTACAGCGCCTTATCCCGATTCGCGCAACTGTTCTTTCCGATTCTTTCGATCTACTTTGGGCCTCTGTCTTCAACTCGCCCACAAACTGAGATGCTCCCCCTAACACAACCCCTCTTTACAACGGGAAACTTCTGTGCTATACTGTACCTGTTATTCAAGGGGATGTCCGGTTTCGACGGGGCAGGAAGTTCTTTGATGGCAGGCCGTAGAGGGTCGACTACGTTAAAATAGGCTCAACACATATAAATGCCAAAACAGGCAAATCCTTCAACTTCGGTTTCGCTAGCGCCCCAATGGCGGTTGCAGCCTAATCTTGGTCTGAAGACCTGACTCCCTAAACCAGAGTCACGGTCCGGTCTAGTGGTGCTCTCAGGCTAGCCGGTCACCGACATATACTGCTGGGCTAGGGCAACCGGACGCCGATGTGGTTGCCCGAAACGCTATCGGCTAGCTGACCAATGGAATCCCGTTGCACGGAGTCCGTTCAGTGAACCATCAAATGTGCAACTATGCCTGTAGAAGTTTCTGGACAAATGTTTCGGACGCGGGTTCAATTCCCGCCATCTCCACACACAAAAAGTCGGGCTGCTGCGCAGCCCGACTTTTTATTTTATTTTATTTATTTCGGCAGTGTTCCGCTACTCATTCATATTCAATTTCTAACCCACCAAACCATCCGGCGGCAATGTTATAAATCAGCGCCATAAGCACGCCAACCACTGCACCAATCAACCAATAGAGCAACGGCAAGATCACCAAACCACCCAACCCCACTACCATCGTCGTCGGTTTACCATAAAGTTCGTTGGGCAATTGGGGAACGTTTGCCAACAATAAGGGCAGCGCACTCATCGAGAAAGCAGCTGTCAATAGCCCCATAATGGCATAGAGAAAACCAATCATCTTTGCAGCAGAAAATATTCGGATTCTTCGGATTCGCATCATTGTTGCTCTGTTCCTCGTTACCAGCAGCTATTTACAAGAAGCTACCTGTATTAAAAAACCCGTGGCTTGCAGTGGACCACGGGTTGATTCATTGGCAATCGCTATCGCGGGAAAACCGACTATATTGGCACCCCCGCCCAGTCAAAAAATGGAATGGTCGGGTACGCTCCAAATGAAATTTGCTGTTGCAGATTGTACTACAATCTTCGCCATTTCTGCAACTTCTCCTTGACAAATTACAGAGTCTTAAAGTGAAAATTCCGCAGCCAATTGAAAGCAATTACCTTGCCTACAAAGTATAGTCTGTTACAAATCAACAGAATCAAGATACAAAGACACAATAGAGGTTTGACAGACAACCGAACAGTTGCTATTATCCAAATGCAATTCGGCTAAGAATTTAGGTTTGGTATCATGGAAGATCAATTAGCAGAGCAATTATCGCCGCGCGAGCGTAGAGCGCTACGCACCCGAGAAGCAATTCTCGACGCAGCACGCTATATTATTGGAAAACAAGGGGTGGATGCACTTTCAATCCGCGCAATTGCCGACGCGATTGATTATAGCCCAGCCGGCCTTTATGAATACTTTGGCAGCAAAGAAGAGATCATCTTAGCAGTGGTGATGCAAGGCTTTGAGCGTCTTACGCGCGCGTTGGAGACCGCCGATTCAACCCTCCCCGCGCGTGAATACCTGCGGGAAGTTGGGTTGGCCTATATTCATTTTGCAGTGCGCAATCCCGATTTCTTTCTTCTGATGTTCACCACCGCGCCGCTCGCTAATCTCTACAACGAAACGCAAGAAACGGATTGTGAGCGACCAGACGCAGCAACCCGGCTTCAACAGGAGCCATCATTTGCCGTACTCTATCGGGCAGTAGACCGTTGTGTAGGAGAGACTCTCTTTAAGCGGCGCGATGGATATGACACCTTTGAGATGGCGCTGACGGCGTGGAGTCACGTTCATGGGATAGCCATGCTGCGTGTCACCAGCTTCCGCGATATTCCCACAGATCTTTCGCCCATTGACCGGGCAAGTTTGGATGTACTCTATCTTGGTCTCAGTGCGAGAAATCAGTAGCGACTATGCGGCATTCTACCTCATTTCCATGGCCCACTGCCCTCCAACCGTTTTTTGCCAAGCAGCAGAGCAGCCCCGCAAGCGTTGCCCAGATTCGCGCCTTGGCCTGGCCACTGGCCGATCTCGATGAAGCACTCTTTCAGATGGCACAGCGGATTGGAATCCTTTCCAAAGAAGAAGCGGCGCGCTTGACTCCCGGGCCTGTTGAGCATGTCGATACCGTTGCCCTTGAGCGCTGGCTGGATGTGGCAACCGGCCAAATGAGCATGGAAGTGGAAACCGTTAGCGCAAGCTATGGCGATGTTGCCCACTTATTACATTATGGTGCGCCAGCCTTGTTGCCGATTTATACGACCCGGCACCAGGTGCTGGAAGCAGCCACGACACCCTTACCTGGCTTTCTGCTTCTCCTCAAAGGCAGCCGCTGGCGCGTCACTTTGTTGGGGGCCGACGGTGCCATCCATCAATATCCAACCGAGATGGTTCGCGCGGCGATTTGTGCGGCTTGGGAAATCCCCTTGCACCTGACAATCGAAACCCTTTTGGATGGCATGGCGATGCCAGAGGAGCGACGTCATCAGGCGCGCGTCGGTCTCTTACACGAGGAATTGCGTCAGGTGGAGCTCCCTGGCTTTCGCTTACTGCGGCTGACTCCTGGCAATGGGTTTTGGCGTCAGGTGCGTCAGATTGGATTGACAGGTTATTTGTGGTCCAGCATGATCACGCAGGGGATCTCGTATGGCGCATTGCTTGTTTGCCTAGAGTTGGTGAAACGGGCAACCGAAGGTGGTTCTACGGTTTGGTCCTCGTTATATGCCGGTCTATTGATCTTGCTAATGGCGATTCCTTTTTTTTCGTTAGCCTCTTGGCTGGGCTTTGTATTTAATTACGGTGCCTCGGTGCTGGTAAAGCAGCGGCTTTTTTATGGCGTCCTGAATTTGGATCTAGATGAATTACAGTTGCAGGGAGTTGGCCAATTCCTCTCTTGGTTGATTGAATCAGAAACGCTGCAAGAGGTCGGTCTGACGCGTGCCGTCTTGGTGACAATGGCCGTCGTTCCCCTCATCGTGATCAATTTGGCGCTCTTTCTTGGTGGCGATTTTCTCATTGCAATCTTTATGCTCAGTTGGTTTAGCGTCACCATTTGGATGGGATATCGGCTCTGCCAGCGTTACATCACCCTCAATACCCAGCATACAGTCATGATTACCGATCTGCTGGAACGGATCCGCGGCCATCAGACCCGCCTGGTGCAAGAGGACAAATGGCACGAAGCGGATGATCGAGCGGTCGCCGACTATTTGACGCTGGCGCAACATTATGATCAGGAAAATTTGCGGGTTTGGGTATTGATCCCCTACGGCTGGATTATTCTGATGCTGCTGGGGATCGCCAGCGATTTTGTGATTGTGCCCGGGCTAGAAAACTCGACGACCGTCGGGCTGCGCTTTCTAGCCTTTGTATTTGGCACCTTCCAGTTTCAATTTTTAGCGTTGGTGATTCCCGATATCGCCCGGGCCTATGCAGCCTGGCAGCTGATCGAGCCGATTCAACGGGCAGCGACGGAACGAACAGCCATGGCGCGTAGGATCGCCGGCGATGGGGATGAAGTCGAGATCCACCCTGAAGATCTGATCTTGCCCCAAGATGTACCCCTCATCGAAGGCCGTGGGTTAACCTTTCGCTATCGCGCCGGGGGACGTACAATTTTATCCGGTTGCAATTTAGCCATCTATTATGGCGATCGGCTTCTGTTAGAAGGCCCCTCCGGCGGTGGGAAATCGACCCT
>DAOUCA010000157.1:0-84542 GCA_034432375.1 Caldilineaceae bacterium
CCCGCCGACAATGTGGCCAACCGCACCGTGCGCGGTGGCTCTTTCTACTATACCAACTATCAGATTCGCTGCGCCGCTCGCACTGGCTTTGCCCCCGACAGCGCCAACGAACATATCGGCTTCCGCATCGTCTTGGAAAGCAGCAATCAGTAAAGAGGAGTTATTGTTATGGAAGTGAATCGAGATCGCCTCGAACTCTGCATCACCTATGCCGCCCCCAATATTAGCGTCGGTGTACGGCCCGGCAGCATCGAGTTTGTTGACCGCGATGCCGCCGCCAAAGCCGAATTAGCCACTGGCGAAGGGCATCTAGTGCTGCTGGCGGATACGAGCTTTTATGTCAATAGCGAGGAATTTTGCGTGGGGCGCAGTGTTGCCAATGATCTGGTCATTGATAGTGCCAAGATTTCGCGCAGTCACATGAAAATTCTCGCCGGGGCGGATGAATCCTATCACGCACAGGATCTCGGCAGCGCCAATGGCACGATGCTCAACGGCAAAGCGCTGGAAAAGTTTAAGGAATATCATCTGCGCGCCGGCGGCGAGATTCAATTGGCCGGCATTCTCCACATCAAATTTACCGACTTTGGGGCTACCTTTGTTGCGCCGGAGACCCTCACCGTCTTTGGCCTCAGCCTTTCCCATGCCGATCGCACCGTTTGGGTGCAGGGGCGCGAGGAAGATGGCTTCAAATTGTCGAACAGTGAATACAAGTTTTTAAGTCTGCTCCTGGAAGGGTATCCCGACCATGTCAGCCACGCCGATCTGGGCCAGGCGATCTGGGAGTATGCCTCCAACGACGCCGATGATGAAAAACGGACGCGCGACGCGCTCTTCAACATTGCCAAGCGGCTGCGCGAACGGCTTCTCATCGTCGACCCCGATTATGAGTATATTGAAACTGTCCGCAAATGGGGTGATCGCGAGGGAGGCTATAAGTTCAACAAGCATTAATCTAGGGCCTGTTGACATTGGCTAAATCGGCCAATAGAATTGGCCGACTAACAGCGAGAAGCCGCCTCAGCGGCTAGAAACTTAGCCGCTGAGGCGGCTTCCCGCTGTTAGCGCAGGGTTTTAACCCTGCAAAATCCAAATGGCAACACGCCCGATAGAAATTGGCGCGAATTGATAGAAATAAAGACGTTTTTGCCAGAAAGTAAATGAGATTGGCGGAAGAATTGGGTGTACACTATGCAAAGATCTTGCGTTTGCCGATTCTCGTTTTAAATCCTGGGGAAGGTTTTATGATAAATACCCGTCGCTTATTCTATAGTACGATTGCGCTGCTCACGCTGCTGATCACGCTGCCAGCATTCGCTGCGCAGATTGTGCGCGCCCAAGAGAGCCTCCCGCCGACGTTGCAGATTGTCGCGGTTGACACCACAAAATTCCCCCAGCTTGAGATTGCACTCAGTGGAAGTAACTTACCAGCAACCTTGGATGGTCTGCCAACAACGGTGACGCTGGATGGCCATCCACTGGCCATTGATCACGATGCGCTGACAGACCAGGCCATCCAGCTAGCAATAGCGATCGATGTCAATGGATTGGTCACACGCAATGACGCCGGCCAATCCGGCTATGTCGAGATGACTGGCACGCTCCTCGACCTCGTAGAAGCCAATGTGTTCGTCCGCAATCAAGATTGGTTGGCCGTCTACCAACTCCAGGGAAGCAATGAACCGCTAGCGATCCAGGAGTGGACGCAAGAGCCAAATCTGATCTTTAATAGCACCGTCGGCCAACGCCCGCCGGAAGTCAGCGATCAGCCACTCAGTGCCCAGGCAATCATCGCCATGATGAACGTACTGGCCAACCGTACCGCAGCAGAAGCAGGGCCCAAAGTGCTGCTGCTCTTTTCCACCGGAGCCACCATTGCCGATCTGACCCCCGTCATCAGTGTGGCGCAGGAGCAACAGATCGCGATCCATACGGTGGAGTTGCTCAATGGGACCACCGCCCCCCAAAGCGATACGCTACAACAGTTGGCGCTTCAGAGTGGTGGCCACTACACGGCCCTGAACAGCCCCGATCTCTCCGCAACCGTCGGCGAAGCGCTGACCGCAACCCACACGGTGCGGCTCCTACAGGGCCGCGCCGACAGCGCCACGCCCCAAGCCCTCACCGTTGCCCTGACGCTGCCCGACAATAGCACGATCAATGCCACCGCCACCGCCAACACCTTTGCCGCCTTGACGGTGGCACCAGTACAGATCGCCGTCACTGCACCAGCCACAGCGCCTATCTCCTGGAGCGACCTCGCCACCGACCCCGATAAATCAGGGGCACGATTGCTACCGATACAAAGCAGCCTCACGTGGCCCGATGCTCATCCACGTGATCTGCTACAAGTGAGCTATACACTTCGAGGACCGGGTGGCTTTGCCCAACAGGCGATTCGTGTTGAAGCACCCTTTGATCAGACAACCTTATCTGTCGCGGATCTGACCGCGGGAGAGTATACACTTGAGATATTAGCGCTTGATGAGCTAGGTTTAGAAGCAACATCGGAGACCGCCCCCATCCGCTTTACGGATCTACCCGCCACCGGATCAGCCCAACCCGTTGCAACAGCCGCATCAGCAGCTGCCGCCGGCGTTGAGCAGCCGGCACAGGAGAGTAGCAACGTAGCGAATTCAGCCGGGACAGATGGTGCATCAACGGCCAATTCGACATTTGTTGCCCAATCAACCGCGCGATCCTCAGAGCCGGCGGATTCGGTGCTAATCCCTGGGCTCCAGATCGCGGTACCCCGCGCCCTCCTCCTCTGGAGTTTGCCAGTGCTTCTCTTCTTGATTGGCTATTTAATCTACAGCGAACGGCGCGGCCGTCGGCAACAACAGGAGCCACGGCAGAAGCCACTGAACGCACCTTTCGTCACAGCAGATACGGGTGATCCGCTCTTTGATTTGCACAACGAGGCTCAGCCGCGCGCGGGGAAACGGTATCAGCTGAATTCTGACGAACAAAATCATACTAAGCGCTATTCTCTTGAAGAGGATGCCTCGCCTTCCATACCGCAGCTGCCCGAACGTGGCCCTGGCAAAGCCGGACGGCGTGAAATGGCACCAGAGATTTTTGAAGAACAACCCGCTCGCCAGGAAGCGGTCTCAACCTGGCAAGAGAGCGATCTATTGGTCTGGGATGAGGAAGATGATCTGGAAGAAGAGATCACCGTTACGCCAGCACGTATGGAAGATGAAGAGGCGACCTACCGCACTCAGGAAGTGGCACGTCCTTTACTGGGTTATCTCATGCGCACAACGAGCGACCCCAATCTGCCCAAAGAATTACCAATCTATGGCTTAAATCCAGCGCCTGGCGAACTGCGCCAGATCCACATTGGGCGCCACAGCAAACACAACACCGTGGTTATCAACGATAAGAGCATCTCGCGCGAACATGCCGTGATCATCCAACGCGATGGCCGCCTCTATCTGCGCGACAATGCCAGCACCGCCGGCACCTTTCTCAACTGGAAACGGCTCAATCCTGGCGAAGAGTTGCTCCTGCGTCACAACGATCTGATTAGCTTTGGTCAGATCGCCTATGAATTCCGGCTGCAAGGTGAAGACGAGGCAACCGTTCGCAATGGCTAAGCTCTCCACCGATGGCGCACAACCCGCCCTATCGGAAGTTGGCCCAACGTTGCCGGATCTGGGCGATCTCGCCTATCGACCACAGCGCTTTCTCCTGACCGACAGCATTATGTCGGAGATATTGGTGGTGCGCGATGAGGCCGACCGTGAGCTGATCTTGAAGATCGCCGCTGTGCGCCAACGCTCACGCGCCCAGGTCAACCGCCAGGCAATTTACAACTCTGTCACCTGGATGGAGACGGTCGGTCGCCATCCAGGGATCGTGACGCTCCATCCGATCGAGCGCAGAGGCATAACGCGGCCTCCTGCCACAGCACCTATCTATGTGACAACACTGACAAACGCGCCAGGTAACCCTGAATTGATGGTGCTCGACTATCTGCAAGGGGGCACGCTGAGCGAATTTGTACGCAAACGGGCATTGCCGCTCAAGGTGACGCTCTGGTTAGCTTATCAATTGGCCACGACGTTGGCCCATTTGCATGGCCATGGCTGTGTCCACCGCGACCTCAAGCCCGAAAATATTCTCTTTGCCGTGCCCCCCCGTGAAACCAAAACAGTCCAAGCCTTACAGCCCGTGCTGATCGATTTTGGTGTCGCCGCCAGACAGGGGGAAGAAAAATTTGTCTGTGGCTCGCGGTTGTGGATGGCGCCGGAATTACAGGCCGCCTACGAGCAGAAGCTGTTGCCGGTCGATAGCAGTTTAGATCTTTACGCCTTAGGCTTGATCGGTTGCTACATGCTCTCTGGTCTGCGCCCCCGCCGCAAA
Source organism: Caldilineaceae bacterium (assembly GCA_034432375.1). GTDB lineage: Bacteria > Chloroflexota > Anaerolineae > Caldilineales > Caldilineaceae > JAHBVH01. Next base: position 4,369 of record DAOUCA010000157.1, read on the forward strand.
GCCTATGACTACCAGAGCTATCTGGACTATCAAGAGGAGGCCTTTGCACGCAGCGAGGCAGCGGTGAACGAAGAGTCAAGCGCCTCAACAGAATCACGAGAGATGCTGTCAGCGCTCTTACAGCGCTTTCAGAGATTGCTTGCGAGAACGCTCTTGCCACAGGCGACGGATCGACCAGGCGCCGCCGCCTTTGCTACGGAGACGGCAGCATTATTAACAGCATTGGGCACTTCTGTCAACGCTGCCCAAAGTGTGGGCAAACCGATCGGGAGCGCGCGTCCACCGTTTGTACCTACAACCCCAAAGTCCGACGCCGTAGTAGGTGCAAGAGCGCCCAAAGCAGAAGGGGCACGACAAGAAAAATCTATTGAGCAGATAGAAGCTGTCAAGCCGTTGCCGGCGCAGCAGCAACCACAGTGGCGAACTCCTCTTTCTACACGTATCCTTCTGGGCGTAATTCTCTTCGTAGCGCTACTTGCCTTGATACCAATATTACTAGGTAGGCAATCTGCATCAAGAAATGGGGGAATCACCAGCGCAGACGAAACCGTGACGGCACCCATTGTTGTTGATGAGCCAACATCTGAAGCAGCTGAAGCGGCCGCAGTTGTGGCAGTTACTACACAAACGGCCCTATCACCAACCCTGCTACCGGCGCTGCCCCAAAACACAAAACAGACGCAGAATACCGTGCGACAAGCAACAGCTACACAGGCTGAGCAACCGGCGATCCCGCCGACATTGGCACCGCTGACGTTGGTCGCTAACGCTCGTTCCGCCATCACCGAGCCAGCCACAGCCGCCACAATTCCCACCTTGGCGCAGACCGTGCAACAGGAGCCGGATCGGGATCCGCCGACGCTGGCGATAGCGCCAGCAACACCAACCTTGCGTCCCACACCATCGCCCTTCCCCACCCCATCGCCCTTCCCCACCCGCACGGCAACAAGCCGGCCAACGGCACTGCCCACCCCAACGGCAATGGCGGTTGCGCCCCTACAACTCCGTCTGCTCTCACCGCTGGCGGATAGTGCAAGCACCGCCGAGCGGGTCACCTTTGCTTGGGAAAGTGTCGGTACAACGCCAACAGCCAGCCAATGTTACGAACTGGTCTTTTGGGATCCACAGAACGGCGCCGACAAACGTTCACCTGTTGGCGCTAGCCAGGAGAGTCAGCGCATGGTGAATTTACGTGCGCTTGCCGATGGCACTGAGCCGCAATTGCGGCGATGGGTTCGTCTACCCGATGGCTTTGCCTGGGGCGTGCGCATCGTTGATTGTGTCACGCCACGCACAATTCTGCAGGATATTCGCGAGGAACGACACTATCGCTACCAACCTTGAAGCTGAAGTCTGGCGAATACGGATGGTGGGCTTTGTCCCGCTGAAAGCGTCTTCAAGGGATTTACCCCAGAGATTCTTTCAGAATGACAGCGACTGCTCCCATTTTTCCTATCATGACTTCTTTTACAGAACAGTACGCTATCCCCCGCGCAATGTGATTACCCAAAGAAGATGAACAATACAATTGCAGCACCCAAAGTAGGATTGACCAGCCACCAAGGGATCCGTGGTGAAGAGAACGACGATCACGCAGCGTGGTTTGCCATTGCACGGCCCGATCGCCAGTGCATGGTCTATGTAGGGGTTGTGGCCGATGGGGTTACGTCGACCACCGGCGGGGCACAAGCCAGCCGCATTACGACCGAAGCGATTGAGGCGTCGTTGCGCGACCTCCCGGATGCACAGGAGACTCTCTCCGACTGGCTAACCGGAGCGATCCTCCATGCCAATGAAGAGATCCTTTACGAAGGCAAGCGCAACCCAGAGTGGCAAGGGATGAGCACAACCGTTGTGTTGGCTGCATTGGCCGGTACGCGGCTCTATGTGTTGCATCTGGGCGATAGCCGCGCCTACCTCTTGCGCGACGGCCACCTGCATCAGCTGACCACGGACCACACTTGGGCGCAAGCCGCCGTGGCCGCCGGCACGCTGACCGCCTATGAAGCAGCCCACCATCCGGGGCGTAACCAATTGCAACGGTATCTGGGCAGCAGCAAACAGATCAACGTGGCGCGCGCGGTGCTTACACCAGAAAGTGGCCAGCCCGAAGAATATCTATCTGTCCAGCCCGGCGATCAAGTGCTCCTTTGCAGTGATGGTATCTACCACCGGTTGGAACAGGCAACACTCGAAGCAATTGTCAATGGAGCGCAGGATGAGCCCCAGGCAGCAGTCGATGGCCTGATCGCGGCGGCGGTTGCCCAAGGCGAAATTGATGATATTACGGCACTGTTGTTTACGGTGCCGCCCCATCAAGCGCTCGGGGATGGAAGAGAGAATTGGACGCCATTGACGAGCGACAGCGATGCAACCGTTCCGGTTGGCCATCAAGTCATCGCCCCGCCAGCCCTCTCCGCTTCTCCGCGCGCCATGCGGTGGTCAATGCGTGAATTAGGTTTAATTATTGCCGTCATTCTCTTTATTATCGTGGTGCTTTATCTGCTTGGGTATTGAGGCAATAAAATAATAGTGCCTGTAGCGCACGGTATGCTTCCCTAAAAGATATAGGACTTACGCAGAGCTCAGCTTTGATACGGCGAAAAGCAGCCTACGCAGCCAGCACTCTGTGTAAGTCCTGAGATAGATGGATTGGTAAAAAGCCCTGGAATCGGTTGATTCCAGGGCTTTTTTGTGGATTGGGTGAATCTATCAAACCACTCTGAAACTTTCAGAGAAATCGCATAAAGTTTCAGAAAGATTGGCTACATTTCGCCGCCACGCCACGCTACAATAAGGCCACAACAGCAGACAACGAAACGCAAACGAAAGTCACACAAAGTGTTAAACAAAGCGTTAAACAAAGCATTAAACAACTGGCAATCGTTTACACAAAGTCTGCTGTTTCAACACTCTCACTGTTTGTACTTTGATCATCAGAAAGGATCACAACCATGTTGCACACCAATGAATTAAACACGGAAGATTTCGCCATCGAACAGCTCGAAGAACGCTTGGAAATGTTTTGCATCTACGTGCCTTACATCGGCACCTGCCGCAAGAAAGTGCTCTGGTGGTACGTCAGCTACCCCTGCGTTAAGTGGCACTGGATCTGCTTCTAATCTGACTTGAACTATCTTACTCAATCAATCACGCATCTATCTCTGAAAGGATCACAACCATGTTGCACACCAATGAACTAAACACTGAAGATTTCGCCATCGAACAGCTCGAAGAACGCCTGGAAATGTTTTGCATCTACGTGCCTTACATCGGCACCTGCCGCAAGAAAGTGCTCTGGTGGTACGTCAGCTACCCCTGCGTTAAGTGGCACTGGATCTGCTTCTAATCTGACCTGAACTAACGCTACTCAATCAATCACGCATCTATCTCTGAAAGGATCACAACCATGTTGCACACCAATGAACTAAACACGGAAGACTTCGCCATCGAACAGCTCGAAGAACGCCTGGAAATGTTCTGCCTGTATCTGCCTTATGTCGGTACCTGTTACAAAAAAGTCTGGTTCATCACCATCCCTTATCCTTGCATCAAGTTCCGCCGCATCTGCTTCTAAAGTATAAATAATGAGAACTGACCCAGGCTTGCCGCTCTACAAACTCAATCAAGAGCGGCAAGCAGGTCAGCGCAAGTGAATAGTCAAGTTCAGACAAAAGCGATGGCACACGATGGATATCGCCAAATCGGACAAAGTCCACAAAGAGGGCGCTGCAATGAGCAGCCCCTCTTTTTTGATGCTATCGATTCTGTCGGGAAGTCCACACTTTTACAGAAAGATCACGCATGTTGATAGAAACCCTGGGTCGTTTGTGCCAAGTAAATTCGCTATACTCAGACCAGAACGCAATGAACAAGCAGTTACTTAAAAAGGTCAAAGGAGTAGACGATGTCAAGCACAGCCACAACCACAAGCACAACGACACTGGCAGTCACCGTAACGCCAACCAGCCAACTACAGTTGCAAACCGGCATTGAAATCGTTACGTTCGACAGTAGTTCACAAGAAAAGCGCTTCCGCGTGGAATTGCCCGACGGTCGCCATTTTCAAATCAACGAGCGTCTTTCTCATCTCCTGTCGTTGCTCCAAACGCCCGCAACCGTTACCAAGTTGGCGGACGATTTTCAGCAGCAGACCGATCAACAGATTCCACTCGATCAGCTGACGACGCTCTGCAAACAGCTACTGGAGCAAGGGTTAATCACGATGGTCGGCCAGCCAGTGCAGCCAATGAAGCCGGTGACCCCCAAAGCCTACCTGGGCATGCACTTCCGCCGCACGATCCTGAGCACCGAACGGCTAGCACCACTGGCCCGGCTCTTTCAGGGCTTCTTTCGTTGGCAACTCGCCATTCCGGTGATCATCTTGCTGGTGATCAGCCATCTGTTGGCCTATTGGCAGCTGAGCTTGCAGCCGGAACTGAAACTCGAACTCTTTACCGGCCCCATGCTGACCGCCTGCTTGCTCTTTAGCATTGTCCTGCACGAGTTGGGCCATGTCGCCGCCTGCCACCGCTGGAACTGCCCCCACGGGCCTCTCGGCTTTGGGCTCTACTTCTCGATGCCGGTCTTCTATGTCGATGTGACACAGGCCTGGCGTCTGAATCGCCGTCAACGCGCCGCCGTCGATATTGGCGGGGTCTACATCCAAATGCTCTGTGTGCCACTGGCGCTGCTCCTCTATTACTGGACGGGGAACGCAACCTTTTTGATGGTGATTCTCACCATTGATATGGTGGTACTCTATAACTTTGAGCCCTTTATGAAGCTCGACGGCTACTGGTTACTCTCTGACCTGACTGGTGTACCCAATCTGCATAGCCGCACCCAAGAAGCGGCACTCCAAGCTTTCCAACGCTTCGTACGGCGCTTCCGATCCAAAACGACCAAACCACTTGCGTCCCCCTTTGACCAATGGCCACGCTGGATCCGCCTGATTATCTGGGCCTATCTCCTCCTCTCTTCGGTAATCTGGCCACTCTTTATGCTCTTCTGGCTACCGACGCTCTGGCAGGCGATGCTCACCTATCCGGCGCTTGTCCAGAACGCGATAATGACCCTATTCGCCGCCGTTGGTCAGGGTGATATTGCTGGTATCTTTGCACAACTCGGGGCGCTCTTTATGCCAACGTTGATCCTGGTTGGGCTGGGTTTTGAGTTAAAACGGCTGGGTGGTCGTCTTGTGGTTGCACTGAAAAATCGTCGGCTACGCCCCGCCGCCAAACAAGCGGAGTTGGTGACAGCATAGTGTTTTGTAAAACAAGTAATGATAGGTTGAAAATAGGCGTTAGTCACGGAGTGACGACAGAACGTAGACCAGCCTTTTAAGGCTGGTTGCGCCCGAGATCCGTGGGTTTTGAACCCACGGCTACGCTCTACCGCCACTCCGTGGCTAACCCAATATACTTATCTGACAAAACATTAACGCAGTGTAACGTAAATTATGCTAGATGAGACGTAGGTCACATTTGCAATGTGACAAGGCCCATAGCGGCGACAACTTCCTGCGGGAATAGACGTTTTTCACGGTTTGTCACGCTGCAAGCGTGACCTACAATTGTATGCTTCTATACTCAAATCAGAATGAAACCCCTAGTTTCGGCCAGCGTGCGTCGCACTGACGGAAGCATCTGGCGGACTGGAAGCAGTTGGCGGTCAGTGCGACGCACGCGATCCCGTTGGTCCGCAAAACTCCGGTTCTCATTCTGAACGCAGTATAATTTGCCATAATTTCTCTGACACGGCCGTCGTTTCTACGCGGTCATCGCGAATTCATAGAAAAATCGCCAACGTTGATAGAAAAAATCCTCGATTTACCCTCTCAGTTCCTCTACAATAAGGCTATCGAAACGGAAAATATCGCTTCACTTACCATCACACAGGAGACAACTCATGCTAAATCAGAATCTCAACCACCGTGCCAACGCCACTGCGACTGAGCTTGTTGACCAACCGCAACCAACGATATCACGCAGCATCTTGCGCCGTTGGTTACGCCCGCTCATCATCATCTTGCTGGCGCTGGTCACCGCCGCCATCGTCTCGATCCTGCTGACCAACCTGGTCTGGACGGGGCTACCGGTCGGTACCAGTGCACCGCTCTTTCAGGGCACGGCGCTCAATGGGCAGCCGGTTGATCTGGCGCAAGAACAGGGCAAGCCGGTCATGCTCACCTTCTGGTCACCCGATTGCTTTGCCTGCCGGGAAGAGCTACCAGCGCTGCAAGAATTGGCGAACGACCCCAATGCTACGATGCAACTCATCACCGTCGTCAGCCGCTTGGAGGCCGCCGAAGTTGAACAATTTGTAGCCGAACAGGGACTAACCTTTACGATTCTCGTTGATCCAACCGGCACTATCGCAAAGCAATATGAAGTCAGCGGCATCCCCTTCACCTACTTTATTGACCAGAGTGGCCGCATCGACCAGGCCGTGATGGGGGCCGGCAACGAAGGCGACTTGCAAAACAGCCTCTTTACCTGGCTCAAAAGCTGCCAAATCGGGGAAGCGTGTAGCGTTAAGTAAGGCAGCGGATACAGAGCGCAGCGGATTATTCGATAGCCTGTCAGCAACAGTAGCCACCATTGGAGTTAGGAAGAAACAAACCATGTTTGCACAATTAATTAGTCGCCAATGGCGGCAAACACCGGCAGCAGAATCAAACAATAGCCAACCGCAGCGTTCGCAAACGGCACATTCCCAAACAGCACAACGGTCAACCAATCGCCCAGCACCTACCGCCAAATCAGCCAATCGCCAAACGGTGATCGACATCCAGCAGATGACCAAATCCTACCGCATGGGTGAGAACGATGTCCATGCCTTGCGCGGGGTTTCGCTCACCATCCAGAGTGGCGAATATGTAGCCATCATTGGGGCCAGCGGTTCGGGCAAGAGCACGTTGATGAATATGATCGGTCTGCTCGACCGTCCTTCGACTGGCTCTTACTATCTGCAAGGGGTTGAAGTGAGCCGCATGGATAAGCAGAAGCTGGCCACGCTACGCAACCGCGAAATCGGCTTCGTCTTCCAGCGCTTCCATCTGCTGCCCCGCACCCCCGCCCAACGGCAGGTCGAGTTGCCCCTCTTTTACGCTGGTGTCTCCAGCGCCGAGGCCAAGCAACGGGCCAAAGAAGCCTTGACCCACGTCGGCTTGGGCGATCGCACCGACCACCGCCCCGACGAACTCTCCGGCGGTCAGCAACAGCGGGTGGCGATTGCTCGGGCGCTAGTCACCCGCCCCAGCCTGCTGCTGGCGGATGAGCCAACCGGTGCCCTCGACTCGAAGACTGGCGACGATGTGCTCCGCCTCTTCGACGAGCTACACCAACAGGGAATGACCCTCGTCGTCGTCACCCACGATATGGATGTTGCCAAGCGGGCCGGTCGCATCATCATGTTGAGTGACGGAAAAATTGTGCGGGATGAAATTCAACGGTAATTGTAGGGCGCGTTGCGTATTGCGTGAACTCGAACTGACGCATTGGTGCGCGACCGCAACAGTCTTATAACAGTGACACAGACACGAATCATTCGCAAAATCAAACAAAGATCCAGTTAACGTACACGCAATACGCAACACGCATCTATCGCATCTATCGCAGGAGGAAAACTCATGAAAGCGCTTCGCTACTCTAACGTCGCTTGGGAAAGTATTATGGCCAACAAAATGCGCTCGCTGTTGACGATGCTCGGCTTGATCATCGGCGTGGCGTCGGTCTTGACTACCGTGGGCATTGGCCGTGGCGCAGCGCTTGGGGTCACCAAAGAGATTGAAGGTCAAGGGATCAATACACTGGTAATCACCCCCAAGACGGAAAACATCACCGACAACAGCACCCTCACCTCCGGCGATGCCCGTGCGTTAGCAGACCCCAAAGTCCATCCCGAAATTCTGGCGGTGGCCCCGACCAACTCGACCTTTATGCGAGTAGCCAATGGCAACCAGGCGATCGAAAGCCAGGTCACCGGCACAACCGCCGCCTATGCCGATGTCAAGAATCTCAAGATCGAATTTGGCCGTTTCTTCAATGCCGAGGAAGAGGTCGGTCAGCAGCGGGTCGTTGTACTCTCGTCGTTGGCCGCCCATGATCTCTTCAAGAGTGGCGACCCTATCGGCCAGAGCGTGCGCATTAATAACGAACCCTTTACCGTGGTCGGGATCCTGAAGAAGAGCAGCGGCGACGACAGCGAGGCCTACTTCCGCCCGATGTATACCCCGCTCGAAGTGGCGCAAAACCGGCTGATCAACGCCCCGCGCTACCGTGGTGACTTTGTCGTCACCGACATCACGCTCCAGGTCGTCGACCGTGACCTGATCAGCTATGCCGAAAGCCAGGTCGAGCAGACCCTGCGCCTACGCCACGATCTCACGGCTGGTGAAAAGAATGACTTTCACATTCTCAACCAGGCGCGCCTGCTGGAAATTGCCGGCAACATTGCCAACTTGATGACCGCACTTTTAGGTAGCATTGGCACGGTGAGCTTACTCGTCGGTGGCATTGGCATCATGAATATCATGCTCGTCTCCGTCACCGAGCGCACCAGCGAAATTGGCCTACGCAAGGCGTTGGGTGCCCAGGATAATGACATTCTGTTGCAGTTCCTGATCGAAGCGCTGGTCCTCTGTGCCCTAGGCAGCTTCATCGGCATTATCCTGAGCTACAGCGTCAGCACATTGCTCAACGGCATCCCCGATTTCCCCTTTGACATTATTCTGGAATCCTGGTCACTGCTGCTGGCCCTCGGCGTCGGTCTCTTTAGCGGCTTCGTCTTTGGTCTCTACCCAGCCATCCGAGCGACCCGCCTGGATCCAATCGAAGCGCTGCGGTACGAATAGCAGGCAATCAATATAATATAGCCAACAAGGTAGGGCCACGATGCATCGTGGCCCTACCTTGTTGGCTATATTGATAGAAACTTTCTAGCATCTTGATAGAAACCAAAGCAGATTTTGCCCGCACGACCTGTTATCCTGATCACATCAAACGAATTCACCCGTGATCAGCGAAAGGAAGTAAGCCATGCGTACCCGTAAATTAATCGTAATTGTTCTCGCCCTCATCGTTGCCTTGGATGTAGCCCTGCTCTGTGCCGGCGGACCCGATGGCGTAGCGGCAGCGAACCCAACCACCTATCTTGATACCGACATGGGACGCCCAATCGACGGACCTTCCACCGCAAATAGCACAGATCCGGCGGCCAACCTCGTGCGCATTCGCTCCCCTCGCTCGGTCATCAACGAACTCTCGGCCGCCGGCGCGGTGGAGTTGATCAGCAAGCGACAGGTTGTGCTGGAAGTCGACGGCACGGTGGCAGAAGTTGCCGTTACCGTGGGCGACTGGGTGAAGAGTGGCGATCTGCTGGTTGCCCTCGACACCAACGACCTCACCCGCGCGGTCACCCGCGCCGAGGTTGATCTGGAGACGGCACAGGCGGAATTGGCCAAATTGCAACAAGGCAGCGACCCTGGCGAAATCACCGTGGCCGAAGCAAATCTGGCGGCGGCACGGGAGAATCTGCTCAAGGTGCAGTCTGGTGCCAGCCCCGAAGAGTTAGCCGCAGCCCAGGCCAAAGTGGCAGCAGCGCAGGCCAAGCTCAACGGTCTCTTTGCCCCACCCAGCAGCGGCGAAATTGATGAGGCCAAAGCGGCGCTCGAAAAGAGTGACATCGCTCGCCAGGAAGCCCAACGAGCCTATGATGCGATCAAGTGGCGCAACGACATTGGTATGACACCAGAAGCCGCGGCCCTCTACAAAGCGACTGTCGATTTTGAACAGGCACAGGGCAAGCTCGACCGAGTTAACCAACCCGCCGCGGCCTCGTCAGTCCAAGAGGCCAAAAGTGATGTGCAACGGGCAGTGAGCGACTTGGATCTGCTCAAGAATCGCCCATCGGCGTCGGAAGTAGCCGACGCCCAGGCCAAGGTCAGCGAAGCCGAGCAGAAGCTCAACAAGCTTCAGGCTGGTGCCGGTAGCGCCGAACTCCAGGGGGCCGAGGCAAAAATTCGCAAAGCGCAGCTCGATCTCGAAGAAGCCCAGAACAAGCTGACCAAAGCAGCCATCACCGCCCCCATCGAAGGGGCCGTGCTCGAAGTAAATCTTACGGCGGGCGAACGGGGCACTGTTGGCAAAGCCGTTGCGACCATCGCCGACACCCACCAGCTCAAGCTCAACGTTAAGGTAGCCGAGGTTGACATTCCGCAAATCACGTTGGACCAGGAAGCAACAATTGCCATTGACGCCATCCGCAACCGCACCTTTACCGGCGTCGTCGAGCAGATCGACCCGATCAACAAGGATGACAAAGATGTCGTCAACTACCCGGTGACGATTCGCCTGACCGACACAGATTTGGAGGGCGTACGCCCTGGCATGAATGCCGTCGCCACCTTTGCCAATGGCGAAGACGATGAAAACCACTGGCTGGTGCCGACCACCGCCTTGCAGGAGCAGAATGGCCAATTTGCAGTGCAAGTGGTACGAGGCGAAAACCTCATCACTGAGGCGGTGCAGCCGCTGGAGACCCAAGGCGAGTGGACGGTTGTCGCAGCACCGACGCTGGTGGAAGGCGACACGGTAGTCGGGCGGGTGGCCTCGTATGTGGCGGATCAGCAGGATGTGGAGGTTACGTACTAAAACTCTTAGGACTTACGCAGCTCTCGGCTTCGATACGGTAAAAAGCCACCTACTCAACCAGCGAGTTACGTAAGTCCTAACTCTTCAAACGCTATAAACGACAAATATCCACCGGTGGAATCAATGCCATTGGTGGGTATTTGTCGTTTATAGCCCAAGATCCGAAAGGGAACGGTTCAACGTTAAAAAGATCGCTTTGTTCTCTTCCTGGCAATGAGCAATCTAGGCCCAAAGTGAAATAAATATGGCTAAAAAAGGATGCTTTACAAATCTATTGAAACCTGCTATCCTATAACCATCGTCTTGAGTGAAATTCGGCCGCGTGCCGTGAGGGCCTTTGCGCTCCTATACTCACGACTTTTTCTTTATCTTTGTATGTTAGCCCGATACAACCAACTCCATCAACTTACCGTAGTCAGTGACAACCTCATATTTCACATTCTCTACCGCAATTCGCCGGTTTAGTTCAGCAAAAAATTTCCGCGCACATGCAATTTTGGTCTCCTCAATTGCACGCAGCGTCATGGTTGACATCGAGCCTTTGGTCTCGGCGACAAAGTAGATGTGCTTGATAGCACCCTCTTTGAAGGCAATCGCCCAATCGGGATTGTAGTCGCCCACCGGCGTTGGAATCAAGAAGCCGCGGGGTAGCTTTGCATAGACGACAACTTCCGCGCTCGTATCTAATTCCTTCACAAACTCACGCTCAACCTTCGAATCAGTAATCGCGTAGTCGTAGATGTGGTGTTTGAGTTTGTCGGTTGCTCGTGTAAAGTCTTGACCGCTTTGCGCCGCGGTGAAGATATCTACATCGTGTTGATCGGCAAGCGCATCATAGCTCAGCCGTTCAATGATGACAGTCGCCTTCTGCTCATTGATCAGGCGAGATACCTCGGCAATAAAGTGTTCAGGGTTCAGCTTAAACTGCTGGAAGACCATCGGTTGGATGCCGCCTAAAATTTCAGCCACGGTTTTGCGTGTGAGCTGTGTATTCTCTGCTATTTTTCCAAGCAGATCGTATTTCACCATCGACTGGGGTGACGCATTGTAGGGGACTGTCGCAGTTTCGCGAATGGTAAACCCTTGACCACTTTTCATCTGTGCAAAGGTTGCCTGCTCGATTTGTTCACCGCCCTGAATGGTATATTGTAACGGTGTAACCGTTAGCTCCTTATCTAATGTCTTGATGCTTTTTGCAACGAGTTCCCCCGAATCAAAATCGACGCGGTAGATCGCCTTTTGGTTGATGCGTTGCCAGAGCGCTTGAAACTCCTTCTTCTCAAAATTGTCATTGAGTGGGTTCGTCTTGGGCTTACGGTCGTCGTCCACGTTGGGCAACTGTGCATCACTAAAGACACTGTCAATCAACCCAAAGATTTGCTCGGCATAGGGAGCAAGGTCGGTGGGCAAGGGGACAAGGCTGTCGCTTGCCTTATCGGCATGATAGCTCTCGGTGATTTGGTCGGCATCGTCGGTGTAGTCATTTTTGAGCAGGTAGCGATAGATCTGTTTGGCCATTGCGGGCGTGATTTCCAATGGACCGGCGTCGGTTGCGATGGTTTTCCCGGTGAAATAGGCTTCGTCCGCTTGCTTGGGACGGGATGAGAGGGTATCGCTGATTTCACGTTGCAGATTGCTCACAAACTCCTTATAGCTTTCGCCGGCAACGACGGTGAGCACATTGATCTCATGCACAATCGCCGCATGATCCATGCGCTCCCCTTGCTGATTGACCGACAGGCGTAGCCCACGGCCAACTTCCTGGCGGCGTGAAATCGTGTTGTCGCTGTGTTTGAGCATACACATGACAAAGACGTTCGGGTTGTCCCATCCCTCGCGCAGCGCCGAATGGGAAAAGATGAAGCGCACCGGCTCGGCAAACGAAAGCAGCCGTTCCTTATCTTTCAAAATCAGATCATAGGCATCCACATCATCGGATAGACCAGCCTCTTCGCCGCGTTGCTTGACATCGGGGTCGATGAGTCTGTTGCTCTTCTTGTCAATCGCGAAGTAGCCGTTGTGGGTGCGACTGACATCGATTGTTGATAGGTAGTTGTGATAGGCTTCGTTTTCAAAGGCAAACTCGCTGAGTGCCTCGGCTTGCAACTGCGCATACTCTTCCTCAAAGATGCGGCCATACTCACCCAAGTCGTTGGGCTGGCTGTAATCCCGATATTTGGCCACTTCATCAATGAAAAAGAGCGAGAGTACTTTGATGCCCTGCGCAAAGAGGCGCTTCTCTTTTTCCAGATGCGAACGGATCGCTTCGCGAATCTGAATCCGGCGCATGGTCGCCTCGGTGATGTCGCCAATGGCGTCACCGGCGGTGAGGACTTTGCCGTTGGTAAATTCAACGGTGTCATCCCTGGCATCAATCTGGGCGATGACAAAGCCGCGATATTGCTCCAATTCCTTCGATTCGACAAAGAGATCGCGGCCTTTGGTCAGCCGCTTGGTGATACGCTTGATGCCATTTCCCTAGCGCACTTCCAACTCGATGCGTGCAACCGGCGCTTGTTTGGAGACCTCAATCGATTCGAGATAGAGATAGGCGCTGGTACCCAACAGCCCTTTGACGGCGATACCGCGCACCGCGATCTTTTTGACCAGCTTCTGGTTATAGGCGTCCAGGGCATCTAGCCGGTGGATTTTATTATGAACCGTGCGATGAGTTGCGGAGTAGCGCAAGATCATCAGCGGGTTGAACTTGGCGAGCGCCTCCAGCGTCTTCTTGCCTTCCATCTTCTGTGGCTCATCGAGAATCACAATGGGGCGGTTGCTACTGATCACATCGATGGGCCGCCGCGATTGAAAGTCGTCCAACTCGTCGTAGATGCGCCGGTTATCCTTGCCGGTGGCGTTAAAGGCCTGGATATTGATGACCATGACGTTGATGCCCGCATCCGAGGAGAAGCTCTCCAAGTGGTGCAGTTGTTTGGAGTTATAGATGAAAAAGCGTGCCTTCTTGCCGTAGCTTTCGGTAAAATGGTCGGCGGTGATCGCCAGCGATTTGTAGACCCCCTCACGGATGGCAATGCTGGGCACGACCACGATAAATTTGCTCCAGCCGTAGCGTTTATTTAGTTCAAAGATCGTTTTGATGTAGCAGTAGGTCTTGCCGGTGCCCGTCTCCATCTCGACATCGAGGTTAATGTTACACCCGGCGCTGATGACCAGTTTATCGGACAAGGGAAGATTCTGCCGGCGCTGCACGGCATGAATGTTTTCAATCAGTTGGGTGTCGCTCAACTGCACATCGGCATTGCGGAAGCCTTGCTTTTCATACAGCTCTACCTTGCGGTCGCCACTGGCGCTTTTTTGGAATCCAGGATCAATGCGATAGGCCAGTCCTGCGCTGTTTACTTGGCCAGCAAAGCAATCGACAACAGACGCAACGGCGTTGGTCTGGTAGGGCTGGATCTTGAACTTTAATTTCATAGTTGAATCCCATCCAACAATGCAATGATTTCTTCTGGATTTGGTAGCTGCCCAGCCAGATCTTTGGGCAGCGTCCGTGTAATCTCGTAGGTCGCCACGCCAATCGGTTTGCGCGCGTCATGCAATGCATATTCCACAATCGTGCGGCTCTTTTCTTTGCAGAGAATGATGCCAATCGAGGGATTTTCGTCACTTTGTCGAATTTGGCGGTCGAGTACCGTTAGATAAAATTGCATCTTGCCGACGAATTCCGGCTGAAATTTGCCGATCTTCAGTTCGATGGCGACCAAACAGCGCAGCCGACGATGAAATAAGAGCAGATCAATAAAAAATTCATCACCATCCACTTCCAGGCGGTACTGGCTCCCCATGAAGGCGAACATACTGCCCATTTCCCGTAAAAAGTTCTCGATCTTGGCAATCAATGCCCGTTCCAGTTCGCGCTCGCTGTGTTGCTCGCTCAATTCTAGAAAATCGAATGTGTATTCATCCTTGACCGCTAATTTGGCCTGGGCACGCAATTCTGGGGTAAGTGCTTGATCAAAATTGGTCTGACCAAGCAGCGATTTTTCATAACTTTGGTTCTCGATCTGATGGATCAACACATTCTTCGACCAACCAAATTTGTGTGTCATGCGGATATAAAATTCCCGCTGCAGCGGAGCTTTACACTTACTCATAATGGCCAAATTGTGTGACCAGGCAATTTCTCCAACCAATGGTTGGAGTCTTTCATGTTGGTGATATTTCAGGTAAAGCTGCCGCATATACCACAGATTTTGGACAGAAAAGCCACGGATGCCGGGAAATTCCTGCTGCAAATCGACTGATAGGCGTTCTACCACCGACTTCCCCCAACCGCCAGCCTCTTGTCGATCCACGATCATCCGGCCAATGTCCCAATAGAGTCCGACAAGTTCCTTGTTGACCACCTGCAGCGCACTGTACTGCGCCGCACGCACCCGCTCTTTGACCAATGACAGCAGCCCAGCATATTCTTCGCGATGGGTGACATCTGTGCTTGGGTTTTCGCTCATAGCACTCTCACTTCCGTAATTGGCGAGAGTTGCTTGAAGATCTGCTCCACGTTGATCTTGACCGCATCGGAGACAAAGCCATTGTCACGGAAGACGACACGCAGCGGCTCCGCTTGCGCCAGTTCGCGGACCAGATCCTCGTCAATGCCGGTATCAAAAGAGGCGACCAACGCGTTCTCATCGACAAAGAAGACGGTCTTGCCCTGAATCGTTGTCCGGCGAATCGGCAAGGTCAGGTCAACGCCCCAATCAAGCAACACCTGGAAGAGCAGATCTTCCGGCGTGCGGTCGGGCTTGATGTTGTCGGTGAAGAGGCCAAGTTGCGTCTGGTCAAGGGCGTCGGGCGTGTAATAGACATCGGTCATGTTGGAGGAGTCGATCTTGAGGACGCGGAAGCCGATGTCTTTGTTCCAACCTTCGTTGCACTCGCCTTCGAGAATTTTCTTGCCGGCGCGGCGGATGCGTTCTTTGCTGATTTCGGCAATGGTCTCATAACCTGCCTTAACTGCTTCAGATTTATTATCACAAATCTCGGGGAGTTGCACTAGGGTAAATTTGCGATTGCCACCGTCTTCGGCGTTGAGTTGAACGACTGCGTGCGCTGTGGTGGCAGATCCAGCAAAAAAATCCATAATAATATCGGAGTTATTAGTTGTGGAGCAAAGTTCAAGCATCCTTTTTACTAGTCCGATTGGTTTCGGGTTATCAAAAATAACTTTCTTATCAAATAACTCACTAAGTTCTTTCTTGGCATTTTCATTTGCACTTACATCTTTAGCGAACCACAATGTTGATGGCGTTAATCCTTGTTTCGCTTCGGTTAGAAATCTTTTTATTCTTGGCACACCTTTTCCATCGGTCCCAAACCAAATTCTATTTTCGGCTATTTCCTTAAGCATGCGCTGTTCCGTATAACGCCAACAACAGCCATTGGGCGGATCAAGTAGCCTTCCGTCTGGTGTTCGCAATTTATAGAATTGCGACTTGGTCCCATGACCAGCTTGCGCTATTGCTGGGACAGATTGCCAGTCACCTCTGTAATCGTCATCTGGATTTTTATATCGCGCCCGGGCTTCAGGGGTTAGTGGAAGTAGATGACGTATCTCAGTAAATGATGCTATCGATTTAGTATAACACAATATATAATCGTGCTCATGAGAAAACGTACGTCTGTTCTCAGGGGTAATTCTTTTCTGCCAAATTATACTGACCAAAAAATTTTCTTCACCAAAGATCTCGTCACATAGCCGCTTCAAATTGTGGACTTCACCATCATCAATACTTATAAAAATTGCTCCATCCTCACATAGAAAATTTTTTGCTAATCTTAACCTTGGAGAAAGCATTGATAGCCAGTCAGAATGAAATCGACCATTAGATACAGTGTTAGCTACCAATCTATTACCTTCGTCATCTTTTTGATTTGAGCGTTCAAAAAACGATTCCATATTCTCTGCAAAATCATCTTCATAAATAAAATCATTGCCCGTATTGTACGGCGGGTCGATATAGATCATTTTGACCTTGCCCAGATAGGTCTCCTGCAAGAGCTTGAGCGCTTCCAGGTTGTCCCCTTCAATAAAGAGATTCTTGGTCGTGTCAAAGTCCACGCTCTCTTCCCGGCAGGGGCGCAGGGTCTTGGCGATCGGCGCGTTGGCGGTGAGCAGCGCCTCGCGCTTGCCAGGCCAGTTGAGGTGGTAGCGCTCTTGTGGCCCCTCGACAATATGGTCGGACAGCTCTTGCCGCAACAAATCAAAGTCAACGACATAAGTCACTCTTCCCTCTTCACCCTTCACTCTTCCCTCGGTCACACAGCCGGGAAAGAGGGCCCGGATCTGGGCAATCTTTTCCTGGGTTAAATCGGGGGAGTGCATCTTCAACTGTTCCATCGTGGTCGTCCTCTATCGATATTGATTCGTGTACCATAAACGCAAGGGGATGAAGTCCCCTTGCTAGAAACGGCGCCCGATGAATCGGGCTTTGCTTTTATTGTTAGCCCGATGATGAACGTTGACGAAATAATCCGGTAAATGCCTGGGGCTGAAGCCCCCAGGCTGATAGAGGAAGCTGCGCTGAAGCGCACTCTGGGTTTAGCCCGCTTTAGCGGGGCTTCTCTTATCAGCCTCAGGTCTTCAGCCTGGGGTGTGGTTTACCGAAGTGAATTGGTAATGCTCATCATCGCAGGGCGTTTTTAGCAATCCACAGTAGGGTCGGTCAACGTCACCAGCGCCTGTTTCAACGTACGCACCTCGGCGTTGATCGCCACCTTGCGGTTGAACTGCTTTTCTTTGCGCAGGCGCGCTTCCGCTTGCGCCAATTCCCGTTCGCGGCTGCGGATCTCCTCCACACGCGCCACAAAGGCCGTCATCGGTTCGTTCGGGCGCGGTGGGAAAGGGGCCAATGCGGTCAGCAACCTTGTGTAGAGCTGTTCCAGATCCAGCACAAGCGGGAGGGGGAGACGGGGTGTCGTTGCCGGTAGCCACGGGCCATCAAAATAACTGCTCACCACCCACTTGCTCTGGTCCCCATCGCTGGGCCGTTTGAAGGCCGCGGTCGCCTTGATCCTATCCCCGTATTGTAGCTCAAAGTAGAGTGGAAAGGGAATTGCGTGGTCGATGCAGCCGAGCACGGCTGGGTCCAACTCGCCAGTTTTGAGGGTGATGCGAAAGATTTGGATCTCCGGCACGGCGCGTGTTGCGGGTAGATTGATCGTTTCGGGTGCCAACTTCTGTTGCCAAGTAATCTGCTCAACCTGCTGGACAAAGAGTTCTTTCAGCTTGGCGCTTGGGGCTGCATGTTCATAGATCTTGTTTTTCGGTAGCACCCGACCAAAGGCAGCCCCTTTGGGGTAGTCAAAGAGCGTGGTCGTCATTTCCATCTCTATTTCTCCGAAAATTCTCTGTTCCCGTTGGGCTACAACCGATTTTCGGAACCTACTTCCGGTTGCACAACGAGAAAGGCGATCAGTTCAAAATCATCCAGCCCCGCAATCGTATTGACCAGGGCGGTGGTCTTGCCACCGGAAAAGAGGCTATCGAGATCCTTTTCTGCTTTGACCTCGATCATGGAGCGGATGGCGGCGTTGAGCAGGTCAGAACAAGCTTGCATATTGCGCCCATCGTCGGTGCGCCCATTAAAGAGGCGACAGACTTGACTCAGCGGTGCGCTTTGTCCTTTGCAACTCATGCGCACCAGATCGAGCAACGATTTCACCTCCGTATGATTGGCAATCAGCGCGCCATCGTCACCAATGTAGAGCAAATAGTAGGGATGGAGTCGGTTCTGTTGGTTGATGTTCACGGCATGATTGCGATTGCGCAGCGCAAAGATCACCCCTGGATGCAGACCCAAGGTGGGGTTGGCGGGCACCACGGCGTGCATCCCATTCGGTACAGGCGCCAGATCACCATTGCTCTTGACATAGTTCAGCAGATCCATGCGGAAGTCATTTAAGCCAAGGTCGGTGATCGAGACGCCGGTCTTTAGATCTTCCAACTCGATCACTTCCTCTTGCAGCCGGCGCAACTGTTCCTTGCGATAGGCCACATCGCTGCTCTTGGCCGTGAGCACATTGTCATCACCGGTGGCGGTCACATCGGCAATCACCATGCGATTCTCCACCCGCTCCTTAAGGTTGATATACTCATCGAGCGAAATATCGGGCCAATAGTTTACCAGTTGGATCGTTTTGTTGATCGAGCCAATGCGGTCGATGCGGCCAAAGCGTTGGATAATGCGCACCGGGTTCCAATGAATATCATAGTTGACCAAGTAATCACAATCCTGCAAGTTCTGCCCTTCGGAGATGCAGTCGGTGCCAATCAGGAGATCCAACTCGGCTGTTTCATCCGGCAACACCAGCGCCTTTTCCTTGGAACGGGGCGAAAAGAGGGTGAGGATCGATTGAAAATCATAGCGCTTCCGCAGCGTCGATACCGGCACATCCTTGCCCGTCACTCTGCCGCTGTGCAACCCCTGCGTCGTCAATAGCTCCTGCGCGAGATTTTCATAGAGATAGTTTGCTGTGTCGGCAAAGGCGGTAAAGATCAGAATCTTACGGTTGCCTGCGTTGATGGGCTCTTCAAGCTTCTGCCGAATCAAACGTTTTAGATGTTGCAGCTTGGCATCCTCCGCTGGCGTCACCCTGGCCATCGATTGCAGCAAGTCCTCAATCACCGCAAGATCATTACGCAAATCATGCGCCCACGAGGGCAGATCCATGTCGGCAAGCTTGATCCGTACCTTACCGCCGATCGCCGCCTCATCAAGATCGCCAATGTCATCTTCCTCCGCTTCCAGCGTCTCCAACCGTTCCGTCCAATCCGCCACGCTCTCAGCACTCCCAGCAACCTGGAAGGCGTCGATCTTGCGCAGCGTACGGGTGTGGTTCGCTTGCAGACTGCGCAGCGTGAGGCGAAAGGCTTCCACCGAACTCTCCAACCGCTTGAGCAAATTGGTTGTCATCAACGCCTGTAGGCTGCGCTCCCGATCCGCTTGGCGTAGCCGCCCCTTGCCGCCATCAACCAGCGTATCATAGAGCTCGTCATACTGTTTGCGGCGGCTGGGCAGGATGTAGCTAATCGGCGCATAGACCGCGAGCTTGAGCAGCGAAAGCTCGGCAAAGATCTCGTTAAAATCCATGACATCGCGCCGTGTCGTTAGCGGGGAATGGAAAGAGAGCGGTTTGCGCCGCTCGGGAAATTGCCCGATCTTACTCGTGTCGTAAAAGGTCTGAATATGTTTACGCGAACGGGCAATCGTGACGCTGTCGAGCAATTCAAAGAAGTCAAAATCGAGCGCCGCCAAAATTGCCCGTGCCGTGCGCTCCTCCGGGGCCAATTTCGACCACTGGTTAAAGACCGCCTGAGCATTGCGGAAGATCTCTTCCACTGATTTGCCGGTGCGCAACTTCTGGCTGAGGATCTCCGAATCGCCCTCATAGGCCAGGGCCAGTTGATTGCGCAGATCGGTAAAGCGGTTGTTCACCGGCGTGGCCGAGAGCATCAGCACCTTGGTTTTGACCCCTTTGCGGATCACCTGGTTCATCAGCTTTTGATAGCGCGTCTCGCGCTCTTTCACGGCATCGTTATTGCGAAAATTGTGCGATTCGTCGATGACCACCAGATCATAATTGCCCCAGTTAATGCGATTGAGCGGAATGCCAAAGGAGTCACCCGACGTGCGGGAGAGATCCGTGTGACAGAGGACATCATAGTTAAAGCGATCCTTGGCAAAGATATTCGTGGTCAGATTGCTGTTGTAATTGAGCCAATTGTCCGCCAGCTTCTTCGGGCAGAGCACCAGCACGGAGCGGTTGCGCAATTCATAGTATTTGATCACAGCCAATGCCGTAAAGGTCTTGCCAAGCCCCACGCTGTCGGCCAGGATACAACCGTTATAGCTCTCCAGCTTGTTGATAATCCCAATCGCGGCGTCGTGTTGGAAGTTAAAGAGCTTCTGCCAGATCAAAGTGTCTTGATAGCCCGTACGGTCGTTGGGCAGCACATCTTCATCAATATCATCTAGGAACTCGCGGAAGATGTTGTAGAGCATCAGAAAATAGACGCGTTCCGGCGAATTCTCCTGATAGACCGCTTCGATATGCTCACAGATCGCGGTGGTCACATCTTGCAGCTTATCGGCATCATGCCAGATTTGGTCAAAGAGTTGCAGATAGGTCGCCGCAAATGTGGTCTCATCAATACGGTTTACGATATTGGAAACCGCATCGCCCTGCTGATAGCCCAGATCAACGGCCGTGAAGCCGTGAAGGGGCATGTAAGCAACAGACTGTGTGGGTTCCTGGATACAAACGAACTGCTGCATTGAAGATTTTGTCTTGTTGGAGCGGAAGGTGGCCTTGCGCCGCATCCACGCGGCACATTCCCTGGCAATGGCGCGCTGGGTTAGTTGGTTGCGCAACTGAATTTCAAATTCAGAGCCGTACAAGCTTCGTTCGCGACTCGCTTTGGGGATAAAGAACTCGCGCCGTTCTTTGTGCAGCTTATCGGTGACTTCGTTGGGAACGAACGTTGGCGCAGTGAAGATGAATTCTAGCGATTCAATCTTTGCGATCTCGGCTTTTAGCGCTTCATAGGCGTAGATCGAAAAGCAGGACGCCGCGATCTTGAGTTTGGCGTTGGGATGCAGAGAGGCTTTTAGATCATCGCCCAGCAAAGCGTTAATATTGTCGATGATCTTCATTTTTGTAAATCCTTTACCGTGGGGTTCACAGTTCCACCATGTTTGATGTCGCTGAACAATGGACTCAATTTGTCCTTAGCAATCACCAAATGAGTGTATCAACTGGTGATAGGTAATCAATGAGATTGTATGTTAGGACGCACCCACAGGATGATGAAGTAATCTTTGATTCGTGGATATAGATCATACGCTATCTGTGCCATCGGATAGTTCTGCTAGTCTATCAAACAATTGGCGTAAACTCAAACGTAAGCAATGACATTGTGTAATCCAACGCTCCAACGCCGACAGATTGTAAAAGTGCCATCCACTGGGTATAATCTTATCCAACCCAGTCAATATTCCGATCAAGACAAACCCTTCCGCCCATGTAGGAGCCACCCATGAACTTCATCATCTTCCAACCCGACGAACTGCGCGCGGAGAGCGTGGGCTGCTATGGTCACCCGCTCGCGCCCACCCCGAACATTGACGCCCTCGCCGCGCAGGGTACCCGCTTCGACCAATGCCACGTCCAACATTCGGTCTGTACCCCCTCGCGCTGTAGCATGATGACCGGTTGGTACCCCCACGTGCGCGGCCATCGCACGCTCTGGCACCTGTTGCGGCCGGATGAACCGAATATGCTGAAGTATCTGAAGGGGGCGGGCTACACGGTGCTGATGTATGGCAAAAATGATCTGTTGGCCCAGGAGAGCTTTGCGGACAGCGTCACCGAGGCGAAATCACACGGCGGCGGCAAGTTTGGCAAGAATCCATACAGCGTCGACGATCCGCGCTACTACAGCTTTCTCTTTGACCCCTATGATGGCCCATTGGAAGAGCATGGCGACTACGCGAATGTCCACGCCGCGATTGACTTTCTACGCAGCAAGCCGACCGAGCCCTTCTGCCTCTTCTTGCCGCTAACCTTTCCGCACTGCCCCTACTCGGCTCCACAACCGTGGCACGACCTAATCGACCCCGACGACCTGCCACCGTTGCGCCCCGCGGACTTACCCAACCGACCGGAGTTTCACGCGCTGATCCGCCAATACCGCCACCTGGAACAGCTTTCCGTGGCCGAACAGGACAAACTCTTGCGCAAGATCCAAGCCGTTTACCTGGGCATGACCGGCTTTATCGATCACCTACTTGGTGAACTATTGGCCGCGCTCGATGAAAGTGGCCTGGCCGATTCGACCACCGTCACCTTCACCTCGGATCATGGCGATTATGCGGGGGATTATGGTCTTGTTGAAAAGTGGCCGAGCGCCGGTGAGGATATTATCACGCGCGTGCCGTTGATTGTGCGCACGCCGGGCGGCAAGGCCGGTCATGTTGTCAATGAGCCAGTCGAACTTTTTGACCTAATGGCGACAACACTAGAACAGGCAGAAATAGAAGCAGAACACACTCACTTTGCGCAAAGTTACACGGCGCAACTCCAAGGTGCGGCCGGCGACGCCACACGGGCAGCCTATACCGAAGGAGGCTATGCCCGCCACGAGCCGAATTGTTTTGAAGGGCGCGCCAACCGCGATCAATTTGCGCGCGACAGCACCCACATCTATTATCCCAAAGGGCGGCAGCAACAAGATTACCCCGACAGCGTTGGCCGGGTCGTCGCCATGCGCGCGCAGAGCCATCGCTTTGTCTACCGCCCAACCGGGCAGTGTGAATTCTATGACCTTGCCACAGATCCACAAGAGTTGTACAATCTCTATGGCGATCCTGATCACGCGGCGATCCAGCGTGAACTGGAACAGCAACTATTAGCGTGGACGGTCCAGACCAGTGATGTTACGCCCTTTACAATGGACCCGCGTGGGTATCAGTGAACCAGGTAATGAATTTCTCGTTCAGTTTCAATGGGAAAAACCTTTCGTATCCGTAGACGAACAACCAACAGCAAGAACAGAGGATAACCAGTAACCATGCCCTATGCTGTAGAAATGCGCTTTGGCGTACAGGTACCGATGCGCGATGGCGTAAAGCTCTCCACCGATCTCTATTTGCCCAAAGCCGACGGTCCGTTCCCCACCATTCTGATTCGCACACCCTATAGCAATAACAGCGAGCCGCAAGTTGCGCGCGCCCGTGCTCTGGCCAATAATGGCTATGCCGTTGTCCTGCAAGATACCCGTGGCCGTTGGGATTCCGGTGGGAATTATTATCCATTAAAAGACGAAGGGATCGACGGCTTTGACACACAGGAGTGGGTCGGTGCGCAACCATGGAGCAACGGCAAAATTGGCACGTCGGGCGGCTCTTATTTGGGCCACACGCAGTGGCAGAGTGCGCCCTATGGCAGCACCAATCTAACGGCGATGGCCCCGCGCGTGATGGGTGGAAATTTCTTTAAGCTGTTGCGCCCCGGTGGTGCACTTGACCTCAATCTTTGTGCAACTTGGGGAGCGGGTACCAGCGAACACACCAACCAGATCGTCGAATATAATCAGTGGTCGGAAATTTTTTACACGCTACCCCTACAGGGGCTCGATCAGGCAACGGGCCGTTCGTTGCCCTTCTGGCAAGATCTGCTCGCCCATCCCAATTATGATGAGTACTGGGCCGCCATCAATATCGAGGAGCGCTGGGGCGAGATTGGTGTGCCGGCGCTCAACATGGGTGGCTGGTATGACATCTTTGTCCAGGGAACGCTCGCCTCTTTTAATGGCATGCGCCAACAGGGCCGCACTCCCGCCGCTCGCCGCAGTCAGGCGATCATCGGGCCGTGGACCCACGCCTTGAGCGTTTCGCCCAAAGTTGGCGATATCGACTTTGGCTTCCACTCGATGTATGATCTGGATCTGCTCGAATATCGCTGGTGGGAACAGTGGCTCTGTGGAGTTGATACGAATATTTTGAGTGAAGCACCATTACGGCTCTTCATTATGGGCAGCAACGTGTGGCGCGATGAACAGGAGTGGCCGCTTGATCGTACCGAATGGCAGCAGTGGTATCTGCACAGCAACGGCAACGCCAATACCTTGCGCGGCGACGGCGCTCTTGTGCCAAGCGTGCCTGGGGAAGAGCAAACGGATCACTTTGTCTACGATCCGCACTATCCCGTGCAGACCAATGGCGGCAACAATTGCTGCGCACCGCACATCACGCCGTGGGGGCCTTATGACCAACGCAGTGTCGAGATGCGCAGCGACGTGCTCTGTTATACGAGTGATCCGCTGGCTGAAGATCTGGAAGTGACTGGTCCGATCACCTTCGTGCTCTACGCCACGACTGATGGCCCCGACACCGACTGGACAGCCAAACTGGTTGACGTGGCACCGAGTGGCTATGCCAAAAATCTCTGCGACGGCATTGTGCGTGCTCGTTATCGCGAGAGTATGACAGAACCGACTTTACTGACGCCCAATCAACTTTATCGCTATGAGATCAATGTGGGAGTGACTGCGAATCTCTTTCGCAAGGGGCACTGCATCCGGCTCGAGGTCTCCTCGTCAAACTTTCCACGCTTTGACCGCAATCTGAATACGCGCGAGATGTGGGGGATGAGCAGTGAAATCCACGTGGCGCGGCAGACAATTTATCATGATCGCGATCATGCGTCGCATTTGGTGTTGCCGGTGATTCCGGTGGAGTGACAGAAGGAAGCATATGGAATGGAATGAAGCGACCCAAGCTCGGTTTGATGAGTTGCGGTATAAACAACTATCCGGGAACTTGAACGAAAACGAACAGGAAGAACTGACACAGCTTACTGCAATTGTTCTCGCCGATGAAGAGAAATATCTGGCACCGGCGATCACCCGCATGGAAAGTGAAAACGAAACAACACGAGAACAGATTGACAAACTCCAAAATGAAAATGTCTATCTAGCAAGAATCGTTATTCAGCAAGAGCAACTAGTGCAAGATGCGAAGCGTTGGCTCGCTGAATTCGAACGGCGCCATTCGGTACTTCAACGGGCCTATAAACAATTAGCCAATGAGACACTATAATGGCTGTACCGATTGAAGCGCGTGAATTATTACGCGTGCGCCATGACTATAAGTGCGGTTACTGTGGTGTTTCAGAGGCCAGTGTAGGTGGCTTGTTGGAAGTAGAACATTTTCAACCTCTATCGAAAGGGGGGACAAATGAAATTGAAATTTAGTATACTCTTGCACAATCTGCTACAACAGCGAATTTATGAACTGGAACAAGAAGCTATACAGTTGAAGAACCATATTAAAAAACTTACAGAACGGCGCTCATAACCCCCATTGAATCAATTTAAACAAACAAATCTAAGCGAAAACCACCAGAGGAGCAACTATGAAACTCGTAACCTACAAACCGCGCGGTGCCAACGCCCAACTCGGTGCCATTGTCGACGGCAAAGTGATTAACCTGGCCGAAGCCGCGGGCGGCGCGCTGCCCAACGATATGCTTGCCTTCCTCCAATTGGGGGATGCGGGCCTCAAAGCGGCGAAAAAAGTCGCCACCAAAAAAGTCGCGGCCGATCATGGGGTTGCGCTCGACGATGTGAAACTCATGTCGCCGATTACCAACCCGAATAAGGTTGTTGCCATCGGGCTGAACTATCTGGATCACATCAAAGAGAGCAACGCGGCCGTGCCAAAGATTCCGATCATGTTCACCAAATACACCACGTCAATTATTGGCGACGGCGATGAAGTACGCTGGGATCCGACCATTTCCGAGAAGGTGGACTGGGAAGTGGAACTGGCCGTTGTCATCGGCAAGGCGGCCTATCGCGTTAGCGAGGAAGATGCACTCAGCTATGTGGTCGGCTACACCGTCTGCAATGACGTCAGCGCCCGTGATCTACAAACCGAGCGAGGCGACCAGTGGATTCGCGGCAAATCGCTCGACACCTTCTGCCCCCTTGGCCCCTGCATCGCCACCAAGGATGAGATCGCCGACCCGCACAACCTCAAGCTCAAGACAACGGTCAACGGCAAGGTGATGCAGGATTCCAACACCAGCCAACTGCTCTTCAAGGTACCCTACCTGATCAGCTATCTGAGCCAAGCCTTCACCCTGCTGCCCGGCGATGTGATCATCACCGGCACGCCTCCCGGTGTCGGTATGGGCATGAAGCCGCCGGTCTATCTCAAGGATGGCGACGTGATGACGGTAGAAGTCGAGGGAATTGGGCAGTTGACCAATCCTTGTGTGGAGATGAAGTAAAACGGTAGACAAGTACACAGGTAGATAGGTACCCACGACAGTTCTCCCTGTTTCCCTGTCTACCTTTCCAAAGGGAATCTTATGAGCAACGAAACCTTTATGATCACCGGTGCCATGGGCTGTATTGGTGCTTGGGTGATGCGCAATTTGGTGCAAGAGGGTGTGAAGGTCATTGGGACTGATCTGGCGACGGAGCCGGTGCGGCCCCGTCAGGTGATGAGTGAAGAGGACCTGAGCAAGGTAACGATTGCCAAGCTCGATGTAACCGATCTTAAGGCCGTGCGCAACGTGGTGGAAGAGCATGGGGTGACACACATTATTCACTTGGCTGGCTTGCAGGTGCCCTTTTGTCGAGCCAACCCTTCGCTGGGTGCAGCGGTCAATGTGGTGGGCACCGTCAACATCTTTGAAGCGGCGCGCCATGCGGGTGTCAAAGGATTGTCCTATGCTAGTTCGCTGGCGGTGCTTGGCCCTGCCGAGGATTATGAGGAAGGCAAGATCGAGGACGATGTACCGCTGCTGCCACGCACACTCTATGGCGTCTACAAGGTGGCCAACGAGGGCACGGCGCGCATCTATTGGCAGGATTGGCAGGTGGGCAGTGTTGGGTTGCGCCCCTACATCGTCTACGGCGTCGGCCGCGACCAGGGCATGACGAGTGATCTGGCCAAGGCGGTCCTGGCAACCGCCGCGGGTAAGCCGTACCATATCCGCTTTGATGGGCCGGTCGGGCTGCAACATGCGAACGATGTGGCCCAGATGTTTATCGGCACGGCGCGGGCACAGTATCAAGGCGCGGCCGCCTGCAATCTGCGCAACGATATTGTCAGTGTGGCAGACTTTGTGACGATGCTCAAAAAAGTTGAGCCCAACGCTCAAATCACCGTCGCCGAAAACAATCCACTCCCCTTCCCCTGGGATCTCGACGATGGCGGGCTGCGCGAGATCCTCGGCGGTATGCCGTGGACGCCAATCCAGGACGCGATTCAGCAAGATTTTGCCCACTTTCAGCGGTTGTTGGAGGAAGGGCTGATTGATTTGAAGCAGCTTGAGAACTGAGTAAAACGTGAAACGTAAAATGTAATCTTCGTCTGATGGGTCACGTTTTACGTTTTATGCTTGAGAGATTACAACACTATGCTGAAAGATATTATTGCCGTTAAATACGTACGTGACTATAAACTCCGCATCAAGTTTGAAGATGGGGTTGAAGGCGTGATCGATGTTGCCACACTCGTTGAATTCAAAGGTGTCTTTAAGCCTCTGTTTAATCCGGACTATTTCGCACGAGTCGCCGTGAATCCGGAAATCGGGACTATCTGTTGGCCGAATGGTGCAGATTTGGATCCGGATGTGTTATATAGCGAGGTAACAGGTGAGCCCATACCGATCTTGGAAACTGCGTAAAGATAGACCGCTAGAATGATGTCGTTCAATGATCGCAGAGCTATCTTAACTTGACTTGCGCACGCCTGTGGCAACGACAGTTGTAGAGATGATTGAATTTATGAATGGCAATCCAACCCCCGAAGCGATCTTCCAGTACCATGTGAGTGAACGGGCGCAGGAACGTCTAGGATATCTGTTGATGCGCAATCGTTCTGGGTCTCTGCAAGACATTGAAGAGTTAGAGTTGGATGAAATAGAAAAACTTCAACATCTGTTTACCATGTTTAAAATTGATATGACAGAGCGGACAGACAAAGAAGAAGGATCCCTATGACCGCACTTACGACCGTCCCACTGGGCGGCAAGAATTCATTACAAGTCACCAACTTTGGCCTGGGCACGGCCCCCATTGGGAACACGACGAGTGTCTCCGACCGCGATGCCGAGGCAACAATCCAACACGCCTACGAACTGGGTGTGCGCCTCTTTGACAGCGCGCCCCTCTATGGCAGCGGCGAGGCGGAGATTCGCGTGGGCCGCGCGTTACGCGGGGTGGCCCGCGATAGCTATGTAATCTCAACCAAGATCGGTCGCGTGCTCAATGCCGACCGCAGCAGCTTTGTCTACGATTATTCGTACGACGGGGTGATGCGCAGCCTGGAAGGTAGCTTGCAGCGGCTCAACACCGACCACGTCGATGTGGTGCTCGTTCATGATCCCGATGCTGACAAGGTTGACCACGAGCAGGATGCGCTCGATGGGGCCTTCCCCACGTTGCAAGATCTGCGCAGCCAAGGGGTGATCAAAGCCCTGGGCGCGGGGATGAACCAATGGCAGATGGAGCAACGTTTTGCCGAGCAGGCCGACCCCGACGTTTTTCTGTTAGCCGGGCGCTATACGCTGCTAGAGCAAACGTCCTTGGGCTTTCTCAAACTCTGCAAAGAGAAGGGGATCGGCATTTTTCTGGGCGGCGTCTACAACAGCGGCATCCTCGCCACCGGACCCAAAGCGGATGCCAAATACAACTATGCGAACGCACCTGCTGCGATCATGGAGAAGGCACGCAAAATTAAAGCAGTTTGTGATCGCTATGGCGTGCCACTCAACGTGGCGGCGCTACACTTTGCCCAAGCGCACCCCACCATCACCGCGCTGGTTGTCGGTGCCGTGAAACCGAGTGAGGTGGAGGCCAATATCGCTGCGCTAAGCGCCGAAGTGCCGCCAGAACTGTGGCAAGAGTTGCAGGCGAAGGGATTAATCGAGGCAGATGCACCATTGCCACAAACAAAATAACTATGAACCAATTTTCTGCCACCGATCCCAAAGTCGTCCACGATCAGTATGGTACGAGCGCCAATCTCGATGCGCGTATTCGGCTCCATGCCAACTTTAGCACAAACCCCTATGGTTGGTTGCCCTGGGTTTTTGACCATCTGCTGACGTTGCCGACAGATGCGACCATTCTTGAGATTGGCTGCGGCACGGGGCAGTTGTGGGCAGAAAATCGGGAGCGAATTCCCGCGACGTGGACGATTACCCTTAGCGATCAATCGGCGGGGATGGTGGCGCAGGCAGAGGCAAAGCTGGCAGATCTCGACCGGTCGAGCCGCTTCGAGCAGATCAATGCGCAAGAGATTCCCTATCCCGATGGCCATTTCGACGCAATTATCGCCAACCACATGCTCTATCATGTGCCGGATCTGCCGCAAGCGCTGGCCGAATTCCGACGGGTCTTAAAACCTGGCGGGCATCTTTTTGCCGCCACCAACGGCAAAGCGCACATGGTAGCGTTGGGCGAGTTGGCTGGTCGCTTTGACCCACGCCTCAATGTCAAAAGCTTTCTGGCGATTGATCACTTCCAGCTCGAAAATGGTGGACCCCAACTCAAGCCCTACTTCCCGCACCTTGAGTGCGCGATCTATGAGGATGCGCTGGTGGTCAGCGAAGCAACGGCACTGGTCGATTATATCCTGTCGATGGCACCGCTGGAGATCCGACAGGCAACCGAGCGCGCAGCTTTGCACGCCTTTATTACGCAAGCGCTGGCAGTCCACGGTGGCGCGATAACGATTGAAAAAGCGACGGGTCTGTTTATCGGAACAAAGGAAGCGCGGTGAGCAAACTCAATGAGGTTGACCTAACGTTGGCTTTACCGGACAAAGCCTACAAAAAAGTCATTAAGGCGCAAATGGCACGGCTGCTCGAACTAGAGCAGATCATCTATCAACGCGGTGTGCCGGTTATTCTACTCTTTGAAGGGTGGGATGCCGCCGGCAAAGGGACTACGATTCGCCGCGTCACCGAGAAACTCGATGCCCGCGGCTTTAAAGTCTTACCCACCCAAGCGCCGCGTACCCATGAAAAACAGCGTCCCTGGCTTTGGCGCTTTTGGATGAATATCCCACGCCACGGCCAGATCGCGATCTTCGACCGCAGTTGGTATGGCCGGGTGCTAATTGAACGCGTTGAAGGCTTGACACCGATTCCGGAATGGATTCGATCTTATGAAGCGATCAATGCCTTTGAGCGCACCTTGGCCGCGGATGGCACAATCTTTGTCAAATGTTGGCTGCACATCAGCAAGGCTGAGCAGCTTCGCCGCTTCTTGCTATTGACCCACAAGCCAGAAACCGCATGGCAGGTGACGGCGGAAGATTGGGAGCACCATCGCAAGTATGATGAATACCTGGCTGCGGTGGAAGATATGTTGGA
Source organism: Caldilineaceae bacterium (assembly GCA_034432375.1). GTDB lineage: Bacteria > Chloroflexota > Anaerolineae > Caldilineales > Caldilineaceae > JAHBVH01. The sequence continues at coordinate 34,944 of DAOUCA010000157.1, forward strand.
AAACACCGACACGCCGGTTGCGCCCTGGAGTGTGATCCCGGCCACCGACCCCAACTATCGCACCTTTGCCGTCTTTCGCACGCTCATTGCGCAGTTGGAACAAGCGCTGGGTGAAGAGATCAGTGAATGGTCCAAAGCAGAGAAGCGGATCGATCAGTTGGAAGGTACCCGTACGGAGGTTGCCGATGCTTGAGATGATCGATCTGACCCAAGAACTCGACAAAGCCACCTACAAAGCGCAGCTAGCGCAATACCAGACGCAGTTACGCATCCTCGGCTACTATCTCCATCAGCAGCAGCGCCCGGCCGTGCTCGTCTTTGAAGGGTGGGATGCTGGTGGTAAGGGCGGCGCGATCAAACGGCTCACGGAACGCATGGATCCGCGCGGCTATATTGTCTATCCGATTGCTGCGCCGAAAGGGGACGATGCCGAGAAGCATTACCTCTGGCGCTTCTGGCGGCGGCTACCAGCACAGGGCACCATGGCGATCTTTGATCGCAGTTGGTATGGCCGTGTGATGGTCGAGCGGATTGAGGGCTTTGCAGAGGAAGAGGTGTGGCAACGCGCCTATGACGAAATTCGTGATTTTGAGCAACAATTAGTCGATTTTGGCACGATTGTGATGAAGTTTTGGATGCATATCAGCAAGGAAGAGCAGCTACATCGTTTTGAGCGCCGCGAAGAACGGCCGCACAAAGCGTGGAAGTTAACCGATGAAGATTGGCGTAACCGCGAAAAATGGGATCGCTATGAACAAGCAGTCGAAGACATGTTGATCAAGACGACCACCGTGCAGGCCCCGTGGACGATTATTGCCGCCAACGACAAGCACTTTGCGCGCGTGCAGGTTTTGCAGACGGTGGCAGAGCGGTTGAGCAGCGAGTTGGGCATTGATGCATCGCCGGAGCATCTGCATGAGCTACCACCCGTAGCCGCTGTTGTCCCCGTGCCGGAGTGGGCGAAGGCCGAAGCCGAAGCGCTAGGACTAGGACTTGACGGCACACTTCAGAGACCAGAAACAGACGTAGATAGCAAGAAGAAAAAGTAGAGGAAGTAGACCCATGGCGGTAAGTAGTGAAATACGCAGAGAATCGGCCCCAAGGCGGGTAGCAAAAGGCGGCGGCATCGGACGTTGGTTCGGCGGCTCACGTAGCCTACAGACCAATCTAGCACTGACTACAATGGCGCTACCCGGCATCATTCTCCTCTTTGTCTTTGCCTATCTGCCGATGGCCGGGTTGGTAATTGCCTTTAAAGATTACCGATTTGCCGAAGGGCTTTGGGGCAGCGCGTGGGTGGGCTTTGAAAATTTTCGTTTCCTCTTTGGCACCGACCAAGCTTGGCGTATCACCCGCAACACGCTATTGATGAACAGTATTTTCATCACGACTAGCACGGTTGCCTCGTTGGGCGTCGCCATGCTGATGAATGAGATCTATACCAGCCGCATGAGCAAGTTCTACCAGACGATGCTCTTTTTCCCCTACTTCATCTCGTGGATCATTGTCAGCTATTTTGTCTATGGCTTTCTCAACGGCGACACCGGCATTGCCAACAAAACTTTGACCGCCTTGGGGGCCGAACCAGTCTCTTGGTATCGTGCGCCCGAGTATTGGCCGGCTATTTTGACCGTCGCCCATCTCTGGAATGGGGTCGGCTTTGGCAGTATCGTCTATCTGGCGGGCATCCTCGGCATTGATACCCAACTGTTCGAGGCGGCCAAAATTGATGGTGCCAACAAGTGGCAGCAGATCCGCTACATTATGTTGCCAATGTTGCTACCACTGATTATCATCCTGGTGCTGCTCTCGATTGGCCGCATTTTTAACGCCGACTTTGGCCTCTTCTTCTTTGTCCCGCGCGACACGCCCATGCTCTACAGCACCACCGATGTAATCGACACCTTTGTCTATCGTTCGCTGGTGGAACTGGGCAACATCAGTATGGCCGCGGCCGCCGGCTTTTACCAATCCGTGGTCGGCTTTTTGATGGTCGTCGTGGCGAATTGGATCGTGCGGCGGGTCAATACAGATTATTCGCTCTTTTAACGTGATGTGTGTTGCGTAGCTTACGTGAGTTCAGCAAACGTTCCGTATGTTTGTTGAGTACTTTATCACAATTTGTCTACTCTGCTATATCCGATTTAGAATTAGCAAAGAATTGTACAAAGAATCGCTAAACTGTTTCTGGGAGACGGAGAACGATCGTGATAGAAAAAATTCGCACTGCATCTGTTTCTAATTTTCGGAATAATTACAAAGAAGTCTTACACCAGGTTGAAGGGGGACCGGTATTACTCTTGCAAAGCAGCCAAGTTGCGGCAGTCCTACTTGCACCGGAGGAATGGAATCATATCGCGGCACGTCTCAAAAAGCTTCAGGATTTAGAACTGCTGCTGGAAGCAAAAGCACGGAATGCTGAGATGGACAGTGATCCATCTACAATCGTTACGCACGAAGAATTAAAACAAAAGCTAGCTGAGAAAGTGCGTAAACTCCGTGTGGACACTACTTTATAACCGAGAAGCGAGTAACTATGCACTCGATTCTTATCCGTATAATGAAGATGTATTAGTCGCGATTGAGCTTCTCTCCACATCTCAAAATGGATTACCGACTAAAAACTACCAAGAGTTGGACGCTGAGTACTATCGCTGGAATGTTGCTCAACACACAGTTCTATTTCATAGAATCCCCAATAAGCTAGAAATCAGAATCCTCCTGATCAAGCCAGAGTCGTAGAAGATAAGAAAGAAAACGCTTTGACTATCAACCAAACAGTTGCGCCAACCATCCCTATCAACCACCGCAAGCCCTTCAACTGGGGGAAATTGGCGGTTCATCTCATCCTGGCGATCACGGGGTTAGCCTGTGTAATCCCAATGATCCTCGTCATTTCGATCTCCCTCTCGGATGACAAGCAATTGGCCTTGCAGGGCTATAGCTTGCTGCCGGTTGGCTTTAGTACCTTTGCTTACGAGTATATTCTGCAGCAACCGGGACAGATCATTCAAGCCTATGGCGTGACAATTTTTATAACGGTTGTGGGCACGGGTGTAGGGCTGTTGCTCTGCTCAATGCTCGGCTATGCTCTCTCGCGCCAGGATTACCTGCTGCGTGGGCCACTCTCCTTTTATGTCTTCTTTACGCTGCTCTTTAATGGGGGCATGGTTCCCTTCTATATTCTGGTCACCCGCTACCTCGGCCTCAAAGATAATATCTTTGTCCTGATCCTCCCCTATCTCGTAACGGCGTGGTATGTATTGATCCTACGCACCTCCTTTGCCCAATTACCCACCGAGTTGTTGGACGCCGCCCGCATTGACGGGGCGGGCGAATGGCGCATTTTCTTCCAAATCGTACTGCCCCTCTCTAAGCCGGTATTGGCAACGATTGGGCTCTTTTTCATCCTGCGCTTCTGGAATGATTGGTTCCTGGCGCTACTCTTTATCAACAAAGCCGCGTACTATCCACTCCAATATCTGCTCTACGTACTGATGGCCAACATCAACTTTCTCGCCTCGAATCCACAGACGACCGGCATTGCAATTCCGGTACAGTCCGCGCGCATGGCAATGGCGGTGCTCGCCTTTGGGCCAGCGTTGTTTAGCTTTTTGCTACTGCAGAAATACTTTGTGCGCGGGATTACGATTGGTGGCCTGAAGGGGTAGGCAGAGATATACGCGAGAGAAAAAGTGCTGTTGCAGCAGACGGAGCTCTCGTTTATACTGGTTGTAGACAGTTCATCAGCACAGGACTTGTCTCCACAATCTCAAAACAGATAAGATCACCTATTGGTTTTTAACCATTAGATCGATGCATTGATCTAGTTATCTCGATCTGGAAAAAATCTAGTCAAGCAAGGAGAATTCCCAATGAGAAGACCGCTCTACCGTATTGTTAGCCTGCTTGTGGCCGGGGCGCTATTGGTGCTTACAGCCTGCGCGCCAACCGGCGCGCCAAGTGCGCCCGCCGCCGACAGTGGCGAAGCCGCCGCTGAGTATGTCCCCGTTACCTACACCTACGCCAGCCGTGGCATCCCCACCGATCTGGAAGCTGTGCAGAATGCCCTCAACGAAATCCTGCACGAAAAGATTGGCGTCGATCTGACGCTGGAGCCAATTGACTTTGGAGCGTATAACGACAAGATGCAGTTGCGTCTAGCCGCCGGCGAAGCCTGTGATATCATCTTCACCGCCCCTTGGATCAACAGCTACACCAACAATGTTGCCAATGGTGTCTTGGCTGAGTTAGACGATCTGTTGCCAACTGAAGCGCCAGGGCTGTGGGCGAGCATGCCAGAGACAACTTGGGACGCCGCCCGCATCAAGGGCAAGATTTACGGCGTGATCAACCAGCAGATCTTTCCCAAACCGTGGGGCGTTCACGTGCGAACGGATCTAATGGACAAGTATAATTTTAGCCTGGATACGGTCAACAAGTGGGAAGACATGGAACCGTTCCTAGAAGCGGTCAAAGCCGGCGAAGGCATTACACCCATTGTCTCACAAGATCAGGGCGACACCATGTGGCGCGCCACCTATTACGGCATTGATCCGCTTGACGATGGCATTGGGTTTATTGGCGTCCGTGCTGACGATGAATCGCTGACTGTGCTTAATGTGTTGGAGACCGATGAGTATCGCGAAGCAGTTAATCTGACCAAGAAGTGGGTCGACGCGGGCTACTTCTCCAGCAACCCACCGGCGGCGGATGAAGCCCGTGCCAACTTCCGTGCTGGCCTCTACGCCATGGGGTACCACGTTGAAAAACCGGGCAATGACATTGAAATGGAAACGGCTACTGGGTGGCAGTTCACGATCAAAAATTTAACTGACCCGCTGATCCTTGATACCGCCGGTGCGACCGCAACCCTCAACGCGATCTGCAAAAGTTCGCAACATCCGGTCGAAGCCATGCGTGTCCTGGAGTTGCTCAACACCGATCCCGTTGTCTACAACCTGCTCTCACGCGGCATTGAAGGTGCCCATTGGGTGTGGGTCGACGAGACCAAAGGGATCATTGGCTACCCTGAAGGGATGACCGCCGAGACGAGCACCTATGACCCAAATACGGATTGGGAGTTCGGCAACCAATTCAACGCCTACTACCGCGATCCGCGCCAGGTTGGGGCATGGGAAGCGACCAAGGAGATGAACGACACCGCCTTCCCGTCGGCGGCGCTCGGCTTCGTCGTCGATCGCACCCCGATCCAGACCGAAGTCGCCCAGGTAACAGCGATCCTCAAAGAGAAGGGGACACCCATCTCCAACGGCTTTACGGCCTATGATGACGCAATGCCCGCGCTACTTGATGAGATCAACGCCGCCGGGGCACAGAAGATCATCGACGAAGTCCAACGGCAACTCAACGAGTGGGCTGCCGCCAAAGCTGGAAAGACAAAGTAGGGTATTGGTGGGACGGTAAATCAGTAGAGCGGTAAATCAGTAGAGCAGGTATCACCCCTCATTCTACTGATTTACCGATTTCCTGCTCTACCGTTCCACTGCTCTACAGATCTACTGTCCTACCGATTTACTGTCCTACCGATTTACCCCTCTACCCTCACAAATCAATCTCCTGTGCCCCTGTCACCAACATCACCTTGTTGTTATTATTCACCCCGCTGAGCGCTGTCAGAAATGCCTGCGCCTCAGACGGGCGTTTCAACTCCACGCTGTAGACCAACTCGGACAATGTACCCGCCTGTACCGTCTCCACGGCGATCAAATCGGACCGCGACAGATAGCGATTGAATGGTTCTAAGAAGACCCGATCGGGTGTCATATCGGCAGGCAGACGTACTTTGAGGATCTGCTGCTGTATCGGCTGCGCAAAGAGATTAAAGCGCGCCATTGCCCAGACAAAAAAGCTGATAGTCACCGTTGCCAGAATCGCCAGAAGGTAAAAGCGCGTACCACAAGCCATCCCAATGGCCATGGCAAAAAAGATAAAGCCGACATCACGCGTATCTTTGATCGCATTGCGAAAGCGCACCACCGACAGCGCACCCACCAGCGTAAACGCGCGTGCAATATTAGAGCCAATGATCAACATGATGAGCCCGACCACTGTCGCCATTAAGACCAATGTCTGCACAAAGGATTGGGTGTAGGAGGTTCCGCGGTAGGTGGCACGGTAGACATAGCCGATCCCCACGGCCAGCACAAAACTGAGCACCAGCGTGAGCATGACATCCTGAATGGTAAAGACCTGTGTGCTCTGGAAGGTCGTCAATTCATTGAGAAATTGCTGGAAATTCATGGAAATTAGATTTCTAGTGTAAATGGAGAAGTTGCTGCCTGAATTTGGTCGTCAAACTACATCAGCCCAACAGCACATGTTGACGCTGCCGGATTGCCACGCAGCGTTCCAGCGATGCACAATATTTGCTAACACGCCGTGGTGTACACCCGTGACGGCTCAAGAGTTCACCCAGCCAGAAAGGCATAGTCTGGTTCACCTTAATCTCCAGAATGGCCCAACCCGGCGGCAGCAAGGTATGGATCGACCCTTGATCGGCACTCAGAAAGGAAAGGTTATCGATGCGGCAGCGCACATTGGTATCAAAGGTAATGCGCAGATCGGGATAATAGGCGTGGCCGCCCCAAGCCGCCCGCTGATAGCTTATCACACAGGTGGGTTGCAGGCGCAATGCGGCAAAGAGATAATGCAGTTCATCAATGGTCCGTTGCTCATCAGTAGGTGGCGTTTGGGCAGGTGGCGTTTGGGCAAGTGATGAGGCGGACTCAACTGCATACGTTTCAAAATCGACCGCATCGGCATAGGACAAGCGCAAGCGCCGTTTGGCCATGCGAACCCCCACACGTTCTTTAATCTCCAAATAGGCAGGGGTCGCGGGGAGCATAGGTTGGTCGCCATAGACACGCGCACGCACCTTGCGCCGGAAGCTGTACCCGTTGACCTTGTCCCAATACGCTTTATGATCCGGCGTATCATAATAGAGGCTTGTCACCAGATAGCGACCGGCAGCATCGCCATAGGCATCGGGTTGCAAATGGGGGCGCAGCTCTTCCAGCAGCGCGACCTGTTGGCTGTGCGTCACGAGGAATTTCACCTCGTGACGGAGTTGGCTTTTGGGTCGGCTCTCCATCTTACGATCTTCCTTCACGCTATGGTCTGCCTTCACGCTGTGGTCTGCCTTCACGCTGTGGTCTGCCTTCACGCTATGGTCTGCCTTCACCGTCATCTTGGCCAGGCGAACCATAGAGATTGACACTTGCACGCCAACTGCTGCCGGCATTGGGATCCCCATTCACATTGACCAAGGTAGCCGAATCCCCGCGCCCGGCGGCGGTCACTGGCCAACCGTTGCCCGGGCTGTAGGTCACGCTGGTGATCAGAGAACCGTCGGCGTTGTGCAAGGTGATGGTCTCGCCATAGTTAGAGAGCTCCCCACTGTAGATGCCATTGAACTCTGCGGTCGGATAGCGTTCGCGAAATTCGCGAAAATTGTGGATTAGCAGAAAATGTTCTCCCGGTGCGACTTCAGCACCCTCAGCAAAACGATAGGTAATTCCCTCAAAATAGGCCCTGGAAAGATTGGCGGGCAAAGTGCCGATATTCTTCAGTTCCAGATACTCATATTCGGCACCGCCTTGGGCATGATACATGATTTCGCTAATCCGCAGATCGGCACGATCACCTTCACGGACAAAAGGCTCTTCCGCCAACGCGCTCCAAATCACTTCGCTGCCGTCGGCAATTCTTAAACGTGCTTTGACGAGAGTGGAGGCCGTCACCGTAAAGGGGGCCGTATAGCGCATGGCCGTGGGCGCAATCGCACCGCTGGCAGCCGTCCGTGGATCGCTGCCATCGACAGAGTAATAGATCTCGCCTGGCTGACCAAAAGCCTGTTCATTAGTCAACACGACAGAAGCAACATCAGAAAAAAGTGGCGGTGTAGTCGCGTCAAAGTGTGGTGGGTCGATTGGTGGATAATAGCCGGCATCACGCGTTAGGGCAATCAGGCGGTTGGCGTTATCTGCCATCTGCCCAGCAACGGCATCGACCGCCCGCTGCCAATCGGCTTGCGTAATCGGGTCGGCATAGCGTACATCGCCCCACCTTGCTGACTCGGCGACAATTGCGTTACGCAACGGCGCGGTGAGTTGCGTCCAGCGCGCTAGCGCGGCAGTGGGACTGAGCGCACCATCGGTCATTAGATGGTGGTAGAGTCGATCAGCAAAGAGCAGACGAAAATCTGCGTTGTCCATCAACGCTTCAAAGAGCAGTTTCACCACATTGGGGAAGGGTGCACCTTCGACTTGATCGACGCCAAGATGGATTAGCGCCCCTTCATCCCACGTTCGCTCGGCATCCCACACAAAAAAGCGATTGGGACCGGCGGGGTTTTGCACATCGGCATACCAATTATTTTCCGGCCAGTCGACGTTGCCGGCATACCAGTTGACGATCAGATAGTCGCTAAATTGGACCGGATCGATAAATTCCAACATCGTGGCATACTTCGTTGGATCGGCCAGCCCCCCCTCCTGTGCCAATCGAATCAGCGTGCCAAAGCGATCAAATTGACCGCTGACCGTGCCGCCGTGGTTGTTCGATCCCCAATCATCTTTATCACCGCCGTAGTAGGCTGCGGCAAAGGCAGCATCGGGCCGTTCAACCACATTATAGAGTCCCCAATAGAGGCCATTAATATAAAGGTGGACAAATCGCCCGTGAACCCCCACGCCGGACATTTCGATTTGCGAGGCACGCACCCATTCATCACGGGCGTAGGTTGTCTGGCGCAGGTCGGGGGTGTCGGGGTGGCCGGCAAAGCTACGGTCAACCCCGGCGCGCAACACCAGCGTATCAAATTCGGTCACCGGAGAATCAGGGAAGAATTGATAGGCGAGGTTGGTCGCCCCATAGATGCCCTTGAAAAAGAGGCGTAATGAATGTTTGGGCATATATTCCCAGCGGCCGGCCCCACCTTGGATCCGGATTCCCGCGTCTACTTGAAAACCCGTTTCGTCTGCCGTCGGTAGCAGTTCAACAGCGGCGGCATATTCGGCCTCGGGGCCACGGCGCTGCGGATCGCTGTACAAGTCGGCAAAGGCCTGCGGCGGCAATGTCAATGCAAGCGATGGCAGCTCACGCAGACCGGTCAACAGGTTGGTCTGCGCCTCGGCATCTTGTGTAATCCGTGGATCCATGGCGTAATCGGCCCGCACCGGCTCACCAACGGTTGCCCCGGCAAAGGTCAGTCGATGGGTCCCCCAGGTGGTCGGCATCTGCGGGGGGTAAGCCGGTTGTTGAAGGACGGCAGTGGGAAAGAGGTAACTTTGGGTGCCCGGCACTGATGGCAGCAAGCCATCTGCCACGGCAATGGCACGAATCACGGTGGTTGTGGCAATCTCAAGCGGGTCGCTGTAGGAATGGGCCGTCGCTGGGGTGGGTACTGTCCCGTCTGTTGTATACCAGAGTTGTGCCGTCGCGGTATCGCTGCTCAATGTGAGCTGAAACGGTGCATCATAGAGGCCATGGGGCATTGAGAAGTGAACCGGGGTCGTTTCAGGCGCCAGCATTGTCGTCAGATCGTTGGGCGCACCTGGCGTTGGATTGGTAAAAAAGTGATAAGGAACTGTACCGGTGGCATCCGCCTTATCAGTCGGGCTGCGGCCATAGGAAACATCGACCCGCTGTGGGCCATAATGGATGCCATCGCTGTCAAGAAAACGGCGCGTGGTCGGTGGATAAAGCGCCAGAAAACCGGCATCCCCACTCAAACGAAAATTGGTGTGTAAGGTAGGCGAAGCGCCCGCAGCGGTTACATTAGTCGTAGCGGCTGCAGCGGTCGTGGCCGTCGGCACGCTGCTCCCATTCTTGCCCGACGCGTAAACAATCAGATAACGCTGCGCCGGCACAGTCACCGCGGGAAAGAGCCACTTGGCAGGCACATCGGGGTTGTCGGTCAGCGACCATCCATCCAAGTTGACCGGCTGTGCTGATTGATTGTAGAGTTCGATCCAATCGACATGATCATCTTCATCATCGGTAATCCCTGTTTGATTCCGCGCCAGGAACTCACTAATTATCACTGGACCGTCGGCACTACCGGCAAAGATGGAAGGGTTTTGCAGCAGCCGGGGTAGGTTCACAAGCAGAAACAGCGCAATGATGAACCAAAAGAGTGACTGTCCGTTCCAATATTTCCGATAGTAATGCTCTTTGCCGTAGCCGCCGATGTTCATGCCCAACTCTGTGCATACGCTTCGATAGGGACGCCGAACCAACGGATGGTCCGTGTGCCTATTGGTTTGTTTCCCTGTTGCTCGATCTCTGCTATAGATGTTCAGAAAAAGAGCTGTATCGCAAGGAACTGCCCCTACAACGAAACATTATCTGACTGTCTATAGTTGCAAGGCGATCCTTGCGTGCGCTACCAGTATATAGCGTTGTCACCAATCTGGCGAAATTTATGAATAGCGATTCCCGTAGAGCTGTGCAATGGCAAAGGGATACCATTCGTACAGACAAACGCCGGAGGTTACACTATTGTAAAGCGACTGTGCAGTTGCCACCTTGCCGCGCGCGATAGGCCGCTGACACAGCTTCATCAATCGGAATTGGGAGAGAATCATGGATTTTTTTAAGCAAAGACGCGTTCGGATTGTGGCAGGCCTGTTAGCATTACTCATTGCCTTTGGTAGCGGCAGCGTTGTAGGTGCAATAACGACCCTAGCCCTGCGTCCCACGGATGGACCAGATAATTTTGAGATCTTTTGGCAAGCGTGGAATACGATCCAAAAAAACTTTATCGACCGCGAGATGCTCTCATCAAAAATTTTGACCTATGGTGCCATCAACGGGCTAGTGCAAGCGCTCGGCGACGAAGGGCACACCGCTTTCTTGACGCCGGAACAGTTAGAAGCACAACAACGGTCGATCGCCGGCAGCTTTAGTGGGATTGGCGCGCAACTCGGTGTCGAACAAGGGCTGCCAATCATCGTAGCGCCCTTTGACGGTTCACCGGCGGCCATGGCGGGCGTGAAAGCGGGTGATGTAATTGTCAGCGTTGACGGGGAAGAGGTAACCGATCTTTCTGTTACCGAAATCGCACAAAAAATCCGCGGCCCCAAGGGGACCGAGGTTACCCTCACGCTCTTTCGCCCATCCGCACAGGATAGCCTCGAGATCACCATTGTGCGTGGCGAAATCAATATTCCGGCGGTCGATTGGACAATGATACCGGGGACAAACGTTGCGCTGCTGCGCCTCACCCAATTTAGCGCCAATGCCAAGGATGAGATTGTGGCCGCGCTCGATGCGATCCAGCGTGGCGGCGCCAGTGGCCTCGTCGTCGATGTACGGAACAATCCAGGCGGTTTATTGTTGCAGGCAGTGGCCGTTACTAGTCAATTCCTCACCGATGGCAATGTGTTGCAAGAAGAGAATGCCAACGGCGAGCGGCAGCCTTTTCCCGTGGAAGAAGGGGGGATTGCGCCAACGATACCTATGGTTGTTTTGATCAATCCAGGGTCGGCCAGTTCGTCGGAAATCTTTGCCGGCGCCATTCAGGATCACAAACGGGGCGCGCTCATCGGCGAAACCACCTTTGGCACCGGCACGGTACTGCAGACCTTTCAGCTCAGCGATGGCTCAGCCTTACTCTTAGGGACCAGCCAGTGGTTAACCGCCGACGGACGGCTGATCCGCAAGCAGGGGATTACACCAGATATTCCAGTGGAACTCGACCCCGATGGGACATTGCTTACCCCCAACGAAGTCGAAACATTGACCCCAGAGGAGATTACGGCCAGCGGCGATGCGCAACTGTTGGCCGGGTTGAAAGAGCTAGGGGCTTTGCCCACCGCAGAGTAGGCAGCCATGCTGTTGCAACAGTTGCTCATGGGCTATAAGCATATGATATAATTTGCACCATGAGCAACTCTATTTCAACCCAGATACCCTTTGGTCATTGGCTAAAGCGGCGGCGCGCCCAGCAGGATCTCACGCAGGAAGCATTGGCAGAGCTTGCCTACTGTTCGGTGCAGACCATCCGTTTTTTTGAAAGCGGTAAACGCCGTCCCTCGATCGAGATGGCAGAACGACTGGCCGAGGTCCTTGCCATACCGCCGGACGAGATCAGCACATTTGTCCAATTAGCACGTCGCCCCATCAGCAAGGACGAGGGACGAGAAGCAGAGGATAGAGAAGAGAGCAGTTCATCTAGCGGAGCACCCCACTCAACAAATGAGACTGCACCAACGGTAGCGGCTACCCCGCTTGCCCCACGCCTGCCCCACGTGACGACGGCCTTGATTGGCCGCGAAGGGGAATGCAATGTCCTGCGGCAGATGTTGGTAAACGAACACCATCGGTTAGTAACGCTGGTCGGTGCCGGTGGTATGGGCAAAACCCGTCTGGCGTTGGCAGCGGCAGAAGTGCTTGCCCCCTCTTTTGCCGATGGTGCCGCATTTGTGGTGCTGACGCCGCTACAGACGTCGGCGCAACTGTCGGTTGCCGTGGGTGATGCCTTGCAGATTGACTTAAAAGGAAGTAGCGATGCCACCACGCAATTGTATCGCTGGTTAGCGCCACGGCAGTTGTTGCTTGTGCTCGACAACTTTGAACACTTGCTGGAATCCAATGCCATGCCGGCGATTGATTGGGTCAAAGCACTTTTGCAAGCAGCGCCCAATGTGCAACTACTCATCACTTCGCGCGAACGTCTACGCGTGCGCGACGAGCGCATCTTTGAACTCAACAGCCTCACCTTACCTGGCCCCACCGTTGCCGCAGAAGAGGCGGAAGCGGTGCTACTTTTCTTGGAACGCGCTCAGCAGGTTAGCTCTGATTTTGGCTTGAATGAGCAAAATCGGGCGGCAATCGGGCGGATCTGCCAACTGGTCAACGGCATGCCGCTGGGAATTGAACTAGCCGCGGCTTGGGTTCGGGTGCTCTCCTGTGAAGAGATCGCCGACGAGATGGCACGCAGTCTCGATTTTCTCGTGCGCGCGAATCGGGATACTAATCCCAGGCACCACAGCATGCGCGCCGTTTTTGACTCTTCGTGGCGTCTGCTATCGGCAAGCGAACAGCAGGTGGCGGCGCGACTTTCTGTATTACGTGGCCACTTTAGCCGAGCCGCGGCCCAAACGATTGCAGCGACCACGCTGCCCCACTTAGCAACCCTCATCGATAAATCCATGCTGCGCGTCGCCACGCCGGCGGGCAGCACTACTACCGCTGGCGTACGTTATGAGATGCATGAACTGCTGCGTCAGTATTTGTTTGAGAAGCTCTGTGAAATGGATGAAAGCGTGACAATCCAACGCCGCCACGCCGCCTACTTTACGGAGCTGGCCGAACAGATTGACCCCTATCTCTACACGCATTCTTCACCGAATTGGCGCGCGCAAATGCAAGTGGAGCAGAATAATTTCTATGCAGCCCTTACCTGGACGATTGCCGAAGGTCACGATTACGCATTGGGGTTACGCCTCGTGGGCTATCTCGGCCGATTTTGGGAGGCAGGCAGCCGCTGGAAAGAGGGACGACAGTGGCTGCAACGGGCACTACAACAGAGTAGAGACGCCGATGGCCCAAAGGCACGGGCATTGGTTAAACTAGGAGAACTCCATCACCTGCTCGAAGAACAGACCGCGGCTGACCAACGTCTACGCGAAGGGCTTGCCATCTGGCAAACCTTGCAAGACCAACCCAATCTCGCCTATACTCTCTTTCAACTCGGTAAGGCGACGACCACACGTGGTGACTATGCGCAGGCTAAAAATCTATTGCAAGAGAGCTTGGCACTCTATCGCCGCATTGGTGATAGCTGGGGCATCGCCAGCGTTCTCAATCAACTAGCCGGGATGGCATCACACCTGGGAGATTATAGCGGTGCCGAGGCCTATCTTGAGGAAGCCGCGCCGCTGATGGAGAATATGCCACAGCGCCCCACGATCGGCGTCGCCTCCAATCTCCTGGGTCGCACTCTGCTTGGCCAAGGGGAAACCGAGCGCGCAATCGTTCTTTTTGAACGAGCCCTTCGCATCTTTCGCGAAGAGGATGCGCCGAATGGAATCGCCTGGTCGCTGATTAACCTGGCGCTCACCTATCTGCAGCGCCAGGAGTGGACAACGGCGCGCCACTACTTTCAGGAATGTTTTGCGATCTACCATCAGTTAGAGAGCAAAGGGGGCATGATGGCGACACTCGAAGGGCTAGCCGCGATTGCCGCTCAAGAGGGTGACGCTATCCGTGCGGTACAACTCATGGCCGTGGCAAATCGTTGGCAACAAGAGAGCGGCCAACAGCTGACGGAGTTGGAGTTGGCCATGCAAGCAGAGACACGCCAGGTAACGGAAGCCGCACTCGATCCGGCGGCGTGGCAACGGGCGTGGCAGAGTGCCACCCATTGGTCAGTGAGCCAGGTGGTGGGGGCGGTTGCCGATGAGCGGCACTAGAGAGGAATAGGTAGCGGTGGTTGAGTAGCCCGGCAGTTTGGGCGTATTGAAACCAAAGCGATGTCCACGAGCGTGCGACGCATTGCCCACGAGCGACTGGGTTGCCAGGAGCACGTTTGGGCAGTGCGTCACACGCGTTTGGTGTCCCTACTTTTCTCCCATCGTCCATTGACATTTCCCCTGCTCACCACTATGTTGAGCAAGAGACAGTCGATCGACTATTACGCTCCGAACGAGAGGCAATTTTTATCAAGGAAGGACCCAACGGTTGCGAAGGTGTTGTGGTTTTTCGAGCGGTTGGATGCAGCGAACGGCGGTAGAATAGGCCGGGCTGTTTCCGGCCGTATCGAAACTAGAGTAAGCGGACGACCCCGTTTGGTCTCGATACGGCTGCAAAAAGCCGCAGCCTACTCAACCGGCGCTCCACCCCATCCCCCGGCCCCTTGCCCCGCGAGCGGGGAAGGGGAGCAAGGCTCCTCCCCGATGTCGAGGGGTAGCGGAGGCTGAGCTTGTCGAAGCCGTAGCGGTTGCGGCGGCGGTGTTGTGGTTGATCGAGCAGTTGGCTGGCGAACGGCGGTTGAGCGGTGGTCGGCGGTGTGGTGTTCACTGCCGGGTATAACCGCGGCCTACTCAACCGGCCCTTGTTTCAACCTCAACTTCACCAGAACAGAGCGCAATGAACAGCAGACTATCGGCAATGACAACGGACACAACTATGATATAATGCCCACAGGCAGTATTTTGGGTTTTTGGGCATGTCAGTGCCTGCTGTTGAATGGAAGCGAGATGTGAATGATGAAGCGATCAGCTATCACCGAACAACTCCAACAGATGTTGCCGATGCTACGGCACGAGTACGGCGTAGCATCCCTGAGTCTCTTCGGTTCCTACGCTCGGGGCGAAGAACAGATGAACAGCGATTTGGATCTACTCGTCACCTTTTACGAGGTGCCGGGACTATTGCAGTTTGTGGCGTTAGAAGACAAACTTTCCGATGCCCTCGGCATCAAGGTTGATCTCGTGATGCGCGATGTGCTCAAACCAGCCATTGGCGAGGTCATTCTACGCGAGGCTGTTCCGGTATGAATGAGGGGCGGGTGCAGATAGACTATCTGCGCGATATCATTGAGAGTGGCAACAAATTACTTGAATTCACTGCCAAAATGACCTATGCCGAGTTTCAAGCGGATGCCAAAACCCAATATGCTGTAATCCGTGCATTGGAAATTGTGGGTGAAGCAAGCAAACAAATTTCCCCAGAACTGCGTGATCAATATCCAGCGGTTCCTTGGCGGAGCATGGCGGGCATGCGGGACAAGCTGATTCATGGCTATTTTGGCGTGAATCTCAAAGTAGTGTGGCGCACCGTCACAGAAGAAATCCCAACTCTTTTACCTCTCATTCAAGCGATTCTTGAGGATCTCTATTAATAGCCGCAGATCCCGATTATAGCAACCATACTCCATAAAAATTAACTCATACCTCACCAGCAGCGGGTGATCAACGCGGCGGGGCGGGAGGTCGTGGCGAATCAGCGCTTTTCTCGACGCTGGCGCGTCCGGGGTGGTGACTACGCGGGAGCGTAGCCACCAGCTAGTGATGCTATTGTTGTCTGGAAGGTGTCAGTCGCCGGTCACACGAAAGGTCCACTCGCCTTGGGCGGGTGGCGCGGCGGCCAGGAAGACAACGCGGGTTAGGGCGTCGCCCCAGGTGCCGCCCAGCCGTTCATCGGTGATCGAAACCGTCTCGGTGCGGACGGTGAAGAGAGTGGCGTCATAGTGCAAGCTGCCTGAGCCGGCCAGGCGGTCGCCGAGGATGGTTCGCTCGCCAAAGTGGACGGTACCAGCGTTCGCCAGCGTCACGGCGGCGGGGGTGAGAATGCTCAGCTCGATCTGCCCGGGCGCGGTGGTGAGGGCATAATCATCGGTGATGATCAGATCCTGGCCGCTCGAATTTTGGCTGCGGTGGAAGGTGAGCGTGCGCCGCCAATGGTCGATCTCGGCGGCATCGGCGTAGGCGGCGTCAATATCGAGCGCAAAGGTGACCGTTTTGTCGTCGGCTTGATAGGTAACATTGGACGCCCGATATTGACCACCCGGCAACTGTTGTACACCATCAATCGTGGGCAGCAGACTGTGATAGGCGGATTGCATGGTCCAGATTTCATAGCGTTGGGCGCTAAAGGTCTTTGCGGTGTACGTCTCGACGCCGGCATCGACAATCAGCGGCTTGCCATCGTTGTAGAGCACAAAGTTGCCGATATCGTTGTGATTGTGGCTCTCGGCATTGTGCCCCCCTTTAGCCGCGACAAAGAGTCCGTCCGTCGAGCCGGACTGACCGCGTGCGACCATGACTTGAATTTCCTCAAGATAGACATCGCGCGGCAAGGGCGCAGCGGTTGGACTCGTGGGTAGGGTCGCCAGTGAAAAGAGAGTCGGCAAGCGACGCCCCATGCTGGTGGGAACGTTGCGCTTCTTTAATGCCCCGGCTTTCAACTCGGCGCGCTCCTCGCTGCCCCCATCGGTCACTTCTTGGCGCTCGGCCAGCCACGCGCCTAACGCCGTCATCGCTTTGTCGCCAATGCGCAGGCCATAGCGATAGACAAGCAACGCATCGGGATAGACGAGCGCCGGCGCATCGGCAAAGTTGATGTAATAGTCTTCGGCGATCTGGACACGGTGAATAAAGCGCCCGATCTCCTGGATCAGCGGCTCATCATAGAGATCGATCCGCCCACTGGAGGCGCTGTAGAGCAGTTCGAGGTTGTCAAAGAGCGAAGCACCAGCTCGCCCCCAATAGCTCGGCCCCTCATCACAGCCCCCATCACGCGGATAGGGATCGATGAAGTTGTCGAGCGCCGCCAGGATCTTATGAACGCTGGCAGTCCGCCGCCCGCTCTGATCCTCTAACAAGAGTGTGCAGGCCAGCCAGTTTGAACAGATCCAAGGATTCCAGTTGTTGACGGGCCGGCCATCGGGGCGCGGGGTAAAGCCCATCCAGCTATAATCGTCCCGCTCCAAACAGGGGGCAAGCATATAGGTTTGGACATCGTGGGCGATGCGCCAGCGGACCATGGGTGCAACTTGATCGAGCTTGTCACCTATCAGATAGTCAGTCCAGGCGAGGAGGGCGGCGGTCTCTGCCGAGAAGAGATCGACGATGACCTCATTGGGATCGGGCAGCCCTTTGCCACTCGCCTGTGCGCCAATATGGGCTGGCAACCCCCAGAAGCTCTCTTCACAGATCGCCCAGATGCCGTTAACGATGTCATCGAGAAAGCGCCCCTGGTTTTCAATACATTCGGCAATGACCAATTCGTTGAGGCGGCCGCGCCGTTCAAAATGGACAATTTCATAGTTACGCCGGTTGCCGTTACGGGCAAATTCGAGGAAGAGGGTCGCCGGCAGCGTCGGCCACTGGTAGCCAAGCGCGGCCTCACCAGCCAACACGGCCTGTTGACGCAATGCCTGTGGCAATACATTCCAAGGCGCACGCTCACCAATCATCGGGTAAGGTTGCCACTCTTGGCGGGGAATTAGAAGGGTGGAGAGTTGTTCAAGCGGATAGCGTTGTGAAAGCATGACGGTTCCTCTAACTACAGACGATAAATAAAGAGTATCTATAATTCATGGTGCGCAAGGTGTGACACCTTGCGCACCATGAATTATAGTCGATTTATGGTTTGTGCCCAATCGTTACATTTAGAGGGGGCCGTACCCCATTTTCGGGGGTGCTCAGCCAAATCGCTACATTAGGGAAATAGAGAGCTGAGCGGAATCACGCTAAGATCGTACAGCCTACTTTCTCGTAGGACTTACGGATAACTTTCCAAATTTGGAACTCTGGAACACCGGCCTTTATAATTCATTATAGACAATATTGTAAGGTTTTTAAGCTTTGATTGCTCAGACGGAATAGCAGAATAGATGAAAATGAAACTGGCTCTTCTTCGATCGGCGTTATTCACCATGACCGTTTTTGTAATCATGGCCTGTGGAGCAGATTCGGCAGCGACACCCACAGTCACGGTTCCGACGACAGTACCCACAGCGCCCCTGTCTAGCCCGCCAACCAGCGCTCCTGCCGCCCCGTCCACGCCGCCAACCACGCAAAGTGTCACTGTCCAGCGCATCGAACGCCCGACAGAGGAACCCGGTCAGTTGGCGGCACGTGTCACCCCGGTCGATCTGGCAAACACCTTACCCTTGTTGGCTGCCCATCTGGCAGAGGTACGCACGGCAATGAACCAAGCGATACCAGTGCTCCCGCTAACCAATGGCGTGGATGCACAACAGCAGCAGGCACAAGCGATCGCGCTGGCCGATCCACGCTTTGTGGCAGAAACGCGTGATCCACAGAGTGGTGCTCCCCTTCGCACTGAAATCTTCGGCATCTATCCCGTGCGCCCCAGTGACATCACTGCCGAGAGTGCGGCTTGTGCAGAGCGTACTTGCTACCGCGTTGAACTCTATAATTACGCCTATAACCTTAGCACAATTGCGATTGTCGATCTACCGCAGGAAACGGTGCTTGCCGTGAACCGTCTGCTGGAAACGCAGCCTGATATCCCGCCGCACCTAACCGCGATTGCGCAGGAGATTGCCGCCAACGCGCCAGAGGTGGCAATGGCCCTTGGCGTACAACCAGCGATGATGGATGCGATGATGGCCAATACCAAAACGGCGCTCAATGCCTCGCGCTGTGAACGTTCCCATCACCTCTGTGTGGCACCAACCTTTATGCAAGGGGAACGCGCGCTTTGGGCGATTGTCGATCTCACCGAAGGCACGGTCGTCGGCGTGCGTTGGACAGAATTGGGGGCCGTCAGTGGGCAAGTCACCGCACCAACGGAAAAGCAGTTGCAAGACGAAGTCGTCAGCCGCGAATTCTGTGAAAAGAGCAACAGCCTTGTGCGCGATGGTTGGACCCTGGACTATATTCTCACTAGTTCAGATGGGCTACGGATTAGTGATGTCACCTTTGACGGGCAGCCGGTCATCGCCAGCGCAAAGCTCGTCGATTGGCATGTTAGTTATTCCCTCAAAGAGGGTTTTGGCTACAGCGATGCGATTGGCTGCCCAATTTTTAGCCAGGCCGCGGTGGTCGCCTTTAATGGCCCAGAAATCAAACCAATCCTAGACGGCGAGCAACCGGTCGGCTTTGCTCTGACCCAACAATACATAAGTGAATTCTGGCCGGCGCCCTGTAATTATTACTACTCGCAACGCTACGAATTCTATGTCGATGGGCGTTTTCGCGTTGCAGCCGCCAATCACGGTCGCGGTTGTGGGGACAACGGCACCTATCGGCCAGTCATTCGCCTTGTCCCTGCCGGCACCTATCAGTTTGCCAACTGGGATGGCGCGATCTGGCAGCCCTGGCGAGAAGAAGCGTGGATGGCACCCTTTGAGCCGACAACCGCCGAAGGGGCGCAATTTCGCTTATTGGCTACCGATGATACTGGATATCTGATCGAACCGGGGCGTGGTCAATTTGGCGATGGTGGCCGCGGCGACAATCCCTACATGTATGTCACCCGTTATCATACGCCCAGCAATGGCCCCGACGAAGGGGATAGCGATCTGATCACAATTGGCCCCTGTTGCAATAACGATTATCAGCAAGGGCCGGAAAAATTTATTGACAGCCCACCTGAGTCGCTTGATGATGGCGCGCTTGTACTCTGGTACGTAGCACAAATGCAAAATGATGATACCGCAGGCGAGGAATATTGCTGGGCCGACGCTGTTTTACAGGATGGCGTCTATGTGCCAATCGACTATCCCTGCGTGGCGGGCCCAATGTTTTTGCCAATAAAGCGCCCATAGGAATTGCAGCTAGCGCTCGATCCTTATTATGTTAGGGCAACCATCAAGTTCACTTCTGTTGTAACCGTTTGGGACAAAATTCATGAGTAAGGCAAGAGCCAAAGCACGACGACAACAAAAGCAGGGTGCGCGGAGCCATAACGGTGGCCGGACACTGTGGGTCTGGCTAGCGGCTATTGGCCTCCCGCTTCTAATCGTCGGTGCTTTTTTCTATCGACTGAATCGGCCACCGGTCAGCGCAGTCGTGGAGACTGCGATAGTCGCAACCGTACCACCAGAGCCAGCAGCAGTCGGCAGTGCCGTTCCCGCTGCTGGCAATAGTGACGCAACAGAAAGTGCGGCCCTCTCTGCCCCAACGCGCCCCACGCTACCGCTTGGCCCCGCCGACTATTGCCGCCGCCATCCTCGCTTTGCCCGTCAAATGGGCTTTAATGAGCGGGCGATCCTGACCACCTCTTCCCCTACCATCAAAGGGTTGGCAATGATTCAGCCCGCAGAAGCCGACAATCCGGAGCAGGTTTATCAGGATCCCACCTGGGATGATGCCGGCTATCTCGGCCACATGACCTTTGACCCAACTGGCAATGTCTATCTCTTTCCATCCCCGCGTGTCAGTTTGATCGATAATCCACCGCAACAGCAAAACACCCTCTATC
This sequence comes from Caldilineaceae bacterium, assembly GCA_034432375.1. Lineage (GTDB taxonomy): Bacteria > Chloroflexota > Anaerolineae > Caldilineales > Caldilineaceae > JAHBVH01. Next base: position 55,869 of record DAOUCA010000157.1, read on the forward strand.
GCGTCGACAGCGACAGCGCGCAGATGACCAGTTTGATCACGCTCACGGCCGATTCACCGCCAACTGCCGCTAACCCCTACGGCATTATGGGCACAACGTACGATTGCGACACCAACAGTCTTTATGTCTCAACAGTGGCCGGCTCGACGGCCACGGAGGAAGTGGGGAAAATCGTGCGCATTGACTTAACGTCCGAAGCGGTGGTTGCGGAATTGCAGGGGATCGACCCCTTTGGTCTCTCTGTGCTCAATTTACTAACCGAAGAGCAAGGTGCAACCGAAAAAGCTGTTGGCAAACGACTCTACTTTGGTGCGGCGCGCAATGCCGAAGTCTACTCGATTCTGCTCGACGACCAAGGGGGGTTTGTTGGTCAACCAGCGCTGGAGCTTGCGTTGCCCAATACATCACTAAAGCCCTGGCGCATTGTCTGGGATACCAACGGTGACCTCATCGTGCGCGCCATGCCCTTTGACTTTAACCTGATTGCGACCAGCGAACGGATTGAAATCCCCTTCCGCTTTCGGCGTGACGAAGCCGGACTATGGCAATATGTGGCAGAATAGCATCTACACAAATCCTTCATCTATCATTCATCTATCCTCTCTATCCCAGTAGTTTACGCACAATTCGAGCGTTACAATCTTCCTTACGCTTTGTTGTCCAGTGACTGTCACCAGTTCACCACTTTCGTGGGACAAATCTTAGCCATTGACAGATAATTGACAATGGTTTACTATACTGCCCACGATCAGGATTGGTTTACATAGGACTTACACAGGTCGTCAGTTGAGTAGGATATTTTTCGCCGAAAGTCTTAGGGGGCAACCCGAAAGGCGCGTAAGTCCTATTATTGATAGCTCCTCATAATCGTGTGTATTTCAATATTTTCCCATAAATAACCAACAGTTTATTTCCAAAGGATGGTTGTCATGACTATAGAAAAACGTTTATCGCGCCGCGCATTTTTACAGGCTACCTCTGTTAGCGCCGCTGCTCTCGCGTTGGCGGCCTGCACAGCGCCGGCGGGGGCACCGGCAACGGAAGGCGAAGCCGCCGCCCCCGCCGGCGAAAAGGTTACCGTTCGCTTCCATGCCCGCATCGGTCAGCAGGAAGATACCCTCTATGATATGCAGATCCCGAAGTTCATGGAAGAGAATCCGGACATCGAGATCGTCAAAGAATCATTCCCCGGTGCAGAATATAATACCAAGGTCTCGACGATGCTAGCCGGCGATACGCTGGGTGACGCAGCGTGGAGCGCACTCGGTGGTGCTACCATTAACTTTATGTGGGCGCAGAACATTGTGGCCCCTATCGATGATCTGGTGGCCGCGGATAACACGGATCTCAGCCAATGGTACGAAGGTTGTATCAATGCCATCACCGTTGAAGGGAATCTGCTGGGTCTCCCATTCAAAGCCCATCCTGGACTTGCTGTGGTCTATTACAACCAGACCGCGTTTGAAGAGGCAGGGCTAGCGCTACCAGAGTCTGGGTGGACCCAAGATCAGCAGATTGAAGCAGCTAAAGCGCTGACCAAACCTGATGCAAATCCGCCCTTCTATGGCTTCTTACCGGGGATCGCGAGCACTTGGAAAACACTCGTAACACTCACGCGCGCGTTTGGCTCAGAGCTGATTAATGAGGATGGCACCCAATTCCAACTCAACAACGAGCTAGGTATGCAGGCCATTACCTGGCTCTACGATCTCTTCCACACCCACAATGTAGCACCGACACCAGCGCAGATGGTCGGTGCCGGCAACGATATGTGGATCGCCAATTCGCTGGGCATGTATCAGGGCGGCACCTCGGTATCGGTAACTGGTAGCACGATTGGGGATGCCTTTGCGTGGATGGTTGCGCCCAATGCTGTTGGCCCCGGTGGTGTCGGCGGCTCGGACTATGAAGTCGATGCCTACACCGTCACCACGACCAGCCAACATCCGGAAGAGGCGTTCAAGTGGGTGCAATACCTTTGCAATCAGGATTCCGGCATCCAATTGGGCTTGATCGGCGGTACAGTCGGTGGCCGTCCCGATGTCTATGGCAGTGAAGAGCTGTTGAAGTTCCCCTTCCGTGTGGTCTTCAAAGAGATCATGGACAATGCGATGGACAGCCGCATTACGGCTAACTGGCGCCAGACGGAAGCACAGACGGCACTCGATCAGTTGACGCAACCTTTGTGGACCGGTGACGAGCAGCCGACGCAGGCGTTTATCGATGGGATTTCGCAGCAGATTCAAGATATTATGGATCTGCCGCGACCGTAGGGTTTACTTACGCCATACGCCATCGTAGGCCATGGTATACCGTGGCCCTACGATGGCGTATGGCATAAGCTTGGATGTTGCCGCGATTGAGCAAGGATGGAGTTAAGGAATGGCAAGTCAGGGATCAAGCCGTCGTTCGTGGTTAGGGTCACGCCTGCAGCGGCGTGAAGCGTTAGAAGGCTATTTATGGATCAGCCCGTGGCTGATTGGCTTTCTCGTCTTTTCGCTGGGGCCGATCATCGCTTCGCTCTACCTAAGCCTAACAAAATATAAGATCGGCGGCACGCCAGAGTGGTTGGGATTGGCGAATTACCAAACAGCCTTTTTCGACGACAATCTCTTTTGGCCGTCAATTTGGCGAACCGTCTATTTTTCTGTGGCCTCAGTTGTGCTGGGGGTACTCTTTTCGCTGCTGGCAGCGATGTTGCTCAACCAAAATCTCAAGGGGCGCAGCATTTTTCGGGCATTCTATTACTTGCCCTCATTGACGCCGGTCGTTGCCCTCACGATCCTCTGGGGATGGCTTTTGGCACCGCAACAAGGGTTGGTCAATTACCTATTAAACATGGTGGGCATCCCTGGCCCCGGCTGGTTGACGGATCGATCTTGGGCGATCCCCTCGATTATCTTGATTACACTCTGGTCAACGGTGGGCGGCGGGCGCATGATCATCTTCCTGGCCGGCTTGCAGGGAGTGCCACAAGAGTTGCAGGAAGCGGCAGAGATGGATGGGGCCAATGGCTGGCAGCGCTTTCGCAATGTGACGATTCCGCTCATCTCACCGGTGATTCTCTTCAACCTGATCTTGGGAGTAATCGGGGCCTTTAGCACCTTTTCCGTCGCCTACTTGGCAACCGACCCGCCCGGCGGACCGAACTATGCGACTTGGTTCTATATGTTGCACCTCTATGCCAACGCCTTTAACTTTTTCCAGATGGGGTATGCATCCGCACTGGCTTGGATCTTCTTCATCTTTATCTTTATTTTGTCCTATCTTCAGATCAAACTGTCGGACCGTTGGGTCTATTATGAATTTTCGTAACGAGGAGTTTCCATGGCGACGACCCAACCCAGTGTGCGCTCAGCAGCCGACCCACAAACGACTGCTCCCCGCAAAACCGGCAGCGTGGCCGCCAATCATTTTTGGCGACAGGCCGCACTCTATAGCATTGCGATTCTGACCGCACTTGCTTTTAGTCTACCCTTTTTCTGGACAGTGAGTAGCTCACTCAAAACGGCGGCTGAAATTCGGCAGATTCCGCCTACCTTCTGGCCGCAAGAGATCCGCTGGACCAACTATCCCGATGTCTTCCGTCTGGCCCCGTTTGCCCGCTTCATCTGGAACACGGTGATTGTCACGTCGCTGGCGATGATTGGCCAGATCCTCTCGGCGGCGGCGGTCGCCTTTGGCTTTACGCGCTTTCGCTTTCCCGGGCGCGACAAGCTCTTTTTTCTTGTTCTCAGCACAATGATGTTGCCTTGGCAGGTGACAATTGTGCCGCAGTTTCTGCTCTTCCGCTATCTCCACTGGCTCAATACCTTTATGCCGCTAATTGTTCCTTCGTTCTTTGGCGGCGGTGCCTTCTACATCTTCCTGTTGCGCCAATTCTTTATGACGATCCCGCGCGATCTAGATGAAGCGGCCAAGCTTGATGGGGCCTCGTCGGTGCGGATCTTCTGGAGCATCATCCTGCCGCTTTCCGGGCCGGCGATTGCTACCGTGGCGATCTTCTCCTTCCTGCAACATTGGAATGAGTTTATCGGCCCCCTGATCTTTCTCAACACCGAGGATAAATATACACTCTCGATTGGCCTGCGCTACTTTATTGCCAACCCCTTTGAGAGCGATGAGCCACGCGAGGCGATCTTGATGGCGGCTTCGCTGATTGTGGCGGCCCCTTCGCTACTCTTGTTCTTTATTGCGCAGAAGTATTTTGTGCAGGGGATTGTGACAACAGGTCTGAAAGGGTAAACTGGCTGCTTAACTCTATTTCTTTTCGTCTGATTTATAATCAGCGCTTGTTTCCCGAGGCATATGAATATCGGTCAGTGGCGCTCTTGGGCTTTGATAATAATTGTATTCAGCACAGTCAGCTGCGGTGCACTTACGTTTGGGTGGTTTTCCTGGCCACCGACTGTACGCATTACGAAGAATTACTTCGAGGCAATTATCAAGCGCGATGTAACACAGGCGATGCGGTACACCGTACATTCCCCGCAGGGCGAGCGCTGTGCGCGGGCGACCGAAAAGGCCGCGCACAGTGCGATCACTATGTATGGTGGGGCGACAGTACAGCAGATCAAGATCGATGTATTGAACGGTACGGGGAGTGATGAAACAATTCAGTTTGGCCATGTAAAATTTCTCTATCAGTTGCCTGGTCAATCTGCATGGCACACAGGTAACTTGCAATTATTGACAACCTATGACAACTTTGGCGTCCGGTATCCCTGTGGTGCAACGCCGTAGAAACTAAGTCCACTAATGAATGGATCTCTCCATGAAAATCACCAAAATCGACACCTTCCTCGTCAACATGGGCCATCGCAATATCCCCTATGTCAAGGTCCACACCGACGAAGGTATCTATGGCGTCGGCGAACCCTATTCCTGTGGGCCGGATAAGGCCACCGTCGAGGTCATCCGTGACTTTGAAGAGTGGCTCATCGGCCGCGACCCGCGCGATATCGAGGGGCTCTACCAACTGATGTATGCCGGCTCGCGTTTTCCCGGCGGCATGGTGCTCAACGCCGCGATCAGTGGCATCGAACATGCGCTGTGGGATATTGCCGGCAAGGCCGCGGGGTTGCCAGTCTACCGGCTGGTTGGCGGCAAATGTCGTAACAAGATCCGGGTCTATCAGGCCCCGCGCGGCAACTCTCCGCAAGAACTCGCCGACAACGCCGTTGCGCTTATCGAAAAATACGGCTACACCGCCATTAAAATGGGGCCTCTACCAAGCAACTGGCAACAAATGCCCTGGAACAGAGCGCTGCGCGAAACAGAAGCCCGCGTCGCTGCCGTGCGTGAGGCGGTTGGGGAGGACATCGACATCGGCCTTGATCCCCACGCCCGTCTCTTTGAAATCTCTCGCGCAATGGAACTCTGCGAAGTCGTCAAACCCTTTCGCCCCATGTTTGTCGAGGAGCCACTGCGCCCGGAAAATTATGACGCCATGCAGAAGTTGAGCGAAACGGTCGATGTGCCGCTGGCGACTGGCGAAATGCTCTATACCCGCCACGAATTTCGCGAATTGCTACACCGGCAGGCGGTTAATATTATTCAGCCGGATATCTGCCTGATGGGCGGGCTGTGGGAGATGAAAAAGATCGCGGCAATGGCCGACGCCCATTACATGACCGTGGCCCCGCACAACCCCTGTGGCCCCGTGGCAACGGCAGTCAACGTGCACTTTGCCGCCAGCACACACAACTTCCTGATCCTCGAATACCACGCCGACGATGAAGGCACGCGGCGTGATATTGTCGATGAACCGATGAAGTTGGTCGATGGCTATCTCGAAATCCCAGAGACGCCCGGCTTGGGCATCGATCTCAATGAAGAGGCGCTAGGTAAGTATCCCTTCAAAAGCTGGCATCGCGGCTTTAGCTGGCGTGAAGACGGTTCGCTGGCGTACCAATAGACAGTGAGGCGGTGAGGCGGTGGGACGGTGGGACAGTGATTAACTGCCCCACCGTCCTACTGCCCCACTGCCCTACTGCCCTACCGATTCACCAACGGAATATAGATCGTCTCCTCGTCCCCAAGCGAGCCGGGTGTTGGCGTGACTCCCGGCGTCGGTGTCACTTCCGGTGTCACTTCCGGTGTGATGGACGGCGTAACCGATGGTGTCGGCGTGGCGCTTTCATCGCCAATCTGAACGTTGTGGCTACTGCTGACGCTACCCAGTTCATTGGTCACCATGACGCTGATCGTCTTAGTGCCGGAGGTCGGCCAGCGATAGGTGAGCAGAACACCCGCACTTTGCGTTGTGCGCGAATCAGTTATCACATCGGTCGCGCCGTAGATATAGGTAAAGGGGGCCGTGGCGTTGGGAGAATCAACTGTGACGGTGAAGGTGACGAAGGTCCCAATAGGTGCTTGTGACGGTCCCGTGATCTTGACGCTCTGCATCGGCAGGAAGAGCTTGGAGGCTTCGGCGCTCATGCCGGCGCGGTAATTAACAATCACATCATCTTCGGTGCTCGTGCTAATCGTGTGCAAGCCCTGCGTAACGGAAAGGGGCTGCGTCAGCGTAAAGACGAAGTTACCGTCCACATCTGCCTGCGTTTGACCAAGCCAGGCCAGCGCCTCATTCTGGGCATCGTCATCATCGAGATAGAGATCGATGAGGCAGTTGGGACATGGGTGCGTGCTGCCGAGGATATCGACGCCGTTGCCACCGCGCACTGTCAAACCAGCCATTTCCGTGATCCGTGCCGAACGGTAGAGGCGCAACGCTTCGGGCAGACCGGGGCCAAACTCGTAGTAATCCTTGGTACTGGGTAGGATGCCATCACGCACAATGTTGCGCATGACAGTAATGCGGTCAAATTGGGGCGAGGTGTCGCTGATCAGGATCGCCGCCGTGTTTGGATCGTCGGGATTGAAGCGGCTGGCCCCGACGATCAGGTTATCGAGCACGTCCGTATCGTGGCCAGAGACTTTGATCGCCTGCCCGCAGACACCGAGTTCATAACCGTTGGCATCCACGCCAATCGTATTGCTAATGATCTGGTGATTGTCGCCAAAGACTTCGATCGCCATCGCCGGGGTATCGTTGGCCGAGCGTACGTTGCTCATGCCAACGAGATGGTTGTTGCGGATGATGTTGCCGCTGCCGCCAACCGAGATGCCCCACCCGCCATACCAATCATTTGGATCATAGTAGAAGGCAAAGGGCTCCTCCGGGTTTTCGACAACCACTTTGCAACGGATGGCTGGGTCAACGGTGGGCACGGTGCCGTCCGTGCGCGTGCCAATCCAATTATCTTCAATCAGATTGTTGTCGCTACCATTGATATCAACGGCCCTGGCAAAGGCGCCGGTGAGCACACTGTCGCGCACAATGTTACCATCCGAGGATAATTGAATCGCACCAAAGGCCATGCGGTTGGGTTGGCTTGGCGTGCGGAATTGGACGCTCTGTCCGTCGTCGCTGAGGCCCATCCAAATGCTCTCGATGGTGGTAGTCGGTGCCACGGTTTTGACAAGGATCGCGCCGCCATTTTTAAAGGCGAGGTTGCGGATCACATTGCGTGAACTCTCAATCTCCAGCGAGAAATCACTGATGTCAATGATGACTGGTGGTCCATCGCTACGTCCACCTGGTTGCGTGCTGCCGTCAATCGTCACTTGGCCATTGCGATCAATGATCGTATCCGTCTTAAGCGGCGGCAGCGCTGCCGTCACCGAAATGACCCAGGTGTCGGCGACTTCAGGGCTGTAACCTGTATCCGTCACTGGAATATTGAATTGGATCGCGATCGGGCGATCCCCTTGGGGGCGGGCCGAGGCTTCGTAGAGCGCGCGACGCAAGGTGCATTTGCCATCTGGGGCCGGACGGGCCAACGCACCGCCACCGATCTGGAAGCCACAGGTGTAGTTAGAATTGCCCGCCGTGAGATCAGCGGTCGCATCGATGGTGATGACGGTGGTAAAGGGTGGTTGCGCGTTAGCCGCGCCGGCCGTTAAAAGCAGGTGGCCGATGAGCGCCATCACAGTGACGGGCAACACCATGCCAAGAATTTGAAAAATAGTTCTGCGTTGCATTCGATTCTCCTATTAGATACATTCGGCGTTTTCCCTAGAATTCAGGGCGCGCCGTGGCAAATCCGCGGCTTCCTTCATCCGCTGTAGTGTTGGTTACCGCCCTTATCCCCTCGCTTGATACACATGATGCACAGTATACTGTGCCCCTACACAAGAATTGCACTTGTTTCAACCAACCCTTTAGCGATCCAGTCGCCTACCGTTAGCGGGCCACCAAGGGCAGAAAAATGCTCACCTCATCTTCCTCGCCAAACGAGAGTGAGTCGTCGCGCAGCAGCGCAAATTCGCTGAAGCGGTCGATCTCGGCAGTGAAACAACCACTCTTTTCGTCGAGCGTGCTATCAATCGGGACCCAACGCCCCTCGCTTTCGAGAAAATAGGCGAGAAAGGCGGATTTGAGCTTTTTCTGCTCGGCGGCGGCGACGCAAAGTTCGAGTGACAATGGCTTGGCCGGTGCGGCGACAGTACCCTTGCTGCCGTTCACTTCCAGCAGGAAACTGTCGATCGCTGAATGGTTCTCGGGCAGATCCGGCGTTGGCGCGGCCAGTTCGGTCAGGATCATCTCGCTCTCTTCACTGAACGCATCGGGGGGAATTGCGATCCTGAGCAGCTTATCTGTGCCGCTGAGTTCCCCACCGGCTTTGGTTACGAACGCACTTGTCTGTGTGAGCGGCATCAGAAACGCGGTAGCATCGGGCGCATTCAAGATGAATTGGACCGGCGTGTTGGGAGAGCGTGCCATCAAAAAGCTAAGGGTCGCGCTGCCGCCTGTGACGGTGCCACGGGCGAGGGCGCTGTTGCCTTGCATGGCAGTCAACGTGGCCCCTTCCGCACTATTGGTAAAGGTCCAACTCCCAGGCGCTGCCGGCTGGAGGGTGTAGCTGGGTGATGGCGTGTTGTTGTTAGGATTCGCCTTCCACATCTTCATGGTCGGGTCGCCAAAGAGGTGGAACATGAGCACATCCCCTTCGGCGTGGCGGTTGGAGACGCTGCCGGCGGTTTGCGCGACGCCCACCTGGCCGAGCAGATAAAGCTTGCCATAGTTGAGGATCTTGCCCAGCCGGCGGGTGCGGGTATTGCCCCCTTCCGGCACGGTGCCTGGCCATGTTGCGTCGATCAGCCCACGGGCGAGCGCGCTGTTGGCCCAAGTGGGGCTGTTGCGGGTATCACCGATCACAGCGACCGCGCCACCGCTGCGACGGAGCAGATCTTCGGCCCAGTAGGTTTCATTCATGGTTGTATTGTAGTTATAGTTGTCGTTGGCCGGGTCGCGCGTCTCGTTGTCAAAGAGGCCGCTGGCACAGTTGATGCTGTAGACGACCGGCGTCATAGTGCCGTTGGTAAGCTGCGAGTGGTTATCTAGGCGAAAATCTGGGTCACCCCAACCATTTTTGAAGCCATGATCGCGGTGGAGAATGAGAAAGGTGCCATCATTGAAGGCGTCGACCACGTCGAGGGCATCGCCATTCCAGGCAAAGTTGCCAGGGGCGAGTGCGGCGGGTAACGGTGCCTGATTGTAATAGATCCGGGGCGTTGTATCGCGCGTAGTGGGGTTGTAGTAATTCCAGAACCCTGCAGGCGAGTTGTCGTTGTGGTAACCGTTGTTGCTGGCATAGATGCGCCGGACGTTGTACCCTTCACCGCTCAGTTCGTTGTAGGCCAACTCAGCAGTCTCAATGAAGCTGCGCGAGGTGATGCCGTCTACCAGTTGCAATGGGTTGAGCAGACTGATCACCCACTCAAAGACCCGCGGGCGACAACATTGGAAGTAGCCGGCCAGGGTGACATCTTCATAGAAGTTGGCCTGGGTTGGGGGCGTCTGTTCATAATTGATAATCTTGTTAACTACGGTGTTTGCTTGTGCCAAGGTGTCGACTGGAATACGGCCAAGCGCCACATCGGGCAGCAAATCGTTGCCCGCCAGCAGCGAATATTCTAGATCGGATCCTGGCGTGTCGAGCGCCAACGACGAGAGACCATAGGTGCGGTTGTACCAGGGGGCAATATGTTCAGCGTCGCCGAGCAGCAGCACATAGTTGAGCTGGATCAGACATTCGTCATAGCGATCTTGAATATAGGTTTTGATGGCCGTGCGTGTGCTGCCGGCCTTGCCGCTGCCCGTGCCCGTTTCAACCACGTGCGTCGAGATACCGGCGCTGCGCTTGGCGGCAGCCAGATTGTCTGCCGCGCTGCGGAAGAGCGGGTCGGTGATAATCAGATATTCATAGCCGAGACAGGTGTAGCTGCTAACTTCAAATTTGCCTGGCGCTTTATGGACAATATCGCGGTTCAATAGCAGTCCTACGATCCCCTCATCGGGGCGGTTAAAGTCGATCAGGTCACGCTCGGTAAGAAAATATTCCTTGCCTTTGGTAAAGGCGAGCGTAAACCGCACCGCCTTGAAGAAGGTGAGCTGCTGCTTGGCTGTGTTGTACTCGGCGGTGGCGACGCTTACGCGCGCCAAGCGCAGATTGCCCAGCTCGCCCAACACTTCGACAAGAACTGGTGCCTCCGGATAAAGATTGTCGCCATTGTAGAAGTCATCGTTGATCGTAAAGGGCGGGTCCTGATACGCTTCGATGGGCGGCTTCTCCTCGCCCTCCTGGTGGGCCGGCAGGTCGACCGGGCTCTCTTGCACCGGATAGAGCAACTGATTTACGCTGTCACCCCGCTCGACTTCAAAGTCGGCCACGGTCACCTCGGCCCCTTGGGGCAGGGCCAGCAGACGGCTGTAGAAGGGCACGGCCGGTTTGCCGAGTTCACCATAAGCCTGTTCCATGCCGGGAATGGCAAATTGCAGATAGTTGACTTTTTCTTCCCCTTCGGTGATCCAGAGTTGTGGTGCCGGAAAGGCATAGCTGACACGCAACTCCTTATTGTCAGCCGCCAACACCTTGACATCGACTGCATCGACACCATTGTGGATAGGGCGTTCCGGGGGTGGAAATTCCTGGGCTGCCACCGGCAATGCCGGCGTGAGTGCCAGCAGCAACACTTGTAGAAGCAGTACGCTTCGCACAAGGGAATGGATAGAACGTTTCATTTGTGTCTCCTCATTTGACTACGAGATTTGGTATGTAATTAGGGGTATAGATCTGTTTTGTGTTAGCCGTAGCGACGTAACTAGGCCTAGCATTCTATCACTCCTCCGAGCGGCTTTTTGCTCGGAATAATCTTCAAGTTAAAGAATGCTCGTGCCGACGCTCCGGCGTCGGCACCGCAACTGACGCTCCAGCGTCGAGTCATGAGCTTGTCGGAATGGGTCACTCGACGCTGGAGCGTCAGGGATGCATTCCACGCCGGAGCGTGGAACGAGCCATCACGTTGCTCGTGCCGCTACAAACACCGTCTACCTACTGACCAACGGCAGGTAGACGGTGTTTGACCCAAACATGACATTGACAGAAACTGGTCGCGCATGGGTGCCCTGGTTGTCATCGGCAAAGAAGACGACCCGGTAGATCCCCTTTTCGCGGAAGCCATCAAAGCGGGCACCATACCAATCATTGCCCTGGTCAAGTAGCACCGCAGTGGGTAGGACCTCCTGCACCAACTCTTCACTCTCAGCCGGCGCTTTGTAGGTGGGCGGATAGATGACAGCCCAGACGCTGTCGACATCGACATCGTCGCGCACCTGTGCCCGCAGTACGGCCCGACCCTCCTCATCCGGTGTCACCTGCTGCACCTCGGCAATAAAGGGGGGCCAGATTTCATCGGGGAAGGTGCCGGCAAAGTTGAAGCCACGCTGGGCGGCAACCGTCTGGCTGGCGTCGTCGGTGCCATTGCCATCACCATCAGCATCGATCCACGCCGCTTGATTGGGGTGCGCGATCTGGGATGCAATACGCGCATTTTGATAGCTGATATAGAGACTTTCGCCGCGCGCCAGGCTATCGAGCAGATGGTCGGAGAAGATGGCACCATCGTCAGAAGCCCAGGCCAGATTTTCATCGTCAGTCGAGGAGATGACAACGCGGCCCGGTTTGCTGATGCTCTCGTCGCCACTGACAAAGCTGCCCGATTCGCACGCCTCGTAGATCACATTGATATTGAGCGTGGGACGCAGTGCCTCTAGCCGATCGAGCCAGCCATCGAGTTCGGCAGGCGTAATCCATTCACCACGCAGCTTATCGAGATAGAAGATATCCTGGCCGCCGTGGTCCATCATGTAGATGGTGAGCGATTGCGCGGTCGCCGCCTTTTCATCTGCCCATTGGGTGATGGCTGCTTCCAGATTGTCCGCTGTGGCCGAAGCATCGACACCGGCGCGGCTGAGGTCGGGCGCGATGTAGTAGATCTGTTCATCGGTTGCGCCTTTGTCGATAAACAACTGACGCACTTCGTCGGTGACGTGATAGATGTTCGGTTGCACCGGGTCGTTGTTCTTGATCTGCCCAGCGACGATGATCAGTAGCCCTGGCGCGGCCTCGGTTGAAAGCGAGCGCACAGTGAGATCATAGGCAACTTGGTCTCCGATGACGGTGGGATCATTGTTCGAAAACTTGAGAAAGATCGGCCCCGTCGCAGCCGCGGTATAGTCGAGGCGGATTGCTGGGCTAAAGGAGAAATCTTGTGCTTGCACGGTAGCCCCGGCACAGGCGTCATACATCTCCATAGCCACATCGGCAGGCGAGTTGTCGGGGATGTTGACTTCGATCAGATATTGCTCCCCCGCAGTCACATCGACACGTACCCAATCGGTATCCCCCTGCTGATGGAAGGTGCGCCGTTGGACGCGCCCATCCGCGGTGGTTGTGCGGGCGTCGGTACACTGATCGTCAGCCTCATAGCTGTCGCCCCCCGTCGGTGGGACGGTTGTCAGCGTGCCGGTGGGCGTTGGTGTGGCCGTGCCGGTGGTTGCGGCTGGCGTTGGCGTGAGGGTTGGCGTCGTTGTTGGGCCGGAGAGGATCAGCGACTCGGGATAGAAATCGGCGGCGTGTTGCGTATACCGATAGGCGGTGAGTGCTCCGCCTTCGCCGATAATCGGCTCGATCTGCCCATTGTCGTTGATCTCTTCGCCGCGGTAGATGCGTTGCCCTTGGGCGGCAATCTGGGCCGCGAAGGTCTGTACGTCACTGATGCTACCGGCCGCCAAGAGTGCTTCGGCCTGCCCAATCAGGAGGGTTGTCCATGATACGGGGTTGCTTGTGCTGCCATCGCCAATATTGTTGAGCGCCACCTGTACCTGTGCCAACCGCGTACGAACATTCTCGGTGGCGTCGCTAGCCTCGGCAGCTTGGGTCAAAGTGCTGCCCATCTGTTCGCGATAGGGCAAGAGGCCAAAGCCGTCACCGGGGTTCGTCGGCACGCCATCGTTGTCCCGATCGCCATAGCGCGGGTCATTGCTGCCATAAAGAATGTTTAGCACATGTTCGGCATGACGCCGTGCTTCGGTGCGATTGCCGGCATTGGCCGCATCGCGGGCAAAGCCAGCATGGTCGGCGAGGATCTTAGCCTGTTCGGCCAACCCTACCCCATAACCGACGTTGTTGGGGGTGCCATCGGCGCTGTCAAGCACCGTGCAGAGATAGCCGAGCATGAGGGGTGGCAACGTCCCCTTTCCCACTTTCTGCCCAACGGTAACGATTGCCCCGCTGTATCCACCGCCAAGATTGCGCCCAGCAGAAGGCAGGGCAGCGTCGACGGTGCCGCCGGTGCCGTCAACCGCGCCAGCGAGGAAATACGCCCCTTCTTGGCTCACCAAAGAGATCCAATATTGTTCACCACTGCTTGGTGGCGTCAATCCAGAGAGTTTGATGCGCAGGCTGTCGTTATAGCCTGCGCCATTGGCATCGCTGTACCGGACATAGCCCGAACCGTCAGCCGTCAAGAAATCGGCGGCATATTGGGTATAACGCCACGCTGTCCGTGCGCCCCCTTCGCCGACTATCGGCTCGATCTCCCCGTTGTCATTGACCTCTTCGCCCTGATCGATGCGGGTGGCGAGGCCAGCGATTTGTGCGGCCAGCGACTTGGCTGTGTTAAGATCGTTGGTAGCCAGCAACGTATTGGCCTTTTCGATAAGCAGATCGGCCCAACCGCTGTCGGTGCTATCGCCACTGCCATCACCGATGTTCGCCAAGGCGACTTCGACTTGGGCGGCCCGTGTTTGAATATTGGCGGTTGCGCCGCTGCTCTCTGCCGCCGCACGCAGCGTTTCCCCCACTTTTTGACGATAGCGCAACAAGCCATAGCCGTCGCCTGGATTGGAGGCAACCCCGTCGTTGTTCAGATCACCATAGCGCTGATCTGCCGAGCCATAGAGCAGGTTGAGCAGATGTTCGACATGTTGTTTGGCACCGTTGAGATTGTCCCCATCGGCGGCCCCTTTGGCAAAACCGGCATGATCGGCGAGCAGTTGGGCTTGGCTTCTGAGGCCAACGCCATACCCCATTTGATCAGGTGTATCATCCGCGGCATTGAGGGTCTGACGCAGGTAGACGAGTGCATTGGGCGGCGTTGTGGCGTTAAAGACGGTGCTTTCCTGCAAAAAGTAGAGCGCATCATAGCGCCCGATCAACGGTTTGCCGGGAAAGTCGCAATTGGTGTTGATGGCACCGTTGGCGACGGGCAGATCGGTACAGAGCAAGCCGGTCGCGCTTTTGGTATTGAGGAGGTAGGCATTCATCTGGCGGTTGGCTGGTGGTGCGGTGACCCCCTCCAACGTCACAGCCAGGCGGTCGCTGCTAAAGGGTGGCGCATCCGCAGTTATATCAACGGGCATCACCGTACCGCTCCATGCAGCGATTGACAAACTTAAGCTATGTGCCTGGGCAGTGATGGTTTGCCCAACCTGCGTACCAACAAACATGATTGCCAGTAGTAATAGCAGTGAGAGCGACAACAAAAAAAGTCGTTTGCCGTGGTGCCGACCTGTTCGTAGTAATGTTCGTAGTAATATTCCCTTTGAACCCATGCATTTCCTCCAAGCTCTGTTATGCTTTGCTCATCGTGACTATTACGACAACGTTAAATTAGACAAGATTTACAGAATTAACAGGATTGACAGAGCAGAACAAAAATCTTGTGAATCGTGTGAATCCTGTCTATGAAGTGTAATTTAACGTTGTCGTACTATTTACCCCACCCCCAGCCCCACTGCCATTCAGGTAAGGCGATACAAACGGGGAATTCAGAAAGGAAGGGATACTGCTTCCGTGAAAAATACGCTCTTGCCTTCTGAATCCCTTCTGATTTTCTGCTAACGTAATGACAGTCACCTAGACCAACGCAATCCAACACTGCCCATCTACAGGAATTGTCTGTCAGGCGCCCGTGCGGATCATGAGCCAGACAATCCCAGCAAGAATCGCCACAGCTACCGCTTTATCGATGATGTTCCAGCCGAGAAAGTTGCCCCCCGCAATGGCCACGCCGGTAATCGTGACGACAAACCAGAAGAGCGCCTGGATTTCGGGGGTAATAATGCCCGCTTCGTGGAGATAGCGGACGGCAACCCAGTAGCAGGGCACGCTGAGGCTAAAGCCAAGCGCCGAACGCCACGCCGCCGACCAATTGAAGATGCCCTGGCTCCAAACGGCGGTGGAGTAGAGAAAGCCCTGGGCGTCGGCAAAGCCGGCGGTCAGGGTTAGAATGATCACAATGGATAGTGATAGTGGATGCATTACGGGGTCCCTTCGTCTCAAACAGTTGCACACGATTACGCTAATTGGATTGCGATGTAGGCGTCAATTGGTCTTTTTATGATAGTGGGGGGAGTGGGTGTTCGATGCGTCCGAAAAAGCGCGTTTTGCTTCTTTTTTTGCCGAAAAGTGGTGGAAATGAGGTGCAACCTAAATAATTATTCAGGGAACCGATTCAGGTTGGTAACTCATGTTACGCAGTAAACATGGCGGTCTCCAGTACGCCGCATCTGGGGATGCGGCGTACTCGAGTAGCGTGGCACCTTTAGGGGAAGATGCGTAACATGAGTTGGTAACATGTATGGCGGTAAGTTGAGATGGGGCAGATGGGGTAGCGGGCTCATCCCCCTGGTGATTGCTGTCCCTCCTTACTTGCGCTACAATAGGAGTGCCGGGGCAGGAAGAGCAAAGAGAAAATGAACAGTATCGGTAGAGTGCAACGCTCGGCGGCTAAGCCTCGTCCTGAGCCGGGCGAAGGGCTTGTCGAAGCCAGAGAGCGTTGCGGGCTGGGTATATAAACATGAGGCTCATCTGTGAAAAGTGTGAAAACCGATGATTTCATCTCTGGAAATTATTGTGTTTTCACACTTTCGGCTGATGGACGAAACATGAATGGTGCATAAAAAAGCGCCAGGATCGCTCCTGGCGCTCTACTGAAACAATTATCGGCAAATAAATATCGATCCACAAAGATCTGCTTTTCTTCGTGTGTCTTCGTGTCCCTTCGTGGATCAATTACAGGTTAGATTGCGCTTACTTTGACAATTCACATGGGATTCAACAGACAGGATTGACAGAATCAAAAGATAAATTTCTCTCTCTTTTCATCCTTTTCATACTGTGCATCTTGTAATCCTGCCAAATATGACATTGTCAAATTAATTTTCTGCGATTTAGCCGTAGCCGGCCTTGGGCGGGTCAATGACAAAGCTGTCCAGTTGGAAGCCACTAGGTGGCGTGAACTGAAGTTGGCTGGGGGCCAGTTGGAAGCCAACGGTTGAATTATTGGATTGCTGGCGGCCAAGTTCTGTGACGCTGCCATTGATATTCACGGCATTGGTAATCTCGCAGACGGTCGGCTGTGAGCAATCGAATTCATTAATCATTGTGTGGATCTGCCCCAACGGGGGTTTGAAGGCGGCACTGGTACTGGTAACTATATTCCAACTGCTACGAAAGCGGACGGCTTTGGCGGCGGTTGTGTCGAAGGAGAATTGGAGGGAGGGGTGAGCGACCAACGTGGGATGGGCATTGGCTGGGATTGAGGTCCACTGACCGGTCGCTTCAACAATCATCCAGCGGTAGGATTCGCCCGCTCTCACTTTGGCGGCCTGATCTTTGAGATTCATTTGAAGATAGGAATCCTGAATGGCGCTGCGGATATCCATATCGCAGGCGATGCCAAGGCCACTCGGTCCACAGGGCACAGGGTAAGTGAACTCCTCCAACACATCAATGATCTCATGGGTATACTTATCATGTTCGACAACTCTGATTGTCAAGATGCCGCTACTGGTGTTGCTTTGATAGGCAAAGTGCCAAGTGTGTGCAATTTCTGTATCGGCGGCATACGCGGGTTGCGGTGGCAGAATCAGCCCGACACTCATGATGAGCGCAACCAGGATGAGATGGATGCTGCGATAGCGATGTAGCATGAATAACTCCTGTTTTTTCAGATGGTTACAATTGTTTGCGCGACGTCTGCTGAGTGAAAGCCGTCAACAGTATATACCGCACTCGCTTATCGATGAGAATCACGCACTCGTGTAGATGGTGCGCTGGCATTCTCATCTATGGCAGTGCTCAGTATAGCATGGGAAATTGGCATTGACGCGTCAAAAATCTGATAATTTGCTTCAATTATTGATTTTGGTTGAGCAATCATTTCCGCCACTATCGCGCCAGATCGCGCTCAATTGAGCCCTAAATAGCAATTTTTACTCCTGTACGGAGCACATTCTTGCTTTGCTGCGGACGTGTCATCTGCTGGACAAATTCTTTACAATCATCTTACTTAGGTTTTCATGGCAAAATCAACTACTGCGCTCGCCAAGCGTTTTCAGAACGCAGCAACTTTTTATGAGCAGCTCAAATTAGCGCTCGAATATCAAGCCGAACCGGCGATCTTGCGTGACTATTCACCCTTAGCCAAGCCGTACTTTCTCAACCAGCGTGGTGAGCGGATCGCGCCCCCTCAAAGCAAGGGCTGGGCGTTGTCGGCCACTGCGGCAAGCCCAATTGACTGGGGTCAAGTGCTGAGCGATAAGCTTTATGAGGCCGCCACCACCCTTTGGCGCGGTCCGCTGCCAACGACAGGGCAAACGCTCCTCGCCGCGGTCGACGAGGAAGCTGAAACGCATGGACGGGGAGCACGATATTACTACCTGATCCTCGAATTAAATTATTTCAACCGCCTTTTTACACCGCCCCCCAAAACACAGGCCGAAATCTATCAGGATATCCTGCATATTTCGCGTACCTCGCATGATCGCTCTTTGAAAGAGGCGGTGGAACAGTTGGGCACGCTGCTTTTGCAACGGTTGCGACCACCGCTACGCCTGGAAATGCCCACCTTGCGCGGTCTTCTTCTGGGACGTGAACAGCTACGGGCGCAATGTCTCGCTCACTTAACCGCGGGCAATAGTGTCAGCCTCACCGGCCCCGGTGGCATGGGCAAGAGTACATTGGGCAGCGCGCTCGTCGAAGGCTGGCCCACGCCCGCCATCTTCTGGTTCACAGTACGACCGGGGTTAAATGACCATCTCAATAGCCTCCTCTTTGCCCTGGGCTACTTTTTTCATCAACAGGGCGCATCCGCGCTTTGGCTACAATTGATCGCCGATGAAGGCAAGTTGGAAGATCTCAACTTGGCACTCGGACTTGTGCGTGCCGACATTGAGGCGTTGCCGGTACGGCCACTCCTCTGTTTTGATGAGATCGACCTGTTGCGCGCTGCCGATGTGGATCGCCCCAATCCCCACCACGCTCCGATGTTGAGCTTTATCGACGGCGTGCGACCCTATCTACCGATCCTGCTGATTGGGCAGCGTGCCGTCTTGGAAAGCGATGTCACCTTCGCCCTGGATCGGCTACAACGGATGGATATTGAAGAGTGGCTACGGCGGCTACAGATCGCCTACACAGCCGCCGATCTCACCGAGCTAGAGCGCTATACCGGCGGCAATCCACGGTTGCTGACGCTTTGCCTCACGTTGCATCAGGTTCATAGTATGGCACAGCAAAATGCGCACGTGCCGGTCGATCTACTCGGCGATGGGAATGTACGCGCAGCCCTTGCCGCAACGTTGCTACAACTGCCCCATACTCCTGCACTTTTACCTATTTGGGATCGGCTGCGCGCCCGTCTTGCGCCCGATGAGCGGCAGATTTTACAGCTGCTTGCCGTCTTTCGTACCCCAGCACCCATCGATGCTTGGCAACAAATGGGTGGACAAGGCGACGTGATGGATAAGCCAGTAGCTAGCGATCGTGCGGATACTGCGAATACCGCTGCGCTAGAAGCGCTCGTGGCACGCCACCTGGTACAAGGGGATGCGAGTGGCGGCATCTGGCTCCTACCGATTTTGCGCGAAACGCTCTATGGCGAAATGACGCTGGAACTCCGCGAGTCCCATCACCTTATTGCCGCGCACATCTATGCCGCGCGCGGGGAGTATACGGAGGCCGCCTATCATTTCTGCCGCGGTGATCAGCCCGCACAGGCGATTAGCATCTGGTTTCCCGAACGGCGGCGCGAGATCCAGCGGGGGCAGGCGGGCGCGGCGTTAACCATTGTGGAACAGATCTCGGCCCACCGACTACAGCGCGCGCAACAAAAACAGCTTGCCCTGTTGCGCGGCGAACTCTATGGCTTGCTCGGTGAGCCGGAAAAGATCGTGACGAGCCTTGCATCGCAAGAGTGGCACCACGACGAGGCAGTCACTGTTGAGGCGCTGCGGCTGTGGGGTGAGGCGCTCAATCTCCAAGGCGATGCGACGGGCGCGCAAGCGAAGCTGCAAGAAGGGGTACAAGTTGTCGCCTATCTGCTCGAACAACATGCTCATCTTCACGTGCA
This sequence comes from Caldilineaceae bacterium, assembly GCA_034432375.1. Lineage (GTDB taxonomy): Bacteria > Chloroflexota > Anaerolineae > Caldilineales > Caldilineaceae > JAHBVH01. The sequence continues at coordinate 75,633 of DAOUCA010000157.1, forward strand.
GCGCGGGCTGATCTATCTACAGCAACGGGAGATGAAGGCGGCCTGGCATGAAGCGACGCGCGCCCGCTACTACGCCGAAAATTTACAGGGCGCGATCCAGGCCAATCTCGGCCATTATGAGACCGCTCGCGGCCATTATAAAGTGGCCCTCACCCTGGCTGAGGAGTTGGATGATACCCAAGCCGCCGCCCGCACGGAATATTATCTGGGCATCGCGGCGATGCAGCAGCAAGATGTGGAGACAGCCTTTGGCCACTATCGGGCTGCCATCGCCGACTATCAGCGCACCGGCAACCGTCTCCAAGAGGTCTATGCGCGCAGCAACCTCGCCGCGGCGTATCTCACTGCCGGCGACTATCGCGCAGCCATTGCCGAAGCCAAACAAGCACTGGCCTTCTGCGAACGGATGAACGCGCCCTATTGGATGGCGATGAATGCCGCCAACCTCGCCGAAGCACACTTTGAAGTGGGCGAGTTGGAATCGGCCGAGCGCTACGCCCTACAGGTGATCGAGCACGAAGAGGTTGACAGCTATCCCTATGCCCTCTTCACGCTCGGGTCGGTCCGCCGTGCACAGCAGCGCTATGAGGATGCGCAACATTTTTACGGCCAATCCAGCCGAGTTGCTGAGCGTAACGAGGATCGTTTTTTGTTGGCCTATGCCCAGCGCGGACTCGGTGATCTCTATGCCGACCAAAGCCAAACAACAGCCGCCGAAGAAGCCTATCGACAGGCGCTGGCCTTGTTTCAACAGTTGGAGATTGACAAAGAGGTCAACGCTACCAAAAAACTTATAAACATGCTCGCTGGACCAGCGGCTGAGATGCTTCAGTAATCCGCTTTACATTTGACAAATGAGTGAGGATACGATATAACTTTCTCCGCACCGTGGTTTTGCTTCTCTCCCCAGCTGAATTTGCCAGAGCTGAACATTTAACTCAGAATCGTATTTGCCAACTAAGATGATTGGCTGATTTTCCGCCTACTTCTTAGCGCTTGAAGTTGATTTCTTCAGGGAATATTCTATTTTCCCGCAAATACAACAACAATCACCGCTGGCTTTTCTAGAGAAGTCGACCTCATTCTGTTGTATCACATAGCCTTACAATTTCATTTCAAAGGAGTGAACCAATGCGAAGAACGAAGCAGCAGCGCACGTTGGCGCTTATTTCGCTGTTCGTCATTCTGGCACTGTTTGTGGCGGCCTGTGGGTCGCGCCCAGCCATGCCAGATGCTGCACCGCAAGCAGATGCCCCGGCGGCCGATGCGGCCGATGCGGCCACTGACAGCGGTGCTTCTGCCGAAACGAGCACGGAAAGTGTCGCCGACAGTGGCGAACGCAACACCAACACCGAATTTGACGGCACCTACAACGAAGCGCCCATGCTGAAAGAGATGGTCGCGTCTGGGGCAATTCCGGCGTTGGCCGACCGTCTTCCGGCTGAACCCCTGGTCGTGGACCCACTCGACTCGATTGGTCTCTATGGCGGCACCTGGCACCGTGCCTTTACTGGTGTAAAAGACTTTCACGCTTGGGGTCGCATCAACTACGACCCCGTGTTGCGCTGGGCACCCAACTTTGCCGACCCGATCCAACCGGGCCTGGCCAAGGAATGGTCCTGGAACGATGATGGCACCGAGTTGACGCTCGTCTTCCGCGAAGGGCTGAAATGGTCCGATGGTGAACCGTGGACCGTCGATGATATTATCTTCTGGTGGGAAAATATCGAGCTCGACACCAACATCACGCCGTCCCCACACATTGAGTGGACCGTTGACGGCGAGCCGATGACGCTGGAAAAGGTCGATGATTACACGATCAAGTTCATCTTCCCCGGCCCAAGCGGCATTGTGGAGTCGATGGGCCTGGCCTTTCACGGCAATCAGTGGCCACTAGCCTTTGAGCGCTTTGGTGTCTTTGCGCCGAAGCATTATCTGGAACAGTTCCATCCCAAGACCAATCCAGAAGTAACCGATTACGCCGTCTTTGAAGACAAGGCTTTTGACTACAATGTTGATCGCCCCGTAATTTGGGCGTGGAAACCGGTCCAGTGGGAGGCAGGTGCCACCGAGCTGATTCTCGAGCGCAACCCCTACTATTGGAAGGTTGACACTGCCGGCAACCAACTGCCCTATATTGATCGGGTCCACATGGCGCTCGTCGAGAACACAGAAGCGGTTGCCGTGATGGCCGCCGCCGGTGACCTCGATATGCAATCGCGCGGGCTCTCGCTCGACAAGGTGCCAGTGCTCAAGCAGAACGAAGAAGCGGGTAACTTCACCGTCAGTCTCTGGTCGAGTGATGGTGCATCGAGCATCGGCTTGCAGCCCAACCAAAGTTATGCTGACCCCAAATATCGCGAGTTAATGCAGAATCGTGACTTCCGCTATGCGATGTCGATGGCGATTGACCGCAATCTGATCAACGACATTGCCTATCTCGGCCAGGCGACGCCGACAACCGAATCGGTTGGACCGTCAACTTCCTGGTATGTCGAAGATATGGCGATGTTCAAAGGCGAGTATGATGTCGCCGCGGCGCAACAACTGCTTGAAGAGAGCGTGGGCTTGAAGAAGGGTGACAATGGCTTCTACACCTTTGCTGACGGTTCGGAATTGACACTAATCATCGAATCATCCGAAACTGCCGGCCCGAATCTTGATGCGCTCGAATTGATCGTCGAGCAACTCAACGATGCCGGCCTCAGCACAACCCTGAAGACGATGAACCGCGACCTCTACTGGCCACGCGCGATTGGCAACGAAGTGATGATCAACGTTTGGGGTACGGGCAGCATCTTCCCGCTGATGAACCCGGATAACCTGTTGGCCTTTAACGAAAAATCTTTCTGGGGTCCCCAATTTGGTATCTGGTTCCAGACCAATGGTGCCTCTGGCGAAGAACCACCGGATTATATTAAGAAAGGGCAAGCTCTCTTGAATGAGATCTTGACCACCGTTGATGGTGAGAAACAGGCGGAACTTGGACGGGAATTGGTGACTGATGCCACTGAAAACATGTGGATCATCAACGTGGCCGGCCGCTCCCCAGTGCCGCTGGTGGTCAAGAACAACATGAAGAATGTCTGGGCAGGTCCGGACTACTCCGCTTCCTGGATCGCCATGTCCCCTGGCAACCAGAACCCGGCGACCTATTACTTTGACGATGCTGAGTAGAAGGTAGACAGGGAAACAGGTAGATAGGGAAACAAAGGAATTGGTAAGCACGATTTCCCCGTCTCCCTATCACCTGTATACGTGTTTCCCTATCTACCTTCTACCTCTTTACTTGTCCTACCTAAAAGACCTAATTTCCCATGATTGCATTCATTATTCGTCGCCTATTGGCGATGATCCCCTTATTATTCGCCGTTTCGGTGATCACCTTCTTTATCATTCAACTGCCGCCAGGTGACTTTTTTGATACGATGCAGGCCGAGATCGCACAGCAGGGGGGTGCGCAGGACGCCCGTACCTTTGACATCTTGCGCGAACGCTATGGCCTCGATCAACCCTTCTGGTTTCAGTACGCGCGCTGGGTGCAAGGCTGGCCGGAGGGCGACTTTGGCTGGTCGCTCGGTTGGAATGCGCCGGTTTGGCCCTTGGTGCGCGACCGCTTGAATTACACGATTTTGCTTGGCGTCTTTTCATTGCTGCTGACGGTGACCTATGCGTTGCCCGTTGGCATCTATTCGGCAACCCACCAATATTCAATTGGCGACAACAGCTTTTCGCTGATTGGCTTTTTGGGTTTATCGCTGCCAGGGTTTTTACTGGCGCTCTTTTGGATGTTTCTGGGTGCGCTTGTCCTGCGCATTGATGTGGGTGGGATTGCCTCTCCTGAATTTTCGGGTGAACCCATGAGTTGGGCAAAGCTTGTGAACCTATGGAACCATTTCTGGCCGGCCGCCGTGATCCTGGGGCTGTCGAGTACGGCGCAGATGCAGCGGATCATGCGCAGCAGCATGTTGGATGTGATGAATCAGCAATTTATCACGACGGCACGCGCAAAAGGGCTAAAAGAGCGTACCGTCGTGGCACGTTACGGCGTGCGGGTGGCCATCAACCCGTTGATTAGCGTGCTGGCCCTTGAAATTCCCAAGATTATCTCCGAGTCGGCGTTGGTCGGCGTGGTCATGTCGCTGCCGACAACGGGGCCGCTCTTTTTACGGGCATTGCAGACGCAAGATATGTATCTAGCGGGCACCTTTTTGCTCTTTATGACCTTTTTGCTGATGGTCTCTAACTTATTGGCCGATATCGCCTTGGCCTGGGCGGATCCGCGCATTGTGTATGAGTAAGGAAATGGCATTCCAGCGAAAGAATTGGGCGCATTGTTCTGTACACTGTATACTCTACCGTAACGAGCTTGGCAGTTTGAGTTCCAACGGAAAGGAACACCTGTATATGACAACAGTTACACTGGATTTGCCAAAAGATCTTTACCACCGCGCCTTAACTGCAGCGGAGGTTTCTCATCGTTCAATCGAACAAGTTGTTGTCGAATGGATTCAGCCGCCGTCAAGTGATACAGAGAGCGAATTGCACGAGCAGTTGGTTGATCTGGATCGCCTGAGCGATGAGGAGTTGATGCAAGTTGCGCGTTTTTCGGTTACGAGTGAGGTAACAAACCGTTTGCAGTACCTTCTTGAATTGCAACAACAGCAATCGTTAACGCCTGCAGAACGTCGCGAAGTAGAGTCCCTTGTCTATCAAGAAGATCTGCATACCCTGCGCAAGGCAAAAGCCCTTTTTCTTCTACGAGAACGTGGTGCCTTGCCGGCGATATTAGCAGCAGAAGTAGGCCTTTGAGCGAATGACCTACGTCCCTGCTGTACTGCGTCAACAAGTTACAGAAAGAGCAAAGTATCGATGTGAGTACTGCCAAAGTGCCGAACGGATAACTAGTGGCCCATGCATTTGGAGCACATCCTTCCTGTTGCGAAACAACGCTTGAAAACCTGGCATTTTCATGTGCCCGCTGCAATATGCACAAATGGATGCACGTTGATTACCGAGATCCAGTTATACTGCGTTCAGAATGAGAACCGGAGTTTTGCGGACCAACGGGATCGCGTGCGTCGCACTGACCGCCAACTGATTCCAGTCCGCTAGATGCTTCCGTCAGTGCGACGCACGCTGGCCGAAACTAGGGGTTTCATTCTGATTTGAGTATAGCAACGAAGTTGTGCCACTTTTCAATCCACGAACAGAACAGTGAGTTCACCATTTTGTCCGGAGTAGTGATGGAACTCGCGTTATTGGGAGAACCGCCGTTGGCCGTGCGACAGTTTTGGCTTTGCATATGAACCATGCAACTGTGGTGATGAGCCGTAGTTTGTGGGTGAGTTTCAATATTCATCCGCCACAAGAAGAATTGTAAAAGCAGGAGCACTCATTGAGTCTTGAAGCACAGTCAGATCAGCTATTTGATCTCTATCGCGAACAGGATGTGCGGTTGGCGCGGGAGCGCTACGCTGAGGATATTGATGGCACCATCGCCGCCCAACGGCTCCAAGATGAGGGACGCTATTCGCTGTCGCAATGGCAGTTGATGTGGCGCAAATTTGTACGTAATCGTGCCGCGTTAACCGGCGGAATTGTGATTTTGCTCTTTTATTTCGTTGCACTCTTTGCCAGTTTTCTGGCCCCGTATACGCTAACCACTCGGTTTCGTGACCGCATCTACATGCCACCGCAAATGGTCCACTTCTTTGACAACGGCAAATTTGCGCCCTTTGTCTATGGCGTCACAACCGGTCTGGATCTCAACACTCTGGAGCGCATTGCCGAAGTCAATACTGATATCAAATATCCGGTAGGGTTCCTGGTCCACGGTGAACCGTACCGCCTCTTTGGGCTCTTCCCCATGGACCGCCATCTCTTTGGCACCATTGGTGAAGGGGCCGTGACATTCCTGGGCACCGATCGGCAGGGCCGCGACATGTTATCGCGGATTATCATCGGCAGCCAGGTCTCGCTAACGATTGGGTTAGTGGGGGTGGCGCTGAGTTTGAGCTTGGGCACGGTGCTTGGGGTGGTTTCTGGCTTCTTTGGCGGCTGGATCGACGAGTTGATCCAACGGCTGATCGAGCTAGTGCGCTCCTTCCCCTCAATTCCGCTGTGGATGGCGCTCTCGGCAGCGATCCCGGCGGCGTGGCCCCCCATGCGCATCTACTTTGCCGTTACGTTGATCCTCTCGCTAATCGGCTGGACATGGCTGGCGCGTCAATTGCGGGGGCAAGTGCTCACCCTGCGCAATCAGGATTTTGTGTTGGCCGCCAAGTTGATGGGCGCCGGCAATGGGCGCATCATCTTTAAACATCTCGTGCCGGCCTCAATTGGGCATATTATTGTTGTTGCTACGCTGGCCATGCCGGGCATGATTCTAGCCGAGACGGCGCTGAGCTTTCTCGGCTTGGGGTTGCAACCACCGGTGACGAGTTGGGGTGTCCTGCTTAAAGAGGTGCAGGATTTGCAATCGATCGCGCTCTATCCGTGGGTCTTCACGCCAGTGATCTTTATTGTGTTGGCGATTCTCTCGTTTAACTTTTTAGGCGACGGGCTGCGTGACGCAGCGGATCCTTATACGCGATAAATCGACAAATAGCTTGATGGGAACTTTGTGAATACCGATTCTGTAGAAATGCCACTCTTGGCAATCGATAACCTCAAAACGTATTTCAACACCATGGATGGTATCGTGCGTGCCGTCGATGGCGTGACCTTGCAAGTCCAGCCGGGGCAGACGCTGGGGTTGGTCGGTGAATCTGGTTGTGGCAAGAGCGTCACGGCCCACTCGATTCTGCGTCTGTTGCCGTCGCGCACGAGTGAGATTGCCGCGGGTGAAATCTGCTTTCAACGGGCCGATGGTGACACCGTCGATATGACCCAACTTGCCCCCGATGGTGACACGATTCGCTCGATCCGCGGCAACGAAATTTCGATGATCTTTCAGGAGCCGCTGACCTCGCTTTCCCCGGTCCACACGGTCGGTTCGCAGATCGCCGAAGCGGTCGCACTGCACCAAGGGGTTAGCCGCACCGAAGCGCGCGAACGGACGATCCATCTGCTCGAACAGGTGGGGATTGCCGATGCAGCGCAGCGCTTTGTGGAATATCCGCATCAATTTTCGGGTGGCATGCGCCAACGGGCGATGATCGCGATGGCGCTTTCGTGCAGCCCACGGCTGCTTATCGCTGATGAGCCGACCACGGCGCTCGATGTGACGATTCAGGCGCAAATTTTGACGCTGATGAAGTCGTTGCAGAAAGATTTAGGGATGGCGATCCTGATTATCACCCACGATCTAGGGGTCATTGCCGAGATGGCCGATCAGGTGGCGGTGATGTATATGGGCAAGGTAGTGGAGAGTGGGGATGTGCGCACGATCTTTAAGCGCCCGCTGCACCCGTACACCGTCGGCTTGATGCGCTCGATTCCCAAAATGGGGGGCAACATCAAGGAACGGTTGACACCGATTCCCGGCAGCGTACCCGATCCCTTTTCTGTGCCGGCGGGCTGCGCCTTTTATCCGCGCTGCCCAGCCCCCAAACGGGATAGCTGTCGGCAAGAGGTGCCACTGGTGGAGATCGAGCCGGGGCATTGGGTGCGCTGTACGTTGTACTGATAAATTTCACATTACCACTCGTAGCGGCACGATGCATCGTGCCGCTACGAGTGGTAATGTGTTAACCAGAAATAAGATCTTATCAATATGTCATTAGACCGGTCTACCTTGCTAGAAGTTCACAATCTTAAAAAACATTTTCCGATCACCAAAGGGCTCTTCCGCCGCACCGTCGGCCACGTCAAGGCGGTCGATGGCGTTGATCTGCAGGTCTATGCAGGTGAAACCTTGGGGCTCGTTGGTGAATCCGGCTGTGGGAAAACCACCACCGGGCGCTTGATTCTGCGCGCGATGGAGCCAACAGCGGGTGCCGTCAATTTCCGGCGCAACGGACAGTTAGTCGACATTACCAAACTGCCGCAGGATGAGATGAAGACGCTGCGCCGTGACATGCAGATCATCTTTCAGGATCCCTTCTCCTCGCTCAATCCGCGCATGACCGTCTTTGACCTCGTGAGCGAGCCACTGGTGATCCATGGGCTGGCCCACGGCGACGCGCTGCGCACACGCGTGCGTGAATTACTCGAGGCAGTTGGGCTGAAAGCACAGCACATGAACCGCTACCCCTATGCGTTTAGTGGCGGCCAACGGCAACGGATTGGCATCGCCCGTGCATTGGCCTTGCAGCCTAAGCTGATTGTCGCCGATGAGCCGGTCTCGGCACTCGATGTCTCGATTCAGGCGCAGGTCATTAATCTGCTGGAAGATCTGCAGAAAGAATTCGGCCTTACCTATCTCTTTATTGCGCACAATCTAGCCGTGGTGGAACATATCAGCAACCGCGTGGCGGTGATGTATCTGGGCAAGATTGTCGAGTTGGCGAGTGCCGAAGCGCTCTATGCCGAACCGCAACATCCATACACCGAAGCGCTGCTCTCCGCCATTCCCCACGCCGACCCAGATTACCAGTCGCAACGCATTATTTTGAGTGGCGATGTCCCCAGCCCGGCCACTCCGCCGTCGGGCTGCAAGTTCCACCCGCGCTGTCGCTATGCCAAAGCGATCTGTAGCCAAGAAGAGCCGGAACTGCGCGCAATCAAACCGGGCCATCTTGCAGCTTGTCATTTTAGCGAGGAACTTGCGCTCATAGGTGTTGGTTGATCTGCCGGTAGCCTGCGCCCAACGCGGCATTGCTATCATGCTGGGGAGCATCTCAGTTTGTGGGCGAGTTGAAGACAGAGGCCCAAAGTAGATCGAAAGAATCGGAAAGAACAGTTGCGCGAATCGGGATAAGGCGCTGTAAGCCCTTACGAGACCAGCGCATGCCCGGGCCAGTAAAA
>DAOUCA010000158.1:0-7306 GCA_034432375.1 Caldilineaceae bacterium
TCCTGCGTAGGCAGGAATCCAGGCCGATGACAGATGGATTCCTGCCTACGCAGGAATGACAGCGGCGGCTCCTATCTGTTTCTACAGCAATCAGGCTCCTCCAAAACTCCGCTTTTCGTTCTGAATTCAGTATAGCATCTCAAACTTCAGGTGCACAACGCCTACCTTTATCATTCAATCTCGATGGAGCAATCTAATGACCATGAAACAGACTCACCAACCTTTTCTCAACATCTCTGCTTTTCTCGGATCGCTTGGTATGTGGCTTGCCATTTGGGGGATTATCGTGCTCGTTGTCGCCTATAGTGGACAACCGGGCGTCGCCTGTCTGACGCCAATGGCGTGGCTGCTGGCGTTGCCCGCCGGCTGGAACTATGTTGCTTTTGCCAAGGGAATGCCGGGGCGACAGCCATTAATTGCCGGTTTACTCTTGGGGGCGATCCTTGGGCTGCTCTATGGCCTGCTCTTTTGGGCGGTCAGCACCTATGGGATGCCAGCTGGTTCCGATCCCGCTGAACTTGCCAAAGCCCGCACCATGAATCTTGTGATGGTCGCCGTGGGTACGGTCATCGGTGCGCTGCTCAGCGGCATTATGGCTCGGCGCGCGGCACGGTTGCAAGAGCGGGGGCAGGCCGTGCCGGTGTTGAAGGTCTCGTAGGACGCACCAACGCTCCAACCCGTTTTACCGGGTTTTGCGTAGCAGGAGGGACTTGACGAAGGGTAAGAGCCACTGTTAAAGCAAGCTACGCTGAATTGTACTTGGCTTGAAACCCGCCGTGGGTTGTAGCCCCACTGCGAGGAGCAGCGATTTATCGCAAGGCGGTCGGTGTATACCGAAAACACCTGAGGCTGAAGCCCTCAGGCTGCTAATGCAAGCTGCGCTGAAGCGCACTCCGGATTTAGACCGCTAAAGCGGGCTTCCGCTAGCAGCCACAGGGCTTCAGCCTGTGGCATCGGGTTATCGAGACTGTCCATCAATCCGCGGCGTCTTTTATCCTGGAAGTTAGAGGGTACTCACCATGCAAAAATTACCATTCGCCGCCACATTGGGCGGCATGATCCTGCTAGCCCTGATTGTCATCCTCAGCCCGGCTGATAGCGCGCTGGCCCGCGTAATAGTACAACCCATCGAGCAAGCAACCGATACCACGCCCGCACCCAATCCTCATGCGGCAGTTGCTCCGGCTGCGCCAGTCAATAGCACCTTGCGCGACTTTCATTTGCCTGGCACCCAACCAGCCGGCTTGAGCGCGGCGTTGGGCAATGCGACCGACTGCACCGGCTGTCATGTCGAGCACATCCGCGACAACTTCAACGGCGCCATGATGACCAATGGCGTGCGCGATCCGCTCTTCCGCGCTGCACTCGTCATCGCCAACCGCGACGCCAACTACAGCGGCGATCTCTGTATCCGCTGCCACTCGCCCACGGCGTGGCTCAACAACCGCGCATCGGCAGAGGGCGAGCCGACGGCTAGCGACGGACGGCTGATCAACGCCGACGATCTGCACGGCATTGCCTGCACCGCGTGCCATCGCATGCTCTCGCCAACGTCGCTTGCCGGCGAAGCAGCCGGCGACGCCGCGGAGCGCGCCGCGCTGACCGGACCCTTTCTCAGTGGCAGCAGCGCCTATCTGATCGACCGCAACGACGTGCGACGCGGCCCTTTCAGCATCAACAGCGCGCCCCATGCCGTGGCACAGTCAACCTTTCTCAACAGCGCCGAACTCTGCGCTACCTGTCACGATATCGACAACCCACTGATTAGCTACGACACAGCCAGCGACACGTTCAAGCTCAATGGGCTCGATCAGCCGGTAGGCGCCGGCGACCGCCTCTTCCCGCTCGACCGCAGCTACAGCGAATGGCAGGCCAGCAGCTTTGCGACAACCGGCGTGAGCGGGCTCGATTACCCGGGGTTGCGGCGGGCAACGGGCACGGGGAATGGCCCGATTACCGTCTGCCAGGATTGCCACATGCCGCAGGTGATGTCGCCGATTGCCAACGGTGGTCCCACCCGCACGGTGGGCAAGCATCAATGGGTTGGCGCCAATACAAGCTGGCAAGATGCGATTGTGGACATCTGGAAAGATGTGCCCGCCGACACGCGCTTTGATGAAACGCAGACGGCTGTGAACAAGACGCTCAGCACAGAATTTATCCAGCACGCCGCCGATCTCGACGTGGCGGTGGTCAACGGCCAGCTCGAGGTCAAGGTCACCAATAACAGTGGCCACAAGCTGCCCACCGGCTATGGCGAAGGACGGCGCATGTGGGTCGAAATCTACGAACTGCGTGGGTCAACGCCGGTCTTCACCTCTGGCTTGATGGCGGGCGTCGTCGGGCCACTGATCGACGACCCCTATCTCAAGAAGTATGAGATCAAGCTTGGCCTGAGTGATGACCACGCCGCGGCGATTGGTCGGCCAGAGTTGGCCGGCGAAGGCTTTCACATTGTGCTCAACAACCAGATCTTCAAGGACAACCGCATTCCGCCGCGCGGTTTTACCAATGCCGCCTTTGCCGCGCGCGATATGCAGCCGGTGGGCGTCACCTATGCCGACGGTCAATATTGGGACACCACCTACTACCCGCTCCATCCCGAGGCCGATCAGATCAGCGTACGGCTGATGTACCAAACGGCATCATCCGAATACCTGGACTTTTTGGCGAGCGAGGCGAATCTGGATGTAGGGGACGCGGTGCGGGGGAGCACCAATTGGGGCGCGCTGATCACCGAGCAGCGGGGCAAAAACGTGGGCAAACCGGTGGTGATGGCCGCGGCCCATCTCTTTATCCCGCGCCAATTCGTCGCGCCCAACGGCACCGACAGCGGGTTCTGCACCGAATCCACGCAGCCGTGCAAAACGATCAATTATGCGATCAGTCAGGCAGTCGATGGCACCGAGATTCGGGTCGCTGCTGGTCTTTACGCGGAGCAGATCCAACTGAGCAAACCGATTTCGCTCACCGGCGGTTTTACCACCAGCAACTGGGTCACACCCAATTTGGTCGCCAACCCAACGATCCTCGATGGGCAGAAGAGCTACCGCCCGCTGACCGTCAACGCCGACGGCGTGCAGATCAATGGCTTTACGATTCGCAACGGCAATACGACCGGCGGCGACCGCTATGGCGGCGGGCTCTACATCGGCGGCGTCAATGTCGTCGACCGCGCCACCCTGCGCAACCTGCGCATTGAAAACAATATCGCCAGCACGGTGGAGAGTGGCGAAGGGGGTGGCTTGATGGCGGCCATGGGCAACACCTTCCAGATTCCGGCGCAACTGACGCTGAGCAATGTCACCGTCATCAACAACAAAGCGACCACCGGCAATCTTAGCGCCAGTGGCGGCGGCATGAGTATTCAGGGGCAGGGCACCGCAATCCTCAACGTCGATATGACCAATGTCACCGTGCAGAACAACATTGCCGGCAATGACTTTAGCTCAAGCGGCGGCGGTATCGCACTCAGCCTCAACGGTGGACGGGCCACGATCCGCCAATCGCGATTCCTCGGCAATCAGGCGGCAGTCATCGACACCATGCTTGGCGGCCCCAGCCGCGGGGGTGGGATCTATCTCACCAACAGCAGTCTGCTGCTAGAAAATGTGCTGCTGGTGGGCAACGATGGCGAACGGGGCGACGCGTTGTGGATCGATGCAGGCAGCCAAACCGACCTGGTCATCGGCCTCAACTATGTGACGATCGCCGACAACCATCGCGTCAACACCATAGGTAACAGCGCCATTCAGGTGGAAGGCAACGCGCTCGGCCTTGCCGCCGCCAACACCTTAATCAGCGGTAGTGCGACGGCCTTTATCACACCTGCCGCAGCCCAAGCCATCACACTCAACCTGCAAAGTGTCCTCGTCGATGACAATGTAGGCACGGTCACGAGCGGCACGATTGCGACCACCGGCGAAGCATTGCGCGGCGCTCCCGCTTTCGTCAACGCCGCCGCCGGTGACTACCATCTCACCGCCGCTTCGGACGCGGTGGATGCGGGCAACAACCTGCCGCCACTGGTTGATCTCGATGGGTTGCCCCGGCCCAAAGGATCGGCGACGGACATCGGTGCCTATGAGTTTGTGCCCGCCAATCTGCAAAACCAGAGCATCACCTTTGCCGCGCTAGCCGACCACCTGCTGGGTGATCCGCCCTTCACCATCAACGCAACGGCGTCCTCTGGCTTGCCAGTGACGTTCGCTTCGCTCACCCAAGCGGTCTGCACGGTCAGTGGCAACAGCGTGATCTTGCTCACCACCGGCACCTGCACGATCGAAGCGCGACAGGCCGGTGACGCCGGCCATAACCCGGCACCCCCGGTTGCACGTTCCTTTGCCGTCAAGAGCGCAGCCAAGAGCGACCAAACCATCACCTTTGGTCCGCTTGGCGACAAAGTGCTCGGCGATCTGCCCGTTACGCTGAGCGCCACGGCTTCATCTGGCCTGCCGGTGCACTTTGTGACCGAGTCGCCCACCATCTGCACCGTCAACGGTAACACGGTAACGCTGCTGGCCATTGGCACGTGCACCATTACCGCCACCCAGGAGGGCAGCGCCACCGTCAACCCGGCCACACCGGTGAGCCGTGGCTTTAGCGTGCGCATTGATGGGGCTACGGCTAAACAGATCTATCTGCCAGTGGTGCTGCGGTAGGAAAAGAATGATACCTCGCGTTCCGGGGACGGCACAGATCCAATCCCATTGATGCACCAACTTATGTGCCGTCCCCGGAACGCTCCTCTACCGCCGGTTAGGGACGACGGGGTGCAATCCCCTTTTCCTGGCAGACTTCTAAAAAGACCTTGAGCGAGTTGTGAAACTCCGCGCGTAATTCCTCTGGCGTGCGCCCATAAAAATCTGCGCCGCCAGTCAATCCCAGAATCTCACCGCGAAACAGTTCGAGTTCCGCATCATATTCGATTGTCGCTTGATCGCCATCCACTGTCATCAGATTCATGGCTTTCCTCCATGTTGCGCCAACCACCAATGTCAAGGCAAAAATTCCATGTCATTCCTGCGTAGGCAGGAATCCATCTGCACCACCTGTGGACCCCTGCCTACGCAGGGGTGACAATACGCCAACATGTGGTTAGCTCCGCTATCTACTCCCCATCCAGCCTTGCCAATAGCGCCACCGCCTCCTCATGGGCCACCTTGTAGCTGTACGGCGGCCCATCGCAGTAGGCAAGATCGCGGGCTTGGGTGGCATGGGCCCGTGCCGCCCCCCGATCCCCCGCCGCCATCGCCGCCTCGGCCAGAAACAGATGCACATCCGCCCCCTGCAACACGTAGCCGCTGCGCTCAGTGATGACCAACGCTTCTTGGGCATGGGTCAGCGCTTCGGCTTGCAAGGCAGCAGTTTTGGTGCCGACCGTCTGTGCCTCCGCCCAACGCAGCCGCGCCAAGTCTAGCAGGATGTCGGCTTCATGGTCGAACAGATTGATCGAACGACAGCGGGTCAGCGCCTCGGTGAGGTGGTGGTCGGCGGCGGGCAGGTTGTGGTTGACGCGGTGGGCCGCGCCCAACAGCCAGTGAGCGCGCACGTAGTCGCGTTCGACAGGATAATCTATTTGGGCGTGTTCATCAGCTAGTTCAAGAGAGCGGCGAGATGTAGTAAGGATCACATTCTCCCTAAGCTGGAAACGGGAGCCATTAGAGTGCTGTCGGGTTTGTTTCTCATCTCGTAACCGCAACAACCCAAACAATGCCCGGTACGACCAATTACTTCCTTGGCTCTGCACATTCTCCTGTTTCTCTAGCAATACTAACGCTGTCGCCAATTCCTCCCCCGCCTCCTCCCACGTCCCACAATAGGCCAACAGGCGCCCCAACTCCTGATGACTTATGGCCTCGTTAAACTCATCAGAAATCTCCCGGTCTAGAGCGATGGCGTATCGCAGGTTGGCGGCAGTATCCTCCAACATACCGGTCGGCATATAGGCAACTGACGCAACAGCACCGAGACCGATGGCAATGCTACGCTTATTTTCCTGTTTTTCCCGAAGTGCGATCTGTTGCTCAAAGAGTGGGACAGCTCGACGCGGCTGCCCGCTGAGGCTGTACGAGTTAGCTAGAGCAACCAGTGTCAATGCCTGATCATCTTCGTTTTGCAGCCGGGGTGGACAGTGCTCGCCGTCGAGGAAGAGGGCAAGCAGCAGTTCGATGCGCAGTTGATAGGCACCAAATTGAAAATAGAGCGGCGATGCAAGACTATCCCGAAAGATTCTGAATGCCGCATCATATTGTCCGGCGCGCACCATGTGGTGGTAGAGCTCGATGAGCGGTTGCAGGTCGTCGAGAGTGCGGAGGTGCTCGACCGCAGGTACTGCCTCAAAGTAGCCAATGAGTACGCGGTGAGCGCTTTGGCGGGAGGGGGCGGTGAGCCGGTCATAGGCGTAATGGCGCACAATTGGATGCAGGTCAAAGCGATTACTTTGCTGGTCACGCTGCACCAAGCCCCGGGTGAGCAGGTCACGTAGGTCGGATTGCAAATTATATGGTTCAGCCATAGATAAATTGATGTTAGGTGTAAGTCTAAGCAGACGGCCAAACCAACTCGTTTGTGCAGATACTCGTGCTGGTTCGCCTGTGACAAGTGCGTTAAGTGCGTTGATATCCATGCCAAAGCGAAAGCAAGCAATTCGACTAAGTAGCTGTTGACGAGCGGGAATTAAGCGGCTGTATGCTTGTTCAAGGACATGATGTTGGCGTTGTACCAGTTCCTTATGTACGTTATATTGTTGTGCTGCAGCAATGTCACCGGACTGAGTAAGATCAGTTTGCACCAGCCCAGCCAACAGACGCAGGCTCAGCGGGTGGTAACCATAGGGTGCGCCGGCCCCTTCCAATTCGGCGCGGCTGCCGCGGATACCCAGCCCCTGGAAAAAGGTGCGGGCGTCGGCGGGGTGGAGTTGGCGTAGTTCGACTTCACGGCAGCCTTCGAGCAGCGCGTTGTGGTGATCAAGCACACGCGGGCGCAGGCGGGTGGTCATCAACACCTTGGCGCGGATCGTGGGCAGCGTGGCGAGGGAACGGAGGAAGTGTTCGGCCAGGGGGCTGATGCAGTCGAGATCACCCCCTCCGCGCCCAGCGGGCTCCCGCCCCCCGCTGGGGGGAGGAACTGTAGTCTGGTTGACGAGCTCACGGCTCCCTCCCCAGTTTGGCTTACCATTACCCACATGTATTTGTGAGCAAAAGGATGAGGAATGCAAGAGGTTATGCAGAATCGGCCTGATTTTACTGATTTTGACCAAATTTTGGCCAAAGCCGACCCATTTTAGCAGACTAGATCTGCTATT
>DAOUCA010000159.1:0-19851 GCA_034432375.1 Caldilineaceae bacterium
ATGAGAACCGGAGTTTTGCGGACCAACGGGATCGCGTGCGTCGCACTGACCGCCAACGGCTTCCAGTCCGCTAGATGCTTCCGTCAGTGCGACGCACGCTGGCCGAAACTAGGGGTTTCATTCTGATTTGAGTATAATCTGACTAATTCTGACTAATCTGACTAATTCTGACTAACTCTGACTAACTCTGACTAACCGTATTATCTCTCTTGATCGGTGCTGGTAGTGTGCTCAGCCTCCGCTACCATGAATCGATTTCTAAAAACGTTTTGTACTTTACTCTCATAAATTTCAAGATGTCTTTAGAAATCGATTCATGCCATCCCACCCCCGGCCCCTCCCCGACATCAAGGAGGGGGGACGGCTCCTCCCTTGCTAGCGGGCAGGTTGGGAGGGGGGATATTTCTACTTGCTTTTTCGCTTTTACTTTAGCTTTGGAAAAACAGCATCAATATGGTATTCTATCAAATAGATATTCAATCTACCATAATGCAACGAAAGGAGGCACACGAATGACGAATCAACTCCGGCTATCGCAACGGCGAGCCTTTGGCCCTGTCCATAACCTGAATGTGTCGCCATTCGTTGGTGATCTCTGCCGCTACCGTTTGTAGCTACCGTAATCGGCAAGACGAAGTTTCTGCTATTCAGGTTACAGTGCCATTGCGCGCTGTGACCTTTTTGTTTTAGAGATAGTTGTTTATCCTATCTTGTGACAAATCGGTTTTTGAATGATGGCCACAGGCATACCTGCCTGTGGCTTTTTGTTTTGCTAGGGTGAGTACACGGGGTACACCGGGTACTCTGCATCCCTGAGGCAACTACCCTGGGGGACAGAGTACTCGATTTCTTTAAACTTTTGTTCAGAGCGCAGCACGAGCCGAAAAGGACAACTTCTTTGAAACAACCTATCAAAAACATTGGCATCTTTGCCCACGTCGATGCCGGCAAAACAACCCTCACCGAACAGTTGCTCTACCAGACCGGCGCGATCCGCAAACTGGGTCGCGTCGATCATGGCGACACGCAGACCGACAGTCTTGAACTAGAACGCGAGCGGGGCATTTCAATCATCTCCATGCCCACTTCGTACAACTATGAAGGGCAGAAGATCAACATCATCGACACGCCGGGCCATGTGGACTTTATTGCGGAAGTGGAGCGCTCAATGTTGGTGCTCGATGGCGCGATCCTGGTCATCTCCGCCAAAGAAGGGATCCAATCCCACACCAAATTGCTCTTTCACGCCCTCCGGCGAATGGCGGTGCCCACCCTCATCTTTGTAAACAAGATCGACCGTATGGGGGTAGAGATAGCCAAAGGATTAGCCGCGATTCGCCAACAACTGTCACCAGATATCTGGATCATGCAGGAGGTCAACGGGGCTGGATCGAAACAGGCGCAAGTCAAGGCGGTGGTGCTACAGCCGGAGGATACGCTCATCGAGTTGCTCTCTATCGTTGATGAAGCGCTCCTGGTGGACTATCTGGAAGGGCATGAACTCGCCGCTGACCGTTTGCACCACACAGTAAAACTGGCCATTGCCGACCGTCTCCTCTATCCCGTGCTCTTTGGCAGTGCGCTCAATGGCATTGGTATTCCAGAGATCCTTGACGCAATCAATCAACTTCTACCCAATTTTAAAGCACTAGATACGGATGAAACCAGCGGCATTGTCTTTAAGATTTCGCGCCTGCATGGGAAGAAGGGGCGCATCTGCATGATCAAGCTTACTGCCGGGCAAGTGGCGCTACGTGGCTTCATCGGAGAAGATCGGATTACAGGGCTTTCGCGCTGGTATCACGGCCAGGTGGAGCCGATCTCCGTGCTGCATGCCGGTGATATTGGGCTGGTGGTGGGATTGCACCATCTGCATGTGGGGGAATCTTTTGGCGGTGGTACGCGTAACAAAGGCTTTGCGTTGGGCAAACCAACCCTTAAGGTGAAAGTCTTTGCCGATCGACCCATGCAACGACAAGATCTGTTGGAGGCGCTGACGATCATGGCCGACAACGACCCCTATCTTTCTTATCAGCTGAATGAATTCAATGACGACATCTACATCACCCTCTTTGGCTATGTGCAGATGGAGATTGTGCAGGAGACACTCAAACGAGAGTACGGCATTGAAATTCACATGGCCGATCCCATGACCATCTACATGGAAACGCCCGTACAAATGGCTGAGGCCAGCGTGACCATGTATGAAGATGGTTTACCCTTCCATGCCGCAGTCGGCTTGCGCGTCGAGCCACTGCCCAGCGGAAGCGGCATTGTGTATGATTCGGCAGTTCCAACCGGCTACCTGAAGCAGACCTTTCAAAATGGGGTAGAAGATGGCGTCCATGCCTATCTGGATCAAGGGCTTCATGGCTGGGAACTAACGGATATGCAGATCACGCTGATCAGTTACGAATTTAGCAGCCCTGTTAGCACACCCAGTGATTACCGCAACGTCAGCCCGCTCGTGCTCTTTGATGCATTGAAAAAAGCCGGCACCAAGCTCCTGTGGCCGATGGGCGAATATCAGCTCTCTGTACCGACGTTGCACATTGGTCACGCCATGGCGGATCTCAAACAGATGAAAGCGACCATCGAAGAGCCGGTCCTAGATGACGAGATGTGCACGATTACGGGCATCATTCCTGTCGACCTCTCTCATAATTACCAAATAACAGTCCACCAATATACGGGGGGCGTTGGACACTTTGATAGCAAAGTCGTCGGCTATGAAGAGGCCCCCGCAGATATGTACAAAGAGCGAGCCAGGTTTAAAGTTGACCCGGCGAATCGTGGGGAGTATCTAATGAGCATGATGCGAGTGAGTTAGACGCGCTGACGCAAATTCTCAATTTCCTATAATCTACCTCCCCACCTGGCTAGTGACAAACGCGCTGCGCAGGCGTATGATCATAAGCACCAGTTGCTATGAAAAACATAGTGCTTCGCAAACCATAGTGCTAACAAGGACGCGAACAGCGCGACAGACTTCACGCCCTGGCCAGCCTGAGGAGTGTTTATGAAGAAGTCATATTGGATCATCGGCGCAACGGGGATCGTCTTGCTGCTCGCCATTCCGCTTGCCATTTTCTGGCCGCGTACCAGCGTGCAGTCGAGCGATCCCTGGGATAACATGCCGACCCATCTCACCCACACCGATCACCACGATATTATTCAAGGCCCCTTTGATTCGCCGCAGGCCGTCACTGAAAATTGCATCAGCTGCCACCCCGACTCGGCCGACCAGGTGATGCACACGACGCACTGGACCTGGGAAGGTGATCCAGTGGCCGCGCCCTGGCGCGATGATGAATTGGTGACGATTGGCAAGAAGGATCAGATCAACAATTTCTGTATTGGCATCCAAGGCAACTGGCAGAAGTGTACCAGTTGTCACACCGGCTATGGCTGGAGCGATGCCTCGTTTGACTTTAGCGAGCGCAGCAATGTCGACTGCCTGGCCTGTCACGCCAATACCAGCACCTATGCCAAGGGCGACTATGGCTATCCCGCCGAGGGAGTCGATCTGTTGGCCGCGGCCCAGAGTGTCGCCAACCCGACGCGCGACAACTGTGGCAAATGTCACTTTGACGGCGGCGGCGGCAATGGCGTCAAACATGGCGATCTTGATGAGAGTCTCTACTTCCCCGCCGCCAACCTCGACGTGCACATGGGCGAGTATAACTTCCAATGCACCGATTGTCACCAGACCGAGGACCATGATATCAAGGGGCGCTTGCTCGCCGATAATTATCTGATCGACAGCAGCGAACAGGTCGCCTGTACGGATTGCCACGCGCCCAATTTGCACAACGATGAGCGTATCAATCTGCATGTCGAAACGGTTGCCTGCCAGACCTGCCACATCCCGGCAACCTCAACCAAGGATCCAACCAAGGTCTATTGGGATTGGTCGACCGCCGGTCAAGAACTGCCCGAGGATCACTATACGTATCTCAAGATCAAGGGCTCCTTTGTCTACGAAAAGGATTACGAGCCGACCTATACCTGGTTCAACGGCAACGCCGACTATCGCTATCTGTTGGGCGACACCATCAATCCCAGCCAGAGCACGGTGCTCAACCCGCCCGCCGGCACCATTACCGACCCGACCGCCAAGATCTTCCCCTTCAAGATCCACACGGCACGCCAGCCCTATGACACCGAACACAACTATCTGCTGCAGCCGGTGACCGCGGGCGAAGGTGGTTTTTGGAGCGAATTTGATTGGAATCAGGCCTTTGAACTATCCGAACAATTTACCGGCCTGGATTACAGCGGCCACTACGATTTTGCTACGACCGAAATGTACTGGCCGACCACGCACATGGTGCAGCCCGCTGCCAAAGCGCTCCAGTGCGATGACTGCCACAGCGATCAAGGCCGCCTCGATTGGGCTGCTCTCGGTTATCCTGGTGACCCGATGGAATGGGGCGGACGTTTCGCCAAGCAATAGCTTTCTCGTTCCACGCTCTGCGTGGAATGAACTTCCTGACGCTCCAGCGTCAAGTCTCCTGGTTGGAGTTGGCGACTCGACGCCGGATTGTAGGCACGAGCAAAATAAATCATTGAGGATCGTTCGATGTTATCACGACTGTACATTCTTAAACAGATGTGGCGAACCTGCGTAGGGACATGGTATACCGTGTCCCTACGCAGACGGCCACGCCTATGGCGTCTCGCTGGCCTTCTTCTCACAATCGGCTTGGCCATCGGCGCACAACAGGTGTGGGCGCATACGATGGCCGCCCCGGTCGCTGACGTCGCCACACAAATCTCGCCGCTCCATCCTACCTTTGTGCTTCTGGATGAAAATGGCGTTCCTGTGCTAACCAGCGGCGCACCCGTTTCGACGATGCGCACCTGTGGCTTCTGTCACGACACCGCCTTTATTGAAGAGCATAGCTTTCACGCCGACCTGGGGCTGGCGGATTTTGCGGACCCCAATGTTGCCCTAGCGCAACCCTGGGATAGCAGCCGTGGCCTCTTTGGCAAGTGGGATCCGCTGATCTATCGCCTGTTGTCACCGGCCGCTGCTGAACGGCTCGACCTCAGCACCGCCGAGTGGCTCATGCGCAATGGCGGGCGCGTGGCGGGGGGCGGTCCGGCGGTTACGGCGCGCGATGGCACGCCGTTGCTAAACTTGACCGCCGATGCAAATAACCCGGAAACCGCCATTCTTGATGCCAATGGCCAGATCACAGCCTGGGATTGGCAAGCCTCCGGGGTGATGGAGATGGACTGTTTTCTCTGTCACATGGCCGCGCCGAACAACGAAGCACGGGTGGCTGCGATCCGCAACGGTGACTTTGGCTGGGCGAATACGGCGACACTCGTCGGCACCGGCATTGTGACTGAAACCGTTGACGGCTATCGCTGGCAACCCGACGCCTTTGATACTAATGGGTCGCTGATTCAAGCCATGGTCCAGATCCAGGATCCAACCAATGAAAACTGTGCGCAGTGCCACGGAGTTGTCCACACCGACAACGCAACGCCGTTGCTCCTCGATGCCTGCAACCCCGATGACCCCCAGACCGCGACGACGGGCCAGGTGATCGCCGGCCAGCGCATTGCCGATTCGGGCTTGAATCTGGCCGACAAAGCTTCGCTGGCGCGGGCGTGGGATATCCATGCCGAGCGCGGGCTACAATGCACCGATTGCCACTACGCGCTCAACAACCCGGTCCATGCCCAGGATGCCGCGTCTAGCCGGCCCACGCATCTGATCTATGATCCCCGGCAATTGGAGATTGGCGAATATTTGGAGCGCCCGAACCACAACTTTGCCCGCGGCGAAAGCGCCCAATTTACGGTAGATCCCGACCTGAAGGGCTCCATGCGCCGCTGTGAGTCGTGTCACGATGCCGAAGCCTCCCACAGCGATTGGCTCCCCTATACATCACGCCACCTCGACGTGCTGGCGTGTGAAAGCTGCCATATTCCCGAACTCAATGCGCCGGCCATTAGCAGCTATGATTGGACGGTGCTGACGACCGATGGTGGAGCGGCAACTAGTTGCCGTGGCCTCAGCGGAGATGACGCGGTCAACGGCCTGGTGACCGGCTACCAACCGGTGCTCATGCAGCGTCGTAATGTCGATGGCGATACGCTGCTGGCACCTTACAACCTGATCACCTCCTGGTATTGGCTCTATGATGACGCCAATGGGCAGAGCTATCCGGTGCGTCTGGCCGATCTGCAGGCGGCTTATCTGCAAGGCGATCACTATCTGCCGACGATCCTGGCGGCCTTTGATGCCGACGGCGACGGACAACTGGCTTCCACAGAGTTGGTGATTGATACCGATGCCAAGGAACAGCTTGTTACCACGCAACTGACGGCGCTGGGCTTACAGAACCCGCGCATTGCAGGCCAAGTGCAGCCCTATAGTATTAATCACGATGTGGCGCGCGGCGAGTGGGCGACACGCGACTGCCGGGCCTGTCACGGCGAAGATTCGCGGTTGACGCAGCCGATCCAACTGGCGGGCCATACCCCCGGTGGCGTCACCCCAACCTTTGTCAGCGACACCAACGTGGCCGCCAGCGGCACGCTCAGTACAATCGATGGTGCGCTCTTCTATGCCCCGCAGCCGACAGCCGATGGCATCTATCTCTTTGGGCGCAATCGGGTGCCGTGGGTGGATTGGTTTGGGCTACTCGCTTTTGTGGGTACGCTGGTTGGGGTCGGTGCGCATGGCACGTTGCGCTTTATCAGCAGCCTGCGCCACCCCCATCACATGCCGGCGCTCAAGCGAGTCTACATGTATCAGGCGTATGAACGCTTCTGGCACTGGCTACAGACGGTGACGATTATTCTGCTGCTCTTTACCGGGCTCGTTATTCACCGGCCCGATCTGCTGGGGATCTTTGCCTTCCGCTACATGGTAACCGTGCACAATGTTTTGGCCGGGGTGCTGGTCATCAACGCCGGGTTATCGCTCTTCTGGCATCTGGTCGGCGGTGAGATCCGCCAATACATCCCGCGGCCCGCCGGCTTCTTTGACCAGGCGATTGTGCAGACCAAATATTATCTGCGCGGCATCTTCCGCGACGACCCCCATCCCTTTGAGAAGACGCGCGACCACCATCTCAACCCGCTGCAGCAGATCACCTACTTTGGCATTCTCAATGTGCTCTTGCCGCTACAAATTCTGACGGGGGCGCTGATGTGGGGTGCGCAACAGTGGCCCCAATATGCCCTTGCGTTGGGTGGGCTGCCCTTCCTGGCCCCCTTCCATTCGCTGGTCGCCTGGCTCTTTGCCACCTTCATCGTCGCCCACGTCTACCTGACGACGACCGGCCACGAGCCGCTGGCGGGGATCAAGTCCATGATCACCGGGTGGGATGAAGTCGAGGTGCACGAGGCAGGCCCGGCGGATTGAGAAGCTGTTAAGGATAAGATGACAGGTGATACTGTTGCACTGCCTTACACCAGGATTAAAATCCTGCTCTAACAGCGAGAAGCCGCCTCAGCGGCTGAGAGAATTTTCTTAGCACCTGCGGGTGCTTCTCGTTGTTAGCAAGGGGTTTCAACCCTATTGCGTAAGATAGTGCAACGGTATCACAGGATGACAAGATGATACGACGACTTCATCCTGTTATCCTGTCATCTTGTCCTTCTTGTCATCTTTTTACACCGGTGAAAAAAGAATCGGGATGAACGCTACCGAAAGGAGCAAAACCAATGGCAGTCGCAACGCAAAAACCGAGCTTTTGGCGAGCACGCCCAACGAAACCCTATGTCCATCCCTACTTGGGCGGGTTGATTTTGGGCATCGTCTTATTTTTATCCTTCTTTCTCACCGGCAACGGCCTGGGTGCCTCCGGCGGGTTGAATCGCATCATCGTCTATGGCCAGGATCTGATTGCGCCCGCGCATATTGACCGCGTGCCCTATCTGCTCAAAATGGCTGGTGGTGATAAGAACCCACTCGACGACTGGGTCGTGCCAATGGTCTTTGGCGCACTGGCCGGCGGCTTTGTTTCTGGCTGGCTCAACGGCCGGTTTAAGGTCGAGACCAATAAGGGGCCGAACATTAGCACGCGCAGCCGTTGGGGTTGGGCTTTTGTCGGCGGCGCGCTGATGGGCTACGGCGCACGCATGGCACGCGGCTGTACCTCTGGCCAAGCGCTTTCCGGCGGGGCCGTGCTTTCGGTCGGCTCGTGGGCCTTTATGTTCGCTGTCTTTGGCGGTGGCTACGCCATGGCCTACTTTGTGCGGCGGTTGTGGAATTAACGTAACGATGCAGCGGTAGCCTGAGCCTGTCGAAGGCTACCGCTGCATCGTTACCAAAAAATAAGGAGTGAATGATGCCTTTCCCACTCGCATTGGAAACATTGATTGGCAAACCACTGATGTTTGTCGTTTTCGGTCTGATTGGCTTTGCCTTTGGCTTTGCGCTGGAGATCTCTGGCTTTGGCAACTCGAAAAAGTTGGCGGCGCAATTCTATTTTAAAGAGATGACCGTACTCAAGGTCATGTTCACCGCGATCGTCGTGGCGATGGTGCTGATCTTTACAACCGTTGGCCTGGGCTGGCTCGACTTCAGCGCGATTTGGGTCAACCCGACCTATCTGTGGCCCGGCATTGTCGGCGGGCTGATCATGGGCGTCGGCTTTATTATCGGCGGCTTCTGCCCCGGCACCTCGCTCGTGGCGGCCGCAACTGCCAAGATCGACGGCATCTTCTTTGTGGTTGGTGTGCTGGCGGGAATCTTCCTCTTTGGCGAAACCGAGCGATTTTATGACCTCTGGTGGAATGACAGCTACTACGGTCGGCTGACCATCATGGATTGGCTCAATCTGCCGACCGGCGTGGTCGTGCTCGGCGTTGTGTTGCTGGCGCTCTTTATGTTTTGGGGGGGCGAACAGTTGGAGCGCATGGTCGGCGGTCGTGATCTCAAGATCGAGCCGAAATTCCGCTATGTTGGCGCGGCCGGTCTGGTCGCCGTGGCGCTGGCGGTGCTGCTGATCGGACAGCCAGACACCGCGCGCAAGTGGCAGTGGCTCGAACCAACCAAGGCCCCGCTGCTTGCCGAACGTAAAGTGCAGATTGAGCCGGCTGAACTATTGACCAATCTCGCCGACGATCGGCTGCGCATCGTCATGTTGGATGTGCGGCCGGAAAATGAGTATAACCTCTTTCACATCAAGGGCGCGCAAAATGTCTCGCTGACCGACCTGGCAACGCTAATCCCTGAAATCCATGCGCAACAGGCGGTTAACACGGTCTTTGTCACCATGAGCAATGACGAGACCGCGGCGACCGCTGCCTGGAAAATGCTGACCGCCGAACAGGTGCCCAATAGCTATCTACTGGAAGGGGGGATCAACGGCTGGTTGGCTACCTTCGCTGCCGAAGATGAGACATTGGCGATGACACCGGTCGACGCGCCGCAGGATCGCTTGCGCTATGCCTTCCCGGCGGCATTGGGCGACCGCTATTTTGCGGCCTTTCCCAGCATCCACGAAGAAGAGCTGAAGTACACGCCCAAGATTGAGTTGCAGATGCCGCGTGATAAGAGTGGCGGGGGGTGTGGCTAAATTACCAAATCTGCCACCATCGCTTCTGTAGCTTGGCTGTAGCAACCTTGAGGCTGGTCTGGGCATCTTTCGCGGTTGATGATTGCAACAGCTTCTCTGCATCGACGCGCTCAATAATCAAAGAAGTCTCTGCTTGTGCACTATTAATCTGGATGCCGTGGCAGCCAGGATCTGCCATAAGCGTTTGCAGAACGCTTGCCCCATTTACCTCTGCGTTAAATCGAGCACCATACTTGAGCTGGAATGCATCTGGGTCGGCAAAAACCAATAGGACGCGTCGACCCTTAGGATCGACGCTGCTGCCCAAACCCGGTGCATTGCCGGCTTGTGCGTGGATGACAAGAACGCCAACCGCAGTCAATCTCTGCTAACGAGCGCCAGGTAAGTACACTTTTTCTAGAAATACTGGTTACTTCGTGTGCTGCTTGTGATAATAGATTGATGTGACAAAAGTCCTATTCCCACACACCACCCCACGCTACACTATCCTTGTTCAAAAATTCACTAGTCATCAAAGGACAAGGAACCCATGTTTTGTTTTCACTGTCAGGAAACCACCAACAACCTCAATTGCTCAGTTCGTGGCGTCTGTGGCAAATCGCCGGAAGTCGCCGTGTTGCAGGATATGCTCGTCTACGCCCTCAAAGGGATTTCACTTTACAGCGTCAAGGCGCGCGAACTCGGCTATAGCGATCCCGAAACCGACCTCTTTGTGGTGCAGGCGCTCTTTGCCACGCTCTCCAATGTCAACTTTGATGAGGCACGCTTTGTCGAGTTGATTCGTGAAGCCTTTGCCCGCCGTGATGAGCTGCGTAACCGCTTCTATACCCGCTACGCCATGCGCTGGGGAAGCGAGTTTATCGAAGCGCTGCCCGAAGCGGCGACCTGGTACTACCTGACCGGCGACGAGACCGAATTTGCCGCCAAGGGTGCCACCGTGGGTGTCCTGGCCGAGCCACAGATGAATGAAGATCTGCGCTCGTTGCGCGAGTTGCTGATCTATGGCCTCAAGGGGCTGGCTGCCTACACCGAACACACCGCCATGTTGGATGACCTGCGCACCGAGATCTGCGCCTTTGTCCAGGAGGCGCTGGCCTACAGCGCGCAGACCGATCTCACGGTCGATGCGCTCTTGGCCATGACCATGAGCTGTGGCAAATATGGGGTCGACGCCATGGCCGCGCTCGATCATCAGCATACCAGCCGCTACGGCCATCCCGAGCCAACCGGGGTCAATCTTGGCGTGGTCGCCGGCCCGGCGATTCTGATCAGCGGCCACGATCTGCGCGATCTGGAAGATCTGCTGGAGCAGACCGTGGATACCGGCGTCAATGTCTATACCCACGGCGAGATGTTGCCGGCGCATGGGTACCCCTTCTTCAAAAAGTACCCACACCTCGTCGGCAACTATGGCAATGCCTGGTGGCAACAGCAGAAAGAGTTTGAGAGCTTCAACGGCGCGATCCTGATGACAACCAACTGCATCCAAAAGCCGACGCGCCACTACGCCGACCGCATCTTTACCACCGGCATGGTCGGCTGGCCGGAGATCCCGCACATTGGTGAGCGGGTGGCCGGTGGGCGCAAGGATTTCGGTGCCGTGATTGCCAAGGCGCTTACCTGTCCGTCGCCGATACCGATTGAAGAGGGCACGATCACCGTCGGCTTTGCCCGCCAGGCGATCCTCGACCGCGCCGACGCTGTGGTGAGCGCGGTGCAGAGTGGGGCGATCAAGCGCTTTGTTGTCATGGCCGGCTGTGATGGCCGGCAGAAGGAGCGCCAATATTACACCGACATCGCCGCCGCGCTGCCGCAGGATCATGTGATCCTCACCGCTGGCTGTGCTAAATATCGCTACAACAAGTTGCCGTTGGGCAATATCAACGGCATTCCGCGCGTGCTCGACGCCGGCCAGTGTAACGATTCCTATTCGTTGGTAGCGGTGGCGCTCAAGTTGGCTGAGGTCTTTGGGGTGGCGAATATCAACGAATTGCCGATTGCCTATGACATTGCCTGGTATGAACAGAAGGCGGTGCTCGTCTTGCTCGCGCTGCTCTACCTCGATGTCAAGCAGATCCGCCTGGGGCCGACCTTGCCCGCTTTTCTAACGCCAAATGTGATCAACGTGCTGGTGGAGAAATTTGGGTTGCAGCCAATGGGGCGTGTCGAGGCCGATTTGGCGGCGATCACCGGCGTGGCCGCGCCGATAGAATTGGTCTGAATCGTCCCATCAGTACTTGCTGATCTATCTGAACTCCCCCCTCGCCATAACCGCCACGCTGACATAATCACCTTCCTGCCGATGCGCCCTGTCAACGCCCTGTCGTTGATAGGGCGCATCGGTTTTAACCAATGCCTATCCTTGTGTCAGAAAGAGAAGCGGAGTTTCTCTTGTCAACCAATTGGCCTCGAATGTCATTCCGGCGAAGTCCGGAATCCATCTTCTGTCAAATGGACCCCTGCCAGAGTTTACCCTCACGGAGGTGGGGGCAGGGGTGACCCATTCGCCACCTTGTTCCTTTGCGAAAACGCTGCTTCTCAAACTGATTTCAGTATAGTATAGGAAACCCCACCCAGTGGATACCCGAAACGGGTTTTGCGTATCAGCCACTGGTTTCAACCAGTGGCTTGGTGGATTGTATTTCTTCTAAATAGCCCAATTTTTGCGAGTTGTGTGGACGAAGTACTTGTGATATAGTTCACGATAGTTGGTGGATTGATAGTTGTTGGATTGAGATAGTCCAATATTAGTAGAGCGCAACGTTCGGCGGCTGAGCTTGTCGAAGCCAAAGAACGTTGCGCTCTACTGAATAGGCTGTAAAGAAGGGAGTTTGGCACCAGCTAGACGAGAATGATTGCATCTCTATTTACCCTCTGACCACCCCGCAATGTTGCGTGCGTCACGTTGATATTGTAACAACCTTCGTAGTACGACAGCGTGAGATTCGACAAGAGCCACAAAATTACAGGATTACTACACGGGAGAGAAAATCATGTGAATTTTGTTCATCTTGTCTACTGATTGGAATCTTTGTACAGATGATTGCCCTGGTTGTTTGGCTTTCTGATCTTTACAGCCGGTGCGATGATCTTCTCGTTTGGGCTGACCTTTTATAAAGCCGATCTGTTGACGGAAGCCAAATTCGTTGGCTTTGGCAATGTGATCAAATTGTTGCAGGATCAGCTTTTCTTCAAAAGCCTCTGGGGCACCACCTACTATACAGTTTTCACGGTGCCGTTGAGCATTGCACTGGGCTTATCGATCGCGATTGGGCTGAACCAAAAGTTGCCCCTACGCCCCGTATGGCGCGCCTTCTACTACATGCCGTCGCTCGTCTCGGGGTTGGCGGTAGCGATTCTGTGGACGTGGGTCTTTAATCCTGATATCGGCTTACTCAATCAAAGCCTGAAACTGGTGGGTATTCAGGGGCCACGTTGGCTCTTTTCCGAACGGTGGGCAATGCCCGCCTTTGTGATTATGGGGTTGTGGAGCAGTGGTGCGAACATGCTGCTCTATTTGGGGGGGCTGCAAAGCATCCCAACGACGCTCTACGAAGCAGCCGAAATTGACGGTGCCAACAGTTGGCAACGCTTTTGGCGGATCACGCTGCCCATGCTCTCGCCGACGATCTTTTTTAGCTTGATTACCGCAATTATTGGCTCGTTTCAGGTCTTTACCCAAGCGTTAGTGATGACCGACGGTGGCCCCAATTTTGCGACGTTGACCATGGTGCTCTATCTCTATCGTAACGGCTTTGAGCAATTAAACTTTGGCTACGCGTCGACGTTAGCCTGGGCGCTGACCCTGATTATTTTACTCTTTACCGTATTGACGCTGCGCAGCTCTGCGCTGTGGGTTTACTACGAGGGGGAGCTAAGGAAATAGCCAATGGTAAGTGGTGAAATTTCTCCATTTGTAGACAATCCAGCGCCGTCAACTCGACGCCACCGCACGCGATCTTGGCTGCCGCTGCTCCTGGTAATGGGTGGCTCGGTAATCTTTGTCATCCCGTTCTTCTGGATGCTATCGACCTCGATCAAATCGACTGAACTTGTTTATCTCTTTCCACCGGTGTGGATCCCCGCAGAGTTCCACTGGGAAAATTATGCGCTTGCCTGGCAGCGCTTACCCTTTTTGACCTTTTACGGCAACACCGTGATTATCGTGATCTGTAATCTCATTGGAACGCTCTTCTCTAGCTCACTCGTGGCCTACAGCTTTGCGCGGTTGCGTTTCCGCGGGCGCAACTTCCTTTTTCTTGTCCTGCTGAGCACCATGATGTTGCCGAGTCAGGTGACGCTGATTCCCACCTACTTTATCTTTAGTCGCCTTGGGTGGGTCAACTCGCTCAAGCCGCTGATTATCCCCACCTACTTTGGCAGCGCCTTTAATATCTTTTTGTTGCGTCAATATTTTATGACCATCTCGCCCGAAATGGATGACGCCGCCAAGATCGATGGCTGTAGCTTTTTTGGGATCTATTGGCGGATTCTGCTGCCGTTGGCTGGCCCGGCATTGGGGGTTATCGCAATCTTTCAATTCACCTACGATTGGAACGACTTTTTCAACCCGCTGATCTACGTCAACAGCCCCAAGAACTTTCCCATTGCACTGGGGTTGCGGATGTTGCAGGGCACGCTGGTCAATGTGCCTGTCCAGCAGGTTATGGCGATGATGCTCGTCTCGATCATTCCCGTGTTGCTGGTCTTTCTGGTGGCACAACGGGCCTTTATTCAAGGGATTGTGGTTTCGGGGGTGAAAGGGTAGTGGTCGATCAAGCCTGTTCCGCAACCTCGGCTTTGCTGCCGCGCCATGAGAGAATAAAGATTATCCCTGTCCCCGCCATGATCGCCATATCGGCGACATTAAAGACACCAGTGCGGAGTGGGCTAAAGCCGATCTGCATGAAATCAACCACGTGGCCATCGTTGAAAAGGCGGTCGATCAAGTTACCCAAGCCGCCGCCGACCACCAACGCCACGGCGATCACAAAGAGCACAGGCGCTTTTTGGATATAGCGCAGGACAAACCAAGCTAGCCCACCTAAGAGCAGCGTCACAAAGATCGTAAAGATCCAAAAACGTAGATTGGGGTGCAAACCGGCCCCCAAACTCAAAAACGCCCCCGGGTTTTCGGCATAGACCAACCGAAAGAAGCCATTCCAATACTCTTGCATGGGCGCTCTCGCCAACTCTTGGCGGGCGATCATCTTCGTCGCTTGGTCGCAGCCGACACAGCCGAGCAATACGAAGAGCAATAGTACAATTCGTTTCAATTTTGACATCATAGTTTCCTCTGATTTGCCTACCTGATGCGCCTATCTATAGACCGACAGCCCCTCTAGTAGATCCTTGCGCGGGGCACCATCCAATTCATCCAGAAGCCCGGCAAAGTCTAGGGGTTCGCGGCTGAAAACGACTTCCCCATTCTGGCGAGGCCATTCTTCCGGTGCGCGGTCCCAGGCCAACTCAATGCCATTGATATCCGGATCATGCAGATAGATCGCTTCGTGGGTGCCATGATCCGATGCGCCATCAATGCCCCATCCGCTATCGAGCAATCGTACTAGTGCCGCAGCCAAATCGCGCCGCGTCGGGTAGTTGATCGCAAAGTGATAGAGGCCGGTTGTGCCTTGTGGTGGTGGCATACCGTTGGCACTCTCCCACGTATTTAGCCCAATATGGTGATGGTAACCACCCGCCGACAAAAAGGCGGCCGTGCCAAAGTTGTGTAAGAGGTCAAAGCCCAGCCGATCGCGATAAAAGCCAATCGCCCGGTCCAGATCGGCGACTTTTAGGTGGACATGTCCGATATGCGTTCCCGAGGGAATCGATGGTTGTGTCATGGTCTTATTCTCCTCAACATGATCCGCAAATTCGACTGCAGCTAGCGAAAAAGCGAATTTACGGATCGATAGACGTTGTAATAAACTTCTGGTGCTTTGCAGTCTAGCGTACTTGCTGAAAAGTGCCAAACAGATGACTAAAACGGGTGCGTCCCATTTTGGGGGGATTGGTCGAGCAAGAAAAACCAATGTGTCTGCGTATCCCCGAAAATATGGTACGCACCCGATAAGGCTACTCCAAAATTTACACTATCCACGAAGTACACGAAGCTTTGCGTTTTCTTCGTGTGTCTTCGTGTACTTCGTGGATAATTATTTCTTTGGAATGGCCTAAAACAATGAGAAGGAACAGACAATGGATGATGAGAGAGCACTCTTTTTGTTTGGTACGGGCGCAGGGACTTGTATCCAACTGCCGGACTTGATTCGGGCACTGTTGGCCGAAGGTTTTACGCTTTATTCGGTGCTGACCCCCAATGTCGCGCAGGTCACTGCCCCTGCCCCGCTCATGGCGATCCCCGGCAATCATTGGATCCACGCCTACCGGCAAGCGCCACTTGACCGGTATCCCTTTGGCACGCTTCTCGTGGCCCCCTGCACCTTTAACACCTTTAATAAGATCGCACTTGGCTTGGCTGATAATCTGGCAACAGCGATGATTGCCGATGGGCTGGGCGCGGGCTGTCGCGTGTTGATTGCACCGTCGATGAATCGGGGGCTATGGGCACACCCGCAGACAAAAAGATCGTTAAACCAGTTGCAAAGCTGGCGCTGCGAAATTGTGCCGCCACAGATCGTCGATGCGCAAGTAACAATGGCATCGATAGAGACAATTGTGGCAACAGTCAATCGCAGAAACAGGGAACGATAGTTGAGCTATGTACTATTTATCTGTGACTGAGCCCTATATCCTGTACTATAGGTAAATGGATTGGGTGAGGCTTATAGTATTGCAGCTTTATTTGTGAATAAATAAAGGTGTACTTCACTTGATTCGACAATAGTCACAGAAAGATCCTTTACTCATGCAAGAGCAGTCACGAAACCCCTTGGCAATTTTTCTAACCTTGCTGGCCGGTGCGATTGCCGTAACCCTGCTGGTGACCTCTCAAACGAGTTCCCAAGCCTTTGCACAAACCGCGCCTACTACGGTGCCGACACTTGCGCTGCAACTTACCCCGGCGATAACCGATATGATTGGTATGACTGACACAGTGGGCATGACTGACACAGTGGGCATGACTGACACAGTGGGTATGACTGACACTACAGCAATGACCAATGTGTTGGTGCCTGATATTGCCGACACGATTGCCGCCGCTGAATCCCTCGTGCTGGCTCCGGCGATGGTTATGACGAATACCATGGGAATGACCGACACTGTGGGCATGATCGATACGGTGGACATGACCGATACTATGGCCATGACGAACACCATGGGCATCGATACCACGGGCATGACCGATACCAAAACGATCTCTGATGTCCTGACGATGGAGCTGCCTGCGGAAATCACCGAGTTGATGAGCGAGGTAACAGCCGGACAACCGACTACAGATATGCAGGCCGTGCTTGATGCGTTGGCTGCTTTTGAAGCCCCGCCGATTGCTGAAGTTTCGGCCCGCGTCGCTCGTCAGGAACCAACGCCTGGCGATGCCGTTGTGGCTGTGCTCGCCGAGCGTGGCGAAGTGACGGCACCGCAGCCAGTGGGCGGTATCGGCCACCGACTGATTTCTACCTATGACGGCGATCAAATTCTACTGCGTGTGCTGACACCAGAAGGCGAAGGGCCCTTCCCAGTCATCGTCTACTATCACGGCGGCGGTTGGGTGATTGCTGGCATCAACGCCTATGAAGCCTCCGCCCGAGCCCTGGTCAACGCGACCAACAGTATCGTCGTCATGGTCGCCTATCGTCAGGCACCGGAATTTCCCTTCCCTGCCGCGGTCGAAGATGCCTATGCTGGCTACACGTGGGTTCTGGATAACGCCGCCACCATCAATGGTGACCCGACACGCGTGGCTGTGGCCGGCGAAAGCGCCGGTGGCAACCTCGCCGCCGTTGTCTCACTGCTGGCCCGTGATCAGGGCGACCAACTGCCTGTCCACCAGCTGCTTGTCTATCCGGTAGCGCAGGTCATCAACAACAGCACACCCTCCTACGAAGCCAATGCCGACGCTGCGCCGCTCAACCGGGCGATGATGAGTTGGTTTGTCGAAAAGTATATCAACAGCGACGCTGATGCCGTGAACCCTTATGCATCACCACTGCTGGCGACTGACCTCAGTGGGCTACCCTCCGCCACCGTCATTACCGCCGAGATCGACCCGCTGCGCAGTGAAGGCGAAGCTTATGCCAAGCGCCTGCAAGAAGCTGGTGTGGATGTGACGTATCAGAATTTTGATGGCGTGACCCATGAGTTCTTTGGGATGGCTGCGCTCTTACCCGAGGCCCAAGATGCTGTGCAGTTGGCCGCAAATGGTTTGAATGGCGCTTTTGGGCAATAAGGCATAGCGCTTACGCCGCTCTGATTGCCTAACCCTTGTTGCTCGCTTTGGCAATTCAGAAAGTAGATCGATAGAGCCAGCAAAATAAGCCCGGCATCGCCAAGCGATGCCGGGCTTATTTTATTTAGAACTGATTCAGGCCACCGGTTGTGTAGGCTGCTATTTGCTGGGTACTAGCAGGCTGTCGGAGAGGGCGTAACCGGACGCTGAAAAATGCTAAAAAATGCAGATTTCTTACAATATTCGGCAAAAATCCGCATCCAAAAATACTTTTGGTTCTTCTCGCCGACAAGCTGCTAGGGGGCGCGAAACCAGAGATCTGCGTACCTTCTGCTGCTTTAATCCACCGCAACTTGTTGAAGTATATAGACTTACCTGTGATCAGTATGACTTGGATTTTGAAACTAACGTTAGTTACGTTATGATTGTGTGCGGCATTGGACTTATGCAATGCGCCGGTTGAGTAGTACGACAACGTTAAATTTCAATCAATAGACAGGATTTATAAGATTTACAAGATTTTCTTTCTGCTGTAGACATCCTGTAAATTCCGTAAATCCTGTCTAATTTAACGTTGTCGTAGTAGATAGCTTTGCGCTAAGAACCTATTATAGCGCCTCTCTTCCCTTGGTGAAATCGTTACTTGTCGTACAGGCAAAAATCTGAAAGAATCGACTGATGCAAAAAAGTGAAATCAAAACGTCCGCTCTGCCATTGATTGACCAGGCTGTTGCCGCTGTTTTTCCTGACGAACCCTGGTCGCCGGTCGCTGCCCTGGGCGGTGGTCTATCGACCTCAACGCTCTATCAGATCGCAGTCGCTGAGCAGCACTATGTTGCTCGTCTCACCGCACCGGAGGATCCGCACAATGATTTGGCACATGAACATGCCGTGATGAACGTCATCAATCAGTTGGGCATTGCGCCCCATCTCTACTATGCCGATGCACAAAGCGGTATCGCCATCACCGATTTTGTGGCGGGTCAGCCGCTCTTTCCTTGGCACAAGGAGCGGCCGCCTTTGTTGCCGCTGCTTGCCGATCTGATACGCACATTACATCACGGGCCGACACTGCCAAGGGGTGAGTCGATCTTTGCAAAAGCTGAGGTGATTTATGGATGGTTACCGGCAAAGGTGCAGGCCACAGAAGAGGTAATGGACAGTATCACACTGCTACGTGAAGTCGTGCCGCAGTTGACCGATCCAGCCCATCTGCGCCCGTCGCACGGCGACATCAATCCCGGCAACCTGCTCTTTGAAAGCAATCGGCTGTGGCTGATCGATTGGGCGACGGCAGGTCAGGACAATTTTTACTTTGACCTGACCTGCTGCACAAACTTCTTCTGCTTTCGCAGTGAGGAAGCGGAGATGACATTTTTGCAGCACTATTTTGGACGAGCACTAACGGCAGAAGAAGCGGATCTCTATGCGTACATGCGCGCCTTTTGCGCGATTTACTATGGGTTGATGTTCCTCTATATGAGCGGATTGCAGGGCACACCGCTGTTGACCGACGCAGAAATCGCCACGTTGCCTGACTATCCTGCCTTTATGGCTTTACTGGGTGCGGGCCAAGAAGCGATGGGGAATCCGCAGTCGCAGCAACGGTTGGGCTTTATCTACTTACAGCGGGCGCTAAGATTCGGGGCAACTTTGCCACAACGGTAGTACATCCCGGCGTACATAAACCAATAGTTCTGTCATTCCTCAGAGCGGCTTTTTGCTCGGAAGAATCTTCAAGTTACCTATTGGTCAATTTACGCCACTGTACTAGGTTCTGTTGACATTTCAATTTTGCAGGGTTGAAACCCGCTGCTATACTGAATTCAGAACGAAAAGCGGAGTTTTGGAGGAGCCTGATTGCTGTAGAAACAGATAGGAGCCGCCGCTGTCATTCCTGCGTAGGCAGGAATCCATCTGTCATCGGCCTGGATTCCTGCCTACGCAGGA
>DAOUCA010000160.1:0-4568 GCA_034432375.1 Caldilineaceae bacterium
AATTTCAGAAATTAGAGCCGTCATTCCTGCGCAGGCAGGAATCCATCTTCATGTTACACGAGTAGATTCCTGCCTGCGCAGGAATGACATCTGGAAATTTCCGCCAAAACAAGGTTTGGCGAAGGTATTATTATAGATAAACCCCTTAAAAATGGCACAATGCCTCTCGTGTAAAAACAGTCTGACAAGTGCCACTTTTAAGGGGGTGTCTCTCAGGTAGTTCTCAAGTTCAAGCAGTATAAGGAGACAAACGATGAATAGGCTTACTCGTTCGACCGCGCTCAAGATCGCTGCTGTCATTGTGCTGGTGCTATCCCTGGCCGACATGATTATCTATGAGATTCCCGCTCTGATGCAGGGGATGACCGTTGTTAATCAGGCCGCCATGGCTGACAGCAGCGGCCCGCCCTTTTTCATGGTCCTCTTGAGTTTTGCCGCGGATGTCCTCGCGATTGTTGCGGCTTATGGTGCATGGCACGCACAGCGCTGGGGCGTGATCCTGATTATTGTCCTCAGCGCCTTCAATACTATCTCTGGCATTATGGGGGCACTCTTCGCGGGTGATGACACAACACGTGTTTTTGCTGCCTTCGGTGTTGTGCTAGCACTACTTTCGATTATTCTTTGTCTATGGCGCGAGCAGACGCCACTTGCCGTACCAGAAGTGAAAGCACGTTGAGAACGATAGGTTCGTCGAAGGTGACTGTCACTGTCCGACCCCGATCCACTCCGGCAAATGCGTGGTTGACAGTGACAGTCAGCGCTAGAGTTCACTTTAGGCAGCACTAGGATTGCAGATGAATCTATGCTAAACTTTGACAGAACTCATTGACGCTGAGCCGCTGGGTTCTGTGTATAGCCGAGTGCTTGCCGTGCTGATCTTGCCATGCTGATTTTGCCGTGCTGATCTTGCCGAGACGATAATGACTAAGTTGCGCCGCCAATTTGATGGCAATGATCTTCTCTACCGCTTCCTCCTCGCAGTTGTATTGCTCAGCTACAGTTTTCCGATCTATATCGCGATCACACAGAGTCTCCCCTATACCAACCATCGAACAATCTGGTTGCTCAATCTCCTTGCAATCGTGGTTCTAGCCCTAACCCTCAAACCAGTGTGGAATTGGGTACAACCGCGTCTCTATCACGTGGTCTATGACATAAATATTCCGCAGATTGAGATTATTGGGCAAATGAGCGATTCGCTAACGGCTGCCTCCTCAGACCCATCCATGCTCGGCACCATTGCCGAAACGATCGGTCGTACGGTCAAGTTACCGTATGTGCAGCTTGAGACGACCGGTGGCGCGATAGCAGCATTTGGCGCACCGGTCAAAGGCTGCGTTCACACGCGCATAGCGATCAACTATCGGGAGGTCGCAGTCGGTTGGCTGGCGATAGGGTCGCGGTTACCGAATGAGCAACTGACCACCAGCGAGCATCTATTGCTCAATCGTCTGGCGCGGCTTGTGGGCATCACGCTGCACGCTGCGCAAACCGGGGAGATGTTGCAAGCCTCGCGCGAACAACTGGTGACAGCCCGTGAAGAGGAGCGCCGGCGTATCCGCCGCGATCTGCACGATGACCTTGGCCCGACGCTGGCTTCCCTGCGCTTGCAATTGAGCGCCGTGCGGCGTACTGTGCGCGACAACCCCGACGAGGCCGAGCGCTTGATTGACGAACTACGTGACGATGTGCGCGCCGCCACGGGCGAAATTCGTCGTTTGGTCTATGATCTGTGGCCACCCATGCTGGATGAATTTGGGCTGATTGGTGCCTTGCGCCATCTTGATTTAGCCAGCGATAGCCTGACGCGCACGGTTGAGGCACCCAATGTACTGCCGCCTTTGCCCGCTGCTGTTGAAGTCGCAATTTACCGCATCGCCGCCGAGGCGCTCCACAACATCGTACGGTATGCCAACGCTACCCACTGTACGATTAACCTGGCGATGAACGAGGCTACGCTCACGCTCACCGTGACCGACAACGGCTGCGGCCTGCCTCCTACCTATCTCGCCGGCGTAGGCCACCGATCCATGCAAGAGCGCGCGATGGAGCTGGGCGGCACTGTGTCCATTCTGTCCGCATCTACCGGCGGTACCTGTGTGAGGGCAACTTTCCCATTGAAGGAACGCTACGATGATTGAACCACTTGCCATTCTGATTGCCGATGATCATCCGCTCTTCCGCAAGGGGCTGCGTGCACTCCTCGCAACAATCCCACAGGTGCGCGTGGCGGGGGAGGCTGCGAATGGGGCCGAAGCCGTACGTCTAGCCGAACAACTCCAACCTGATCTGGTGCTGATGGATTTACAGATGCCCGAAGGTGGGCTCATCGCGATTCGTCAAATCGCGGCACTGAATCCCCAAATCCACATGTTGGTGGTAACCATGTTTGACGACGACGATTCTGTTTTTGCGGCCATGCAAGCCGGGGCACGCGGCTATGTGCTCAAAGACATGGACGACGACGAGATGACACGCGCCATTCTAGCGGTTGGCCACGGTGAGGCCATCTTTAGCCCGGCCATTGCCCGGCGGATGATGAGCTTTTTCTCCGCCCGCCCCGCTGTCGCGGTAGACCTCTTCCCCGAATTGACCGACAGTGAGCGCAATGTTCTCAAACTAATGGCGCAAGGCAGCAATAATGAAGCCATTGCTCACCAGTTGGCCTTAAGCACAAAAACTGTGCGCAACTACGTATCAAACATCTTTAGCAAGCTGCAAGTCGCGGATCGTAGCCAAGCAATTGTAAAAGCCCGTAATGCGCGGTTGAACTGACGCGATGATCCACATTTTGGCATAACAGATGGATACAATCCGTATGTGTATCTTGACATGGTACACATCTGGCTCTTGCTATGCCCTGGCCGTTTGCTAGAGTATCATCATGAACACACTCACTAGCATTCACAATAGAAGGAGTATTCAAGATGAGACCAGATGCCCGTCTTAAGCTGATTTTTCTGACTGGATTTGTTGCACTGTTAGCTGCCTGTCAATTGACCAGCACGCCCACGACCACTGCTAATGAACCACACAGGCAGATCGTACCGCAAGTAGAGAGCCCACTGTCTGCGGTTGATCGCCTGGATTCGATCAGTGCCTATCATGTTACGCTACACAGCGAAGCGCACCTCACGCTACCGGATGGTTCAACCGGCGGTGGTACTACAGAGTACAACGCCTATTGGACGCAGAGCACAGGTCCCAACGGCTACAATGCCCACTACGTCACCACAATGATCGATCCGCAATCTGGCACACCCAGTGTAATGGATGAGAGCTATCTAGTGGATGATCTTGCATTTACATACTGCCCAATGTGCCCAGCCACCGCAGAGCAGGGCGGCTGGGGTGTAAGCAAGCGCGAAGAGAGCGCTGCCGCCGCTACAGAGCTTGACGTCGCGAACGTCTCGCGGAGAGCCGGCATACCGCTTGCCGAGTTGGTGGCAAAGAGCGTTGTAATCGGTGAAGAAACCATAAATGGCATCGTCGCCACCCATTACCTAGGTACCGATGCCCAGGTATTGCTTGGTCTGGTTCGAACGCGCATGGGAGGATCCCCAAGTACGCCACTGAAAGTAACAATGGCCCAAGCAGATATTTGGCTGACCGCGGGCGATCAGCAGCCGATCCAGTACACATTCCAGGCAGAAGGTAAGACCGAAACTGTTGCCGGGTCGCAATCGCTTCAGCCATTCACGCTTCAAGAGCAGTACAGCGTTACGGAGATCAACAACAAGATCACAATTACCGTACCAGCTGACGTATTGACGGCGGTTACGCCATAACTAAAGTAGCCTCAGTCAGCATTCCAACCATCGACCACCACAATCACGATAACTATAGTGCAAGAGCTCATAGATGAGAATAGCACACAGGTGTAAGTAGCGCGTTTTTATTCTCATCTATGGCCTTGCTTAGTATACAAATTCATCAAACGAGCTGCCCATCACTGAAGCAGGGATGATGCCGCCTTTGCCGGTTAGTCGAGCCGGCCAAGCTTGGTCAGACACATTCACCAGTTATTTTATCACGTTCGATATCCGTGATCGTAGAACGGTCACCTCTGCCAAGGTGGCCTGGGCGCGCTGTAGTGATCTCTTTGGCTTTGATCGTAAAATACTAGGTTCTGTTGACATTTCAATTTTGCAGGGTTGAAACCCGCTGCTAACACCGAAAAGCCGCCTCAGCGGCTAGCTATGTAGCCGCTGAGGCGGCTTTTCGGGGTTAGTCGGCCAATTGATTGGTCGTTTTGGCAAATCTCAACAGACCCTAGTCAAAGCCAAAGAGAAAAGAGGAGATCCCAACGCTCTTTCATCTGCGCATCACGAAGGGGAGCGGGCCATCAGCGAGAGGAAAGGTAAGAATGGATCTTAGTCGCGCGTCAATCGCCGGTAAGTGAGGCGATGGGGGCGATCGGCGGCTGGGCCTAAGCGGCGACGCCGATCTTCTTCGTATTCAGTATAGTTGCCGGGGAACCAATAGACCTGGCTGTCCCCTTCAAAGGCCAGGATATGGGTGGCGATGCGGTCAAGGAACCAGCGATCATGCGAGATGATCAGGGC
>DAOUCA010000161.1:0-58979 GCA_034432375.1 Caldilineaceae bacterium
GCCAATTTCAGAAATTAGAGCCGTCATTCCTGCGCAGGCAGGAATCCATCTTCATGTTACACGAGTAGATTCCTGCCTGCGCAGGAATGACATCTGGAAATTTCCGCCAAAACAAGGTTTGGCGAAGGTATTAATAATACATGGGTCTTTATTTCTAGGCTCGTGCTGCTTCTGTCTCAAAGCGAGAGAGTAGAGGAGCCTTTCGGCTCCATAAAATCAACAAAAAGAGGCATCATGAAGTATCTTCTCACGTCCGCCGGCATCAAAAACCCTAGCATCCACAACGCGCTGATCGACCTCTTGGGTAAACCAATCGCCGAGGCCACCGCCCTCTGCATTCCCACCGCGATCTACCCCTTCCCCGGCGGACCTGCAATGGCCTACCGGTTTATCAGCGGAGCAACCGCCAATCCCATGTGTGAATTGGGGTGGAAGTCGTTGGGCGTGCTTGAGCTCACGGCCCTACCCAGCATCAAAAAAGAGGTTTGGACCGCTGCGGTTCAGGAGGCTGACGCCCTGCTGGTCTATGGTGGCGATGTCCTGTATCTGTGCCGCTGGATGCGGGAGTCCGGACTGGCAGAGCTCCTGCCGTCGCTACAGGGGACAGTCTATGTGGGGGTGAGCGCCGGCAGTATGGTAACGGCCCCGATTTTCGGAGAGACGTACGACGACCCGCATACGCCCTTCGTCATCGATAAGGGGCTGGGACTGGTTGACTTTGCATTGCTTCCGCATCTGGATCACGAGAAGCACCCGGAAAGTTCCACAGCCCACGTGGCAAGAATGGCCGCCGAGGTACCAGTGCCGACCTACGGGATTGACGATCAGACCGCCATCAGAGTGGTCAACGGCGCCATTGAAGTGGTCTCGGAAGGCCAGTGGCAACGGTTTACGCCCCAAGGAGGGTGAGAAGTGGCTAGAGGTTATCACTACGTCATTCTGACCAGTGCCACCCTATATGCCCTTTTTGTTAATACAGTGGAAACAGCGTTCTTTGGCAAGTCTTCCAGGAAGGGGTCACGCCGATCCACCGATGACGGTGCATCACCGACCCTTTCCCGAAAGGCCCAATGCAACAG
Source organism: Caldilineaceae bacterium (assembly GCA_034432375.1). Classification (GTDB taxonomy): domain Bacteria; phylum Chloroflexota; class Anaerolineae; order Caldilineales; family Caldilineaceae; genus JAHBVH01. Next base: position 1,080 of record DAOUCA010000161.1, read on the forward strand.
TTCTCTGTTAATTCTGCATTGGGCTATGAGGGATTGAACTTACGCTCTACCCGCAAATTTTCTCTTCCCGCTGGGCCACAAGCGAAGTTACGGAGCGATTCTTATCCAATCGGCGATGCTTCTTTGTTCTGCCGGATCGTCTCCTCGTTCCACAACTCCGAAAAATTAAAGGCGCGTGGACAGTGACCATATGCTTCCTCTACCGTCAAAAGCAGCCCCTGTAGAATTTTTGCCGCCTCGTCAGGGTTAAAAATCTCCATCTCAATATTTCTGGCCGCCAACGCATCGGCATCGACCACTTCGACGGTGCCGTTGACGCGCGCGGTGCTGTTCACACCGGGGATCATAAAGAGCAGCCCGGCGCGTGGGTTGCGGCTCACGTTATCATAGGATTGAAAGAGCCGATTGCCGGCGACATCGGGGATCAGCAGATGGGTTTCATCGATCACTTTGATAAAACCTGGTTTGCCCCCTTTGGGGGAAGCATCGCAGTGGCCCGCGGCGTTGCTTGTGGAAAGGATGGCAAAGGGCGCGTTGTGGATAAAGTTCTGTATCCATTCGTCCATATACCCCACAACTTTGGTCGCCGCGCGACCGGACGGCTTACCAAATTTGTCTTGAAAAATATTCGCATCGCTCATTGGAATTCCTTTCAAATAGCTTCAATCTTCTTGCATATCTTCGATCAAAATGATCAATCTGTGATATCATAGACGATAGAGGGCACTGTTGAAAAATGGCTGCCCCACCTTATGAACCAATAAAACCCGTTGCGTCAGACGCTAGAAAGTACAAGCACCAGCTATGGATTTCACAGGAAAAGTTGCTGTAGTCACCGGAGCCGGTTCGGGGATTGGCCAAGCAGCAGCGTTGGCCTTGGCAGCCGGCGGAGCCAAGGTTGCCGCACTCGATTTATTGGCCGACCGTGCAGCAGAAATCGCCTCTCAGGTCACGCAGCATGGCGGCAAGGCCCTAGCCTTGACGGCGAATGTCGCTGATGCCGCGCAAATGGACGCAGCCATTACGCAGGTGGCCCAACAGTGGGGACGCATCGATCTCGTACTTGCCAATGCGGGCATCAATGGCGTTTGGGCACCGATTGAAGAGATCACGCCCGATGAATGGGATACAACGCTCAATGTCAACCTCAAGGGGACCTTTCTCACCGTCAAGTATGCTGCGCCCTACCTGAAAAAAGCGGGTGGCGCGATTGTGGTTATCGCTTCGGTCAATGGCACGCGTATGTTTAGCAATACGGGGGCCACGGCATATTCATGTGCCAAAGCGGCCCAAGTCGCCTTCACCAAAATGATGGCTCTCGAATTGGCACCCCATCGTGTTCGCATCAATGCGATTTGTCCGGGCGGGATTGCAACGAATATTCGTGAAAACACCCACCTGCGCAATGTGGAGACGGTTCGTCATCCCGTCACCTTCCCCAAGGGAAATATTCCACTCACCGGTGGCGAACGGGGCACTGTGGACCAGGTGGCACAGTTGATTACGTTTCTACTATCGGACAATGCCTCGCACATTACCGGCACCGAGATGTGGATCGATGGTGCGCAGTCGCTTTTGCAGGGATAAAGATTCTTTGCCTTTGGCTTAGAATGAGGGTTTCGATATTTCTGATACTATTTAGCATAACTCCAGTGTAAATTAACGGTTTCGACATTGTCACCCCTGCGCAGGCAGGGGGTCCAGGTGGGTAGACCCCTGCCTGCGCAGGGGTGACAAAATACTTGAATACTTAGTTTTTACGATAATAACAGTAATATAAGAATAAATTACAAATAATCTTCAATACCCTGTAAACCGCAACTTGGGCGATCCGCGACAGGTGATAGGTCAAGGAGAATACCGCGCCCGGTTGCGGTCTACTGATAATGCTGCTGAAGGGAAAATCGATGTTAAAAACAGATAGTTGTGGAGAGTTGACTAGCGCCCGGATTGGGGAGATTGTAACGTTGGCGGGTTGGATCAACCGCCGGCGCGATCATGGCGGATTGATCTTTCTCGATCTGCGTGATCGCTTTGGTATTACCCAAGTAACGATTGGTTCGGATCTGAGCGCGGCAGCACATGAGGCAGCCGAACAAGCGCGCAATGAATTTGTCATGCAGATCACCGGCACGGTGCAGGCGCGCCCTGCCGGCCAGGAAAATCCCAATTTGAGTACCGGTGACATTGAGGTGATTGCCACTGATGTGGTGATCCTCAATCCTTCGAAAAACCCGCCCTTTTATATTACAGACGCGGCGGATGATGTGGACGAAGCACTACGGCTAAAATATCGCTACCTCGATCTGCGCCGTCCACGTATGTTGCAAAATCTTACCTTGCGCCACAACCTCGTCCGCTTTATCCGCGACTATCTATCAGATCGCAAATTTTTGGAGATCGAGACGCCGATTTTGCTCAAGAGTACACCGGAAGGCGCGCGCGACTTTGTCGTGCCCAGCCGGCTTCACCCCCACGAATTCTATGCCTTGCCCCAAAGCCCACAGCAGTTAAAGCAACTGCTCATGGTCGCCGGCATCGAACGTTACTTCCAGATCGCGCGCTGCTTTCGCGATGAGGATCTGCGTGCCGACCGGCAGCTCGAATTTACCCAATTGGATCTGGAGATGAGCTTTGTTGAGGCAGAAGATATTCGTGCGCTGATTGAGAGGATGCTGATCGAACTTTGTGCGACGCTCAAGGCCAAGCCGATCCAAGAAGTGCCCTTCCCCGTGATCACCTATGCCGAGTCACTGGATAAATATGGGATCGACCGCCCCGATCTGCGCTTTGGGTTGACGCTCTTTAACGCCGGCACCGTGGTGGCTGAGAGTGAATTTGGCGTCTTTAAAAACGCGTTGGCCGCTGGTGGTCAGGTCAAAGGCGTCCTCTATCCCGGTGGTGCCAGCCTGGCGCGGCGTGAAATTGATGAGTTGACCGACTTTGTCAAGCCCTATGGCGCCAAAGGGCTCGCCTGGATTGGCGTGACTGGTGCACCCGACGCCGATGGCAACTATGGTGCTGACGCCTTGCGTAGCCAGATTTCTAAATTCCTCTCGCCCACCGAGATCAGCGGTTTGGTGCAGGTCAGTGGGGCGCAGATGGGCGATCTAATCTTGCTGGTGGCGGATAAGCCGGCGGTGGTGGCGCAGGCGCTCTGTAATCTGCGGCTGGAGATCGGTCGCCGTGCCGATTTGATTGACACGAGCAAGCTGGCCTTCTGTTGGGTGGTCGACTTCCCGTTGCTTGAATACAACGATGATGAGAAGCGTTGGCAGGCGGTCCACCATCCCTTCACCAGCGCGCTCGAAGAGGATTGGGACAAGCTGGAGAGTGACACCGGCAATGTACTGGCCAAAGCCTATGATGTGGTGATGAATGGGTGGGAGATTGGTGGTGGCAGCATCCGCATCCATCGCAGCGACCGGCAGGATCGGCTCTTTGCCATGTTAGGGATGGACAAGGAAGAGACGCAGCGTCAATTTGGCCATCTGTTGGAAGCATTCCAATATGGGGCTCCCCCTCATGGTGGGATTGCCTTAGGCATCGACCGCCTAGTGACCCTCTTTGCCGAAACGCTAAGTATTCGCGATGTTATCGCCTTCCCCAAGACGGCGGCTGGCACCGACCTGATGCTCGATACGCCCAGCACGATCAGCGAGAAGCAATTGCAGGAATTGCATATCGGGCTGCGAACAGGGAAAGCGAAGTAAGATACACCGTCTTGCCTTTCTCGTCTTTCGCTATGAATACGCGTGCTGTTTCTGTTTGAAATGTGTGCCCGACCTCTACCAGCAAGGTTGCCAGTTGGTAGAGGTCGTCGCCGGTTTTGCTAACGCTGCTCTGTTGCAATGCTTGTTTTGCCTCTGTAAACTTATGAAGTTCCGCGTAAGCCACTCCCCGATAGATGGTCAACCAGGGCTCGTTATTCTGTAATGCTGTTACATGCCGCCAGTCTGCCAATACCGCCGCGTATTCACCCAGTTGAAAATAGCTCTTGCCACGCCGGTAGTATGCATCTAGGGCATTCCCATCCAATATCAACATGTGGCTGTAATCTGCCACGGCTTCTTCAAAACTGCCCAACTGATGATATGTGTCAGCGCGGAACCCGTAGAGTGCTGCCGATTGGGGATTTAACCTAATGATAGCATCATTGTAGTCAGCAAGCGCCGCATGGTAGTTGCGTAGTGCTGCGTGAGCGGCACCACGATACCAGTAGGTATGGGCGTCGTTGGCACCACTAGCGAGCGCTGCTGTCAAATCGAAAACAGCAGCGGAATAGTCGCCTTACTTATAAGCATTGATGCCCGCGCCTGTATAGACTTTGCGGACTGCGGCGCTCCACTCTTCCGCATTCGGAGTATTGGCGCTAAGTCGCAACACCTGCTGTAAATCTTTGTTGCCCGCTTTGTGGTCAGCGATTCGATAGTAGGTGCTACCCCGTTGCAAATAGAGATTGGCTTGTGGCTTAGTGCTTAAGGTGATGGCTTGCGTAAAATCATCGATGGCATGTGGCAAATCCTCCAATTTCTGATAAACATTAGCACGCCGCCAATAAGTAAGCCAGCGCGTTGGCATCGCAGTAATTGCCTGCGTATAATCTGTAACCGCCGCTTCATAATCGGAACGGTCAATATGATGGACAGCTAGCAACTCATAACGCATCAAATTGAGATTCCAAGATGTAATCAAGAGGCAGACAATGGCCAATGTAAAAGTAGAAAGTGACAGTGCCGCGATTGTCCCAAACAAGTGACGCAACATGGGGCTTCGTCGCACTTGGCGCGTTCTTATTTTGTTCTCTATATGAGTTACTTCTTGCATGGAAAAGAATAGGGTACTTTGTTGTTGCAGTGCTGTTAATTGTGACTTTTGCCAATCAAATAGACCAAGCTCAATACTATCATCTAACAGTTTTAGGCTCGCTGTAGCCGCACGGTGAGCAGCAACGGCATCGCCTTCTGCCAGTAAAATCAGTGCTTCCACATGCTGATAGCGCTGGCGTAGCTCGACATAGAGTAGCATCGTTTCAATCGAGGGGAGCAGAATAGTGTGTGCCAAGTGAAAGCTGCACATGGCTAACCAATGGCGTGCCTGAATGGGATCGTGGGCAATTTTTGCATGATAATAAGCGGCTGCCAACAACAACCGTGGCGCGACCGGTTGACTAGATCCTGCCAATGCCAAATCCAGGTATGTTTTGGCAGCGTTGAAGTCTTCGCTCTCAATGGCACGGTCGAAGAGCAACAGCGCTGCCCCGCTGGAAATGTTACCCGTCTTTGGAAAGTCACTGAATTCTGTAAGGGCTGCTTTAAGAAGGGTGTAGGGGCTAGTTCCTACAAGGACCTGGAGCGAGAGGCTTGTTAAGTGTAAGTTTTGTAGAAATACGCTATTGTTGCGCATTAGGTAGAACAGTTGCAACGCATCAGAATAGGCTACTCCCTGTTTTACCGGCAGCAATGCGAATAGACAAGTGAAAAAGGCAATGAGTATAAAAATGTCTAGTCCGATGTGATACCAGTTGAAGCCCATGGGCAATGAGAACCAAGAGCGAAGCATCAACAAAAACAGTAGCCAAATCAGACTGGCTAACGGTCCACCCAAAACAACTCCAAAGTACCGCCAGCGTAGATGAGTGCGATCAAGGGGACCGGTCAAGACAACTCCGCTCATCTGTAGCAAATTGTTTTGGATCAAGCGCAAACGTATCCCCTTTGCCGTTTTTACCCAGGCGAACGGACCAACCATGATCATCGCTACGTAGTAGTTAGCCCACCACGCACCGATTAGGTGGCCAAGTTCATGGATGCCAATGGCCATAAACAACGCTAAAGTGGACAGTAGATAATCACCTAGAAGCAACGGGAAGACGGTGTGGGCTGGTTCTGTGCCAAAGGGCGGCATCGCTCTCGCCAGATAGAAAAGCAATGCCACAAGCGCCACTAAGAGTGGTAACGAAAAGAGATGAAGGAGCAGCGTTCCGTTCCTTGCAAGGCGCAATTTCTTTAGCCTCTGGTTGACAAATTGTTCGGTAATGGTCAGTTCCATGCCGGTATGCCCTCGGTTATCTTTTGCATTCCAATCAACATTCTACTAATCTGTGGCATCGTTATATCCAAAGTGTAGCGTACGTTGTGAGCCTGGTTGGTATCAGTTCCCTTGCAACTTTAGTAAGCAAATGCCAAGTTTAAACAGATGGCTTTCAGCAAGTTACCCTAGCGTGATTAAAGGATTTGAGTGCAATAGCGGAGCGTGCTACAATGGTAGAGACGAAAGCACCCATCATAGTATCCGTATGTGAATTACAACAGTTTCGTGGGCAAAAGCCCAATAGTTGTGGTTACGCGGATATAGTGATGGGTGTTTGTGTGTTGAAAATCGATGGAGAAATGTATGTTGCAGGTTGTGGAAACGGATGGCCGGGGGCGTGGCGTCTTTACCAAGGAGCCTATTGCTGCCGGGACAGTCTTTGAATACGCGCCGATAATCCTTTTGTCACCGGAAGAGTGGCTCTATGCGGAGCGCACAAAGCTTTTTGATTACTGTTACGATTGGCAGGGGGGGGCGGCCTTGGCATTGGGCATGGGCTCACTCTTCAACCACTCATACATGCCCAACGCGGTCTATGCCAAGCAGTATGAGCAACTGGTGATTACCTATACGGCACTACGCGACATTGCTGCCGGTGAGGAGATTCTCATCAATTACAATGGTCGCCCCGATGATATGGATCCCTTGTGGTTTGCGGTGCTGAACGTTGAACCTACCCCTCTCGCCATTGAGGCATAGGCTCGTAGCCATGCTCAAGTAACCAGGCCAACGGCGGTCCTCCCCACCTATAGATCCGCAGATCGACACCGCCGTTGGCCTTGAACAGAATGCCCTCTTGCTCTAACAAAAGACGCTGCAGCTCCGTACTACCGCTATTGGCACGTGGACTGATCTGCCCTTGCGCGTTGATGACGCGCTGCCAAGGAACAGCGTCATCCCCTTGCAATGCAGCCATCGCATAGCCAACCATGCGCGCCGTACAGTGGCCAACGATCGTCGCAATCTGGCCATACGTCGCCACCTGGCCTGGCGGGATCTGTCGGACAACCTCATTGATCCGTAGATAGGTTGGTTCGTGTTCGCTTATCTGGGTTCCCATATCAACTCTTGGCTTCTGCTATCGGTATCATACACGGAGATCAAGGCTATCTATTCAGAAATATAATTAGACCATCTATATACGCCTGGCCGACGGAAATTTACTCAATTTGATGATTGGCAGACGAATTCCCTCTCAAATTTCTACAGAGTAATATGATGCTTTGGTTGATGATAGATTGCAAGAAAGATGATAGCGCATCCGAAAGAGAATGAGTGGAAACTATATTGTTTTTAGAAAATTAATTAGCTAATTAGCCTGTAATTCGTAAAGTCGGATCGATTTGTCTATGATTTGCAAATGAATTGAACGATATTTGTGTACAAATTCATAGACAATACGCGTTTTTTTTGCGGTAAAGTAGAAAAATGCTACATAAATTGGCTAAATAAAAAAAGAAGGATTAGAGACAAAAATACGATAAATAATAAGGCATATGTAAGGTTTACGTAATTTAAAAGCCTTAGCATTTTGCTATTATTTGGAAGGCTGGTAGGATGTAACCATTCTGCGACAGAGCGATGACATGTTCATTGCTTGACGATATTCCTTTATAGGACTTGCCCAGACCGCGGTGGAATAGGGTGCTTTTTAATCTCCATGAAACCGTAGAGATGCGCAGTGCTATGTAAATTGATAGCCAATTATACATCATTCTGTATGCGGATCCCCTGGTGCGTATCACAGCCCAACCAAAATATTCAATCTACTATATAGTCATTTACCAGTTGGCTCATGGCCTACACGATTGGTGCATACAGCAATGAAAACGATGTAGCTGGTAATAGTGACTGCCTTTTGTGTTGCATACGATTAGGAGAATAAGCAATGGCAAACATTGTGATCGTTGGTGCAGGAATTGTTGGTCAGGCAACTGGCAAAGGGTTTGCAAAAAAGGGGCACCATCTTACGTTTGTAGATGTAGATGTCAATCGAATTGCACAATTACAAGAACAGGGTCTTCGCTCGACCACTATTCATGGTATCGATTGGTCATCTGTCGATTTAGTCATGGTAACAGTTTCCACCCCCACTGTAAATAAGCAAGTTGTCCTTGAGCATATCAAACAAGCTGTTCATGATATCGGTATTGGGCTTTCCCAAACCGCGAAATATGTTTGTGTTGTGATCCGCAGCACGGTGCCCCCTACCACAACGGAAGAGATTATTCGTCCAATCCTAGAGCGGGCATCAGGCAAATTGTGTGGGGTTGACTTTGGGCTTGCAATGAATCCTGAATTTCTGCGCCAACGGACCTCAGAGAGTGACTTTGATCGTCCTTGGATTACAGTGTTAGGAGTGCTTGATCAGATGACAATGCAAGTTCTTTATGATCTGTACATGCCTTTTGGCGGGTTGATCGTCCATTGTACGCCGACCGAGGCCGAGATGATCAAGTATGTCAATAATATTTATAATGCCGTAAAAATTAGCTACTTCAATGAAGTCCATCAAATCTGTGAGACATTGGGGGTTGACAGCAGCGTGGTGAGTTCGATCGTTGCCAGAAGCGCCGAGAGCATGTGGAACCCGATTTACGGGACACGTGGCGGTGCACCCTACGGTGGGGCCTGTTTACCCAAGGATACGGAAGCCTTTATGGATTTCTGTGAGGCGCATGGAATTGAGCACAAAATGTTGACAGCCACGATTGCCGTCAACGAGGATCTGTTGGCAACGCGGCCCGCGGCTTTGACGCCAGATGATATTGACAAGGTCTTGCAAATTGCCCAGATGCAAAGTACAGAACATATTCCCCATGCCAATGGACGAACGAACCAACGTGTCATCAATGGCCACAATGGCCACCTAATTGGTACTGAACTTATCAATTGATTATCATCCCAAAGCGGTCCGCTTCTGTTCGGAATGGACCGCTTTGGGGCTGCCCTATGATTCGCGTCTGACGACAATTAATCTGGACGAGTTCCGGTAGGGACACAGTATACCGTGCCCCTACAATCGGCTATCTTATTTCTGGACGGACCCTTATTTGACCTCGACAATAACCTCGACTTCAACCGCATAGTCAGATGGGATCTGCATACCGACAGCACTGCGAGCATGGCGACCCGCCTCACCAAAGACTTCGATAAAGAGATCGCTTGCCCCGTGGATCACAGCGGGGGTGTTGTTAAAGTCAGGCGCAACATTTACCATTCCCAAAACCTTCACAACACGTACCACGTTGTCCAAGCTTCCTGCCAATGTTTTAATTGCTTGTAGACAACAGAGGGCCGACATCTTGGCCCCCTCATAACCCTCTTCGACCGTGACCTCGCGGCCAACTTTCCCAATAACCTCTTTTCCACCAAACCGCGAAACTTGGCCAGAAGTATAGATCAGATTGCCCGAGCGCACCGCGTGCATCAGACGACCAGCATTGAGTTCGATTGGCTCCAGTGTATAGCCCAACTCCTTGAGCTTTGCTTCGTAAGACATAATGCTTCCTTTCGCTACTGATTCTACGTGGATGGTCACGACAACAGCGCTGTTCTCGATGACCACTGAAAAGCGCGACTGTTTTATAACAGCGCATGGTTTAGAATAAGAACCTATCCCCAAACTCGGTTGTGGTCCAGCGCTACAGCGAATTTGTGATAGATACCAATGCAAGCCACCTGTAGTAAGAGTTTATCCGTAAATTCGGTTGTGGCCCAGCGGGAACAGAGAACTTACGGATAGGTTCTAAGGTAGTGCGGCTCCTATTATAGTGGGAGAAGCCACTGCTGTCTATCTAACGCAAACGATAGATGTAATTCGACTTTTACTAGGATAGCCGTTACTTTATTCAGAACCCTTATGCTACAATCTTCCTATGGAAATCACCGCTTTGAGATCGATTCATGCGTTAGATGCCGCCCGCTTACATATTGCCGGTCAGCCGGGTACCTTTCTTACCAGTCTGGGGCCAGAGGTGTTGACGGTCTTCTATCGCGCTCTCCCCCAATCACCGACAGGCTTTGGCTTTGCCGTGCAGGACACTGGTGACGAAGAGTATCGACAGCCAATCGGTGGCCATCGGCAATCTACTCTAGCAAACTCGTATTCGATTGCCGGCTTTGTTGCTGCAACGACTTGCACTGGATGTCTCTTTATTGAATTGGGGACACGGCATCTGTTGCACTTTTTCCCACCACTGCTGCTACGCTATAGTCAACACCCAAGGTTGCTTTGGCGATCAATAGAGACCCTCTTTTACCCCTTTGCCCCAAGCCGCCATGTTGCCCAAAGCCACCGGGCTGGAAGAGTGACCGATCAAGGCGAACCTGCTGCTGTTGCTGAACTGTTGTCGATCATGGTTGAACCGACCCGCCGGAGCCAAGGGCTCGGCGCACAACTGGTGGCGCAATTGGTGGCGGCGTGCCAAGCCCGCCATATCGGCGCGCTTGATGTGACGGTTGACGCCGGAAATGCCGGTGCACGCCGTTTTTACGCGCAGCAGGGCTTTGTCGAAGAGCAGACCTTTCCGCTCTATGGACGTGCCATGGCGCGGTATCGTCTGCAGCTACTGCCGCTGAAAGCGTAAATCTTGTGACCGATCCGGTCTCATCTCTCTCCACAGCACTCTCTCACCTGCACTTGCGACCCCGGCGTATTGCAATTATGGTTGGGCTGGCCGTGGTAACCGTTGCCCTCTTGCTGCTATTGGGTGGTGGACGTGCCGCGATAACGGCACTGCGCAATGTACAACCAGGATGGATCGTGTTGGCCTTGCTCGTTCACTATAGCGGCTTTGCCGTGCGCGGTCTACGGTGGCAACAGATCTTAAATGCGATGGGCTATCCACTGCGTTGGCGTACCGCCATGACATTGTTGTTAAGTGGGTGGTTTGTCAGCGCGTTACTGCCGGCACGCGCCGGGGATCTATTGCGGGTTGGCTTGTTGCGGCTGTCGACCACCGAGCACGCGCCCATTCCTGTGGCGGGTACAGTCGGCTCGATTCTGCTGGAGCGGGTGCTCGATCTGGTGGCACTGTTGGTGGTGGGATCGGGGGTGGGGTTTCTTGTCTTACGAACGGCGCTGCCAGGCTGGGTCTTGCTCACCTATGGGGTTGCGGTTGCGGGTGTAATCGGGGTTGGCATGCTTATCTTACTCGCCCCAGCACTGCTGGGATGGTTACAACGACGCTGGCAGCAACCTCTGTGGCAGCGGCTACTCGGCTTTGCCGGGGAGGTTATCCAGGGTCTACGTTCCCTCGGCCAACAGCCGGGAGTCGCTTGCCTTGTGCTAATGGAAAGTTTCTACATCTGGCTTTGTGATGCCTTGCTGATGTGGCTGGTCCTTAAGTCACTGGGCGTCACCGCTGCTCTGGGGGCTGTTACCTTTGTGGCGTTGACGGTTGATATCTTTGCCGTCGTGCCGATTACCCCTGGTGGCATTGGGCAGATAGAAGCAGTGAACATGGCACTCTTGGCGTTGCTGCCCTTTCCTCCGTTTAATATTGCTGCGGCTGTGCTTGTCAATCGAGCGATTAGCTACTGGAGCTTTCTACTCTTCAGTGGCGTGGTCACCTTTGCGGCTGGAATTGGGCCGTTACTCATGAAAGAGCAGGAATCGCCATGACACCAATTTATGATGTCGCCGTGATCGGCAACGGGATGATCGGAGCTGCCGCCTCACGATATTTGAGCGTTGTGGGATTGCAGGTGGCCGCGATTGGACCAGGGGAACCAGCAGATTGGAAGAGCCATCAAGGGGTCTTTGCCAGCCACTATGATCAAGGCCGGATCACGCGGGTGATTGATCCCGATCCGATTTGGGGGACATTGGGCAAACGTTCTCTGGCCGCCTACGCTACGCTAGAAGAGCAAAGTGGTGTTCACTTTCATGGTAGGGCTGGTTGCCTGCGCGTCAGTCCAGACGTGAGTGCTACCAATGATACACTCCATCAAGCCGAGAGGGTTGGACAAGCAGAGAATGCCGTCTATACGGTGGAGCATACGGACGACGGGCTCAACGAAATCTTTCCATTTTTGCACTTTCCCGCCGGTGCAACGGCTTTATGGGAACGGGGAGGGGCCGGTTATGTAAATCCCCGACAACTGGTCGAGGCGCAGCTAACGGTAGCTCTGCAACATGGCGCAACATTGATTAGAGAGACTGTGACGGCGATAGTGCCCCACTCGCAAGGGGTAACGATTGCAACGGATCAGGGACAAGAGATCGTTGCCCGAAAGGTGCTGATTTCTGCTGGGGCCTATAGCAGTTGGTTGTTGCCACACCCCCTCGTCTATCAACGCAAAGCGGTCACTGTGCTGCTGGCCGAAATCGCTCCAACGGAGGCCGAACGGTTGCGGGCCCTGCCCAGTATCATCTATCGATTGCAAGACAACGCTCTGTTGGCATCGATCTATTCGCTGCCGCCGCTCCGCTATCCAGATGGCAAGATCTATCTAAAGATTGGGGGCACGCTCCATACGCCGAACCTTTTAGCAAGCGCGGTGGCAATCGCGGATTGGTTTCATGGGGATGGCAACAGATCGGAGGCAGCGGCGCTGCGTGAAGTGCTTTTTGAACTACTGCCGAACCTACAGGCTAGCGCCCTGCAAAGCCGCCCTTGTGTGGTAACCTACACCGCTCATGGGTATCCCTATATTGGGCAAGTAGGGGAGAGGATTTATGTGGCAACAGGTGGGTGTGGTTCAGCCGCTAAATCGTCCAATGAGATCGGGCGAATCGGCGCACTGCTTGTGGAACATGAAGGTGCATGGCACTATGATCTGCCAGCAGAGCACTTTCAGATCTGTTATATGCAGGAGTAAAATGATGGCTCGGAATGGCGCTGATTACGTATAATCACTGCCTCGATCCTGCAACAGCTGGATGGCCTGTTCCAAGACGGCCTTTTCGCCGCCAAAGGTCATCATCCGTAACGCCGCTTCTGTGGTAAACCATTGGACCTCGTCCACTTCATAGCTACTATCATTTAACTCTCCACCGACCATACGCAGTAGATAAAAATCAACCAATTTATGGACCAATTCGGGCACCTCTTTTTGGTATGTATCCCAATACCAATAGTCGATGGTCTGCAGAAACTGCTCGTACTCAGTGAGCAACCCTGTCTCTTCTTCCACCTCGCGAATGGCCGTTTCCAGCGAGGATTCGCCCGGTTCGCGCGAACCTTTGGGGAGTTGCCACCGTCTGCCACCATGTGTAGCGATCAAGGCTACTTGCCAGATTGATTTTGCTGCCCCTTCTGCGGTTGACGTTGCTGCTGCCGCACGATAGGCAACCCCGCCCGCGGATCGATCCTGGCGCGTGCGGCGCCAGGTGCGGCGAGTTTCTGGTGTAATTTCCGGTAGCGTACTGCGTTCGTTTGTCACAATAATCTAGAAATTAACGATAAGGGTGAGCCGGCTTTTGCCAATGCCGGTTTGTGGGCGTGCCGGCAAGCGGACCGTCGGCGACGACAAGGGCAAGCGCTTGAGCAACTCTTTCCCAATTATCAGGTGGATGGGCAACCAGCTTATCAGGCAAATAGGCAGGCGTCAAAAATGGTAGAGCGCTGGTTAACTCTTCTGGCTGCCAAACGGTACGGGCTCGCGCTAACACAACAAAGGTTTCTACCCATTTATCTAACAAGACAAGCCAAGCGGCCAAATCGGGGGCTCCGCCGACGTTAGTCAGCGGTTTGGGGCCAGTTTCTTGCCAAAAGTGAAACGCCAAGCGACCTTGTTCGCTGAAATAGATATGTTGGAAGAGCAAAGGTCCAGGCGAAAGGCCCGCCAAGCCCCACGCACGAAAGGCTTGATGTAACTCGGTTATCAGCGGGGGGAGTAGTAAGCTCAGTTGATGCTTAAAGGGCTTCGCGCCCTTTGGTGGCGTAGCGGAGGATACCAGTTCACCCTTGACAATCGAATAGTAGGCCATCTCACATGCTCACCGCAATCGCAATGACCAGCAGCGCAAATGCGACCCCAACCAATAGCCGGTTGGTATAGAACAATTCTTGCCAACTGGGCGTTGCGGGTGAAAATAAGACTTCGGAGGTCAGGGAAGGCATTTTGATTGGCAATGGTTTGGAGCCAAAGAACGACTCGCGCAAATCACGGATGGAATTGGGGCGTTCGTTGGGATGCATCCCCAACGCATAGAAGATTGCCCGTTCCAAACGAGGCGATACATTAGGGTTTAATTCGCGCAAGGAAGTCAATAATCCTGGCTGTAGGAACCGTTCGCGTGCGGCCACGGGCGGTTGACCAGAGAGCAGATGATAGAGCGTGGCCCCGAGACTATAAATATCGCTGCGGATGTCCGTAAAGCTTGTATCTCCACCGTACTGTTCTAAGGGCGTATAGGCCGCCGTTCCGCGCCCATGGACTACTGTCACCGTGCGGCTGTCATCTTGATAGAGAACTTTAACAAGACCAAAGTCGACCAATTTAATATCGCCCCGTGAGGTCACTTTGATATTGCTCGGTTTGATGTCTCGGTGTAAGACGGGGGGATCTTGGCTGTGTAGATATTCGAGCGCGTCGAGCATCTGTGCTGCCCATACCATGACATCGGCTTCTTGCAAAAACTCATTGCGCCGTTGCGCTTCTTGCACCAATTCACTCAAATCGCGCCCGTCGACAAAATCCATGACCAGGTATTCACGGCCACCATTGGCGAAATAATCAGAGACTTTGGGCAGATGGGGATGGTCAAGACGGGCAAGGATACTGGCTTCTGTACGAAATTGCTCGGTAAGCTGCTCTAATTCAGCTTCGGATGTAGAATTTTCAGAGAGTTGTGGGAGGATCTCTTTGACGGCACAGACGCGCCCCTCTAGACGGCGGTCCGAAGCGCGATAAACGGCCCCCATGCCGCCTTGGCCAACCAACTCAAGAATCTCATACCGGTTGCGTAAAACCGTACCCGGATCTAGAATATATTGCAAACGACTGCTCCCGTGGTTCTGCAAGGCACGCCAACGTACTCATCGTACGTAACATCGTGATCGTAACTACGCATTGTAGAGGCAAGATGACCAGTGGCGTGAAGAATCGCATTTCCGGCCGCGCGTCCATATCTATATCAATATTCGTGCCAATATTCCTGCCAATATCAGCGGCGGCCAACGCGCTATGTTACTCCGCTGCGCAAGTAACTTCATGTAATGCATCGTGACGAATAGAGCGATTTAGGCTTGTACTTTTGAGCAACTTACTTTATGCATTTATTATGCGTTAGGATCGCAAAGCTGTCAATTTAAAAAAGATCTATACCCATTGCACACTAGTCGAACAGTGCAAGTTGTGCGAGGATTTTAGGGATAGCGAGCAAATCACAAACGATATTTTCTTCAAGGTAATGGGTGGAATGGCGACGATCTACTAAAAACGCGTGCATCCCTGCTAGCCGCGCGCCTTCGACACAAGCTTGCTCATCGTCAAAGAAGAGGCACTCTTCCGGCAACACATCTATAGCGCGACTGACAATCTCATAGGCGGCCCTCGTTGGTTTGGCCGCACCAATCACAGTTGCGGCACAGGCACTATCGATTAAATCTGCCAGATTGACAGCAGCAAGTGAGGTTTCTAAACTTGCGAGGGAAAAATTGGAGAGTACCGCCGTGCGCAACTTGAGTTGACGCGCATCGAGCAACGCTTGCCGGGCATCTGGGAAAGCCCGCAGGAATTTTGTGTAATCTACTTGGAGGAGTTGTTCCTTTGCACCGTCAGAAAGTCGAAATTTCTCACTGAGCATTTGCCAAAACGTTTGAAAGAAGCGTTTCTCTTCGATTGCATCGCGTGGGAATCCCACGTTTGTCCCCCATTGAGTCCATTGCTCTCCAATTTCTTCGAGAGATAGCGGCAATAACGGTTGAAAGAAGGCAACCGCTTCTGTGATGGCAAAGCGGGTGAGCACACCATCCCGATCAAAAATGACCGCCTTTATCTCCATGAGTCTCTCCTTCTGTAGAAACTTGCTCGCTTGGCCTAGCTGGGGGACTGAGATTTCGATTGCTCATGATTTGTTTGATATGGGATCTCGACACAACTTATGGTATGATAATCTTATATCGAACACAACAACTCTACTATAGAGGTGACTTTCCGGCAATATAAGGTACCGACGTCGACACCAGTGTTGGGCAGAGGATAACCAAAACGATTGTGTAGAATAGGCGTGAGAGGCGCAACTGTTTCCCCATAGTTAGCACTTTCGAGAACCCATCTCAAAAGGAATTGGTATGACGATAATAACTGATGATTTGTCTGCACTAGATCAAGCCAATACCAGGCCCAAACCGCGTGAAAGCGCTATGTTGGTTTTGCAACGTGGCTCTGAAGCGGGCAGACGTTGGCCGCTTGACCGCACCCGGACACTCACGATTGGCCGTTCCGAAGAGTGTGATATTGCATTGCCAGATCGCCAAGTGAGTCGCTACCACGCGCGAATCAATTGGCGAGGAGATGGCTATCAGCTTGAAGATCTGGGCAGTAAAAATGGAACGCATGTCAATGGCGAAGAAGTTCAGGGCTCAATTGCATTGCAGGATGGTGATGAAATTCAGATCGCGCTGCGCTTTAAATTGGCCTTTGTGGATGCCGGTGCCACTGCACCCCTCACCTTTGACAACGACAAGATTGGGCTGCGGCTGGATAAGGAGACCCGTCAAGTCTGGGTGAATGGCATTCTGGCCGACCCACCGCTGAGTTTACACCAATATCGGCTGCTCGAAATTTTGTGGGATTCCGGTGGTGGTGTGGTGACACGGGAACAAATTGTCGACGCAGTTTGGCCGGAGGCTGCCGGTGAGGGCGTGAGTGAACAGGCGATTGATGCCCTTGTGCGCCGGTTACGGGAACGGGTTGCCGAGACCGATGAAGAGTTCCGTTACATTGTTACTGTACGTGGCCACGGCTTCCGTCTGGAAAATCGCTAAGTAGGTATTTGGGTCGTGCGCGCATCCCATCACTTGTTATCTCAACCATTGGAATCTCTTATAACATCACCTTGGAACCGACCTGCTGGTCAACTCTCATCCTCAGCACCGCTGGGCTTATATCTTCATGTCCCTTTTTGTGCCAAGAAGTGCCCCTACTGTGATTTCAACACATATGCCGGCATGGATGACGCGTTTCAGCAAACGGTTGACGCGCTTTGTGCAGAGATGGTCCGTTGGCAGGGGCCTTTAGCCAATCGCTCGATCTCGACGATCTTCCTTGGTGGAGGAACGCCAACCATCTTGAGCGCGCCCCAACTTGCGCAACTCTTTACCGCGATCAAAGGCTCTTTTAATCTCTCATCAACCTGCGAGATTACCTGCGAGGCAAACCCAGGGACCGTCGACCGTGAAAAATTTGAGACGTTGCGTTGCCTCGGCGTTAACCGACTGAGTATCGGAGTTCAAAGCTTTCAACCCCAAGAGTTGCAATTTTTAGGCCGTATCCACGATACAACGGATGTCGTCAAGGCGTTTACCGCTGCCCGGCAGGCGGGATTTGATAACATTAATCTGGACTTTATCTTTGGCCTACCAGGTCAAGCGCCGACGGCATGGCAAGCAACGTTGGATGCGGCCTTGGAATTAGCACCGGATCATCTAAGCCTTTATAGTTTAATCGTTGAGCCCAATACCCCCCTTCATCATTGGGTCGCCAGTGGTAAGGTTGCCGACACGGATGATGACCTGGCGGCGGATCTCTACGAAATGGCAATGACAACGTTGGCTGCTGCCGGTTATCAGCATTACGAAGTATCCAACTGGGCTCGCCCACAGAAGATTCACGGCACGGCTGCGACCGCCCCCCTCGCCTGTGAACATAATTTGATCTATTGGCGTAATCAGGAATATCTTGGCATTGGCCCAGGCGCGCATAGCCATCTTGTCTTGTCTACGTTGGCTGCAGATGGGCAAAGCGCATTGGATGAACGACGTTGGGGCAATCGTAAACCGGTACCTAGCTATGTCAAACGGATTCAGCGCGGTGAGTCGGTTGAGGACTTTTCCGAGCAAATCGGAGCCCGTTTGGCAATGGGAGAGACGATGATGCTGGGGTTGCGGCTTTTACAAGAAGGGGTTTCATTCCAGCGTTTCTTTGCGCGGCACGGTCTCGAGCTGCGGGATTTTTTTGCCAAAGAGCTTACACAGTTAACGGATTGGGGACTGATCACCGTAGACGATCAGCGCATACGGTTGGCCCCCCGCGGTGTGTTGGTGGGTAATCAAGTCTTCTCTTACTTTTTGCCGGATCTATAATCCTAAACAAAGGCTGACCCATCACGCCAATAACGTTACAGAGAAAGTGGAATTGCTTATGACACGGGCGCTCTATCCCGGTACCTTTGATCCCATCCACAATGGCCATATTGATATCGCAACCCGAGCCAGTGGGATCTTTGAGGAAGTGTTGCTGGCAATCTATGATGCTCCGCCAAAAAAAAAGGTGCTTTTTACAACGGAAGAACGCCTTGCCTTGGCCCACACGGCACTGGCGCATCTACCAAACATTCGCGTAACGACCTATACCGGGTTAACCGTAGATTGCGCCCGCGATGAAGGAGCAAAGGTGATTATCCGAGGGTTGCGCAACGTTGCCGATTTCGAGTTTGAACATCAAATTGGCTGGGCCAATCGCCAAATGGCCAGTGATATTGAGCTCTGTTGCCTCTTCTGCGATGGAAACTTTGCCTATTTGAGTGCAACCATCTTGAAGGAAGTTGCGAGCTTGGGGGGGGATTGCACAACATGGGCACCTCCTCATGTGCAACAAGCGTTAGCCGACCGTTTTGCCGAATTGCAGGCACCCCCACCGCCTCCTAGAGCCAATAATAAAGGGCGCAATAGTAAATTGGCTTATCGTGAATGAAAATCAGGCTCATCTGCTCAACGTGTAAAAACCGATGATTTGTCCAGAGCAAATTGTTATATTTTCACACGTTCGGCTAATGCGCGAAAAACAATCTATCTTTGCTACCCCAAAGCATCACATCCTGATGGGAGGTGTCCTATCGCTATTTTACAGTTAATCGATCACTTAGCAGATGTACTCGACCGCGGTCGACCGATCCCGCTCTCTTCTTTGCGCGTGATCGATGGCAATGAATTTGCTCAGTTGATCGAGCGTATGCGAATTAGTGTTCCTAGCTCTATTATGGAGAGCGAACGTACCTTAGCCGAGCGCGACCATATTTTGTCTGAGGCCCACAACGAGGCGGAGCGGATCATCCAACTGGCAAAACAGCGCGCAATGGAAATTGTTCACCAAGATCAGATTGTTGCGACTGCCCGCAACGAGGCGGAACGCATCCTGCAAGAGAGTCGCAACGCTGCCCATCGTCGTGCACAGGAAGCCGATCGGTATGCGGTGGATGTGCTTGGCGACCTGGCACAGAAACTTCAGGTTATGACAAAGCAAGTCGACAATGGCATCCAAATGATGAAGTCCAAAAGCCTTGCCAATGACGCTTTGCGAGACAATGGATCAGTATCAAGTGATTAGAGTATAACGACCATGGCAGCGTTGGTAGCTTGCGAACCGATGAACAAAGATTCAGGGACAGAGGAAAGGGCTATTGCTACTTCTCTGTCACCGGCCGAGCTTGAGCGTGTCCGGCAATTGATTCAGAGCGCGCCCATTGCATCAATCGTAGTTGATGTCAAAGGCTTGATCGTCCTCTCAAATCAAAAATTGGATGATCTCTTTGGCTATGCGCCACGTGAACTAGCGGGGCAACAGCTCGAAATTTTAATTCCAGAGGCAATACGCCGCCGGCATGTTGGTTTTCGCAATAAGTTCGCTGAAGATCCGCACGCGCGTGCCATGGGGCTTGGGCTCGATCTAATGGGGCAGCACAAGAGCGGTACTGTCTTTCCCGTCGAAGTGGGGTTGGGGTATTTACAGGTAGCAGATGCTTTGTTTGTGGTGGCGACGGTTGTCGATATTACGCCACACAAACAGACCGAAGCTTTTCTGGAAGCACGAGTCCGTGAGCGCACGTTGGAGTTGGATCGACGGCGTCAGGCGGCCGATGGGTTGCGTGAAATTTTGGCGCTCATCAATTCCAACGCTACCCTTGATGATATCTTGACCCAAATTCTTACGCAAGCAATTCGCTTACTTAATGCCGATGCAGGCGCGATCTATCAGCTTAATGCGCAGGATGGCGTTTTGCGGTTGCGGCAAAGTTTGGAACTCAATTTGCCGCAACTTTCTGGCACCACGGTCGATGTCTCTTTGAGTGCAGATACACCGATTGGCCAAGCTGCGCTCAACCGGCAGCCAACCAGTGCCACACGCACAGCCGATCCACATCATGATATGTTCTTTGGTGAGGAGGGGCTTTTTGAGGCAATGTTATCGGCACCGCTAGTGGTGAAAGATGAAGTCTATGGTACACTTGTCCTGTATTACCAAAGCCGCCACACTTTTTCCGACGAGGCACTCAGTTTGATGTCGACCTATTGCGATCAGGCAGCGCTCGCCGTTGAGAACGCAAGACTTTATACGCAGCTCGAACGGGAAGCAGTGACGGCTGAACGCAATCGAATTGCCCATGATTTGCATGATTCTGTGACACAAACGCTCTTTTCAGCCAGTATGATTGCCGATATCTTGCCGCGGCTTTGGAAACGTAACCAACAGGAAGCTGAGCGACGCTTGAGCGAGCTACGGGAGTTGACCCGTGGTGCATTGGCGGAAATGCGGACTTTGTTGCTCGAATTACGACCGACTGCTTTGGTCAACGTTCCTTTAAATGAACTGCTACAGCAGTTAGCCGATGCCATTGTTGGACGGGCGCGTGTGCCGATCCAAGTAGAGATTCAGGGCGAGGCAGAGCTTGCGGCAAATGTACGTGTGGCACTCTATCGCATTGCGCAAGAAGCATTGAATAATGTGGCAAAACATGCCGAAGCAACTAGCGCAACGATTTTGCTGGTTACGCATGTCCATCAGGCCGAATTGCTGATCCGCGATAATGGACAGGGCTTTGCAATGGATCAGATTTCCGGTAAATGTTTGGGGTTGGCGATTATGCAAGAGCGTGCCGATGAGATTGGCGCACAGTTGACAATTCGTTCACAGCCTGGCCAAGGAACATTAATTCACGCAAGTTGGCATAAACCGGAGTAATCACGATGGAATCATCAGGAACAGTTCGCCACACGCCACAACTACCAAACATCCGAGTTATGATTGTAGATGATCAAGCTGTTGTACGCAGCGGGTTAACTGCCTTCTTATCGATCTATGATGATCTCCTCTTGGTCGGTGAGGCAAATGATGGGGCAAAAGCGGTTAACCTCTGTGCACAACTGCGTCCGGATGTGGTGTTGATGGATTTGGTAATGCCTAACATTGATGGTGCCACTGCCACAGAATCGATCCGCAAACATTACCCAAATATTCAAGTGATTGCACTTACCAGCTTTAAGGAAGATGACTTGATCAAACGGGTGTTGGAAGCAGGCGCGATCGGTTACTTGCTCAAGAATGTTTCGGCCGATGAGCTGGCCGACGCCATACGGGCTGCTTATGCCGGTCGCCCAACATTGGCCCCTGAAGCCACCCAGGCATTGATCCGCCAAACGAGACAAGGCGCACATGCTGAACCTGGCTATGACTTGACCCCGCGTGAGCATGAAGTGCTTGAGTTGATGGTGGAAGGGCTAAATAACAGTGAAATTGCGGAGCGTTTGATTGTTAGCCGATCGACTGTCAAGTTCCATGTGAGCAATGTACTCTCCAAGTTGCAGGTCACGAGTCGCATGGAGGCGATCACCTATTCACTGCGCCACAAGCTAGTTAGTAACAAAGAGTAGTACGTTAGCAAATAGAGTTGTTCCTTTTTAAGCAATCCAGGTGACTGTCACTGGCCGCAACCAAGTTCGTACAGCAGATCGCACAGTGGCCAGTGACAGTCACCTCCGCCTCAGGCTTTACTTGGGAACAACTCTAATAGGTTTTTTGTGAACTCAAGTATTAGGCCAGAATTACAAAAAATTTCTGGTTTGTTTTCAAAGATTTTCTGTACTTAACTTTTTGGCTAATTGATCCAGTTGGCGAATGCCATAGGCGGAGGCTGAGCTTGTCGAAGCCAGAGCCGCTACGGCTTCGACAAGCTCAGCCTCCGCTCAATTGTCGAATTCACCAACAGTACCCTACAGGTTGAGAGGGCGTCTACTCTCTCAATCCTGGTCAACTGGCTAGGATTGCACCTCTCCACCTCTCCAGTCTCTTTTCTCACCCGCTGACTGATCACTTTTTATCTTTTTCTGTGTATCCTCGTCGTATGCCACAGGCTGTCTGCTCACTATTGTCTATTCATCTCTCTCTCGTTAGACCATTGCAGAAACATAAGTGCGTTACCCTTCTGGTAAGGGGGCCGTGCTTACCCGGGCAGCGCAACGATCTACAATCCCTTCTTGGAAGATCTGCTGGGGTATTCAATGGCTGCAATGGCCTTACCCAATAGAGGAAAAGAGCAATGTATACTAAGATTCTCGTCCCATTGGATACATCCCCAATGGCGGAACAAGCTCTTTTATATGCCCGTAGAGTCTCTTCGCCCGGGGCAACAATTCATCTGGTCGGGGTTGTTGAACCGAATCTGTATAGCTATGCATTGGCGACCCAAGAAGTGGTGGTGCGCGAAAAATTGCAGTCCGTGATTTATAACGATATGAAACAGTATCTGGCGGAGACCGAACAGAGATTGCGTCAAGAGGGGCTTCAGGTAGAGAGTTGGTTGGCCAACGGCGATGCGGCCCAAACGATTGCGGATGTTGCCACGAAAATTCCAGTCGAATTGATCGCCATGACCACAAGCGGGCGTACGGGTTTTAGCCGTTGGGCCATGGGCAGCGTGGCTGATCGGGTGATCCACATTGCGCAGCAGCCACTTTTGCTAATCCGAAATCAAGAAGTTGCACCGGCGGATTATACGATTCGCCGGATCCTTGTGCCCGTGGATGGATCGGCGCTTGCCGAAGCGGCATTGTTCCAAGCGAGCCTTATCGCCCAAGAGCAAGGGGCGGATCTTGTGCTGCTTCGCGTCGTCGAACCACTCTCCAATTGGCAGAAAAAGATTCTTCGAGAAGGCAATTACGCTGACACAGTAGTAGAAAAAGAGCGTCAACAGGAAGCTGAGCGCTATCTTGCTGACTGCACTGCGACCTTGCAAACAGAACAACTTACTGTTACCACGCATCTCTACCGCGGCAATGCGGGTGAAACGATCCTCCACTTGATCGAGCAGGAACCATTTGATCTGGTGGTTATGAGCACACACGGGCTTTCTGGTTATAGCCGTTGGGTCTACGGTAGTGTGGCGGGCAAGGTGTTGCACCGTGCCTCCTGTCCACTTCTCTTGATACGTAGTGTTGATATGCAACGCAATGCCTTGGTTGCCGAGTGTTGATATGCAACGCAATGCCTTGGTTGCCGACAAAGCCTAACTTGTAGAGATGACACTTAAACATGGCACAATCTATCAGGGAACGCAACACTGATAGATTGTGCCATGTTTAAATAATGTGTCTATTAGGAGACCAAATCATGGAATTGCAGATAGGACAAGTCACAACCTATCTGGCGGAGCAACTTCATGCGGATGTACAGGTGTTGCAGCTCAGAAATTTGGGGACAGGCAGCACAGGTCATCTGTCACCTGTGCTGCTGACACCAGATGGTGAACCATTAAATTCATATACTGCAGATACGCTGAAAACGTTTAGTTATGGAAACCCGGTGCTAGTGGAATGCTTGGTCGATCATCAATATAAACACTTTGTTTTGCGTACATTGGCCGCCAATCAATTTGATCATCAAGAGCGCTCTGACCGCGCAGCTGAAATTCTTCTAAGCTTCGACACCTTCAATCACTTACCCCAGCATAGCAAGGCGTTGGATGTTGGAATGGTGACCCATGACCATCGGCTAATATCGCTTGCCGATGGCGACGAATTTTTTCTCATAACCGAATATGCCAAGGGTACCCCGTATGTCCATAGCTTGCAGCGACTACGTGACACTGGCGAGGCTACCGGCGTTGATCTGATGCGCGCCCGCCAACTCGCTATCTATTTGGCCGAGATTCATACGACACGGGGCGACGATCCGACGCTTTATACCCGCCGGATCCGCAATACGCTTGGTAGCGGCGAAGGAATTATGGGGCTTATCGATAGCTACCCGACTGATCGCTCTTCAACTGAGGAGCGTAATAGCGCTGTAGATGGACAAAGCACTCCTCTATTGCACAACGCAACACATGAGGAAAAGAGCGCTGCCAGCGCGACTTGGTTTGAGGAATTCGAGAAACAATGTGTTGGTTGGCGTTGGCGCTTAAAGCATAAAACGCATCGACTTGCCCAAGTCCATGGCGATTTCCATCCCTTTAATATACTCTTTGAGCGCAACGGTACAATGCACACGCTGGCGCGCAGTCGCGGTGCGTGGGGCGAACCAGCAGATGATGTCGCCTCGATGGCTATCAACTATCTCTTTTTTTCTTTACAGCGCAGTGGTGAATTGAGCGCACCATTTGAACAGCTTTGGAATATTTTTTGGAACACTTATCAAGGCCATCGTCACGATCCCGAACTGTTACGCGTTGTGGCACCATTTTTTGCCTGGCGTGCACTCGTTTTGGCCAGCCCGCTTTGGTACAATGTGGCTGATTCAGTCCGTTATAAGCTGTTGGGGTTTGCGCACGCTGTGCTCCAAGATGAACTCTTTGAGCCAGCATTGGTGAATCAATATCTTGCGCGTGGCGCGGCAGGTAATATTCCACCAATGCGCTTCAAGGATGGCACTCCTCCACCACGTTCCGCGGTCAACCATCAACCAAACTAGGGAACCGATGCATCTATTCGCTTGCTTTCGCCGCGACCATCTGTAGCGCGACATCGATTGCACAGAGCAAACTTTCGTCACGCGCTTTGCCCGTCCCCGCAATATCAAATGCCGTTCCATGATCGACCGAAGTACGAATAATCGGCAAGCCCATGCTGACGTTGACCCCACTATCAAAGGCCAACAACTTCATCGGAATGTGCCCCTGATCATGATACATGGCAACTACAATATCAAACTCGCCTTTTACGGCGCGTAAAAAGACTGTATCCGGCGGCTGTGGATCGCTAACTTGAAGCCCGCGTTCCCGTGCCGCCTCGATCGCCGGTTGGATTTCTTCGATCTCCTGGTTGCCAAAGATTCCTGCTTCGCCAGCATGAGGATTGAGACCAGCGACAGCAATCCTTGGTTCTGCCACACCTAGCGCCCGGCAAGAGCGATAGGCCAACTCAATGACCTCGCTGACGCGCGCAGTCGTGACACGCCGGATCGCTTCGGCCAGCGCGACATGCGTACTGACATGGACAACGCGCAGCTTGGGGCCGGTTAACAACATGCTAACGCGTTGCGCACCGGTGCGTTCGGCAAGCAGCTCGGTATGGCCAGCATACGTATAACCAGCCAAGTGCATCGCTTCTTTATTGAGGGGCGCAGTCACGACGGCTTGTACGGTGCCGGCCATAGCGAGATCGCATGCCCGAAAAACATAGTCAACCGCTGCACTGCCGGCCGTAGCAGCGATTCGGCCGGGAACGATGGCAGCGGGGTCGGCATTGGCCAAATCAAGCAGCGTAATTGTGCCCGGTTGGTAGCATCCCATAGCAGGATCCTGTACAGGATCAAAGGTGGGTGAAGCTGCAACCCAACTGGCGGCCCGTGCCAACATCCGCTGATCACCGATCACCAGCGGGCGACAGCGCTCGTAAACGCGCTCCTGCATGAGCGCTTTCACCACAATCTCGGGGCCAACACCAGCTGGATCGCCCATCGTAATGGCAAGAATTGGCCGGTTCATCGTCAAACGCTCGCTTCCTATCTACTTTATTGGCGCTCCACAATGGTGCGCATCACCTTGTAATCCTGGCTGCCATAGCGATATTTATACTCTTCATTGCCCTGCATAAAATCAAAGACACGGCAGCCGGCTGCAATCGCATATTGCACACTATACGAGAGGATCACCCAGCCCGGGCTCAATTGTGAATAGGCATCCGGATCATAACCCGAATTGTAAAGTAAAAATTTATAATCATATTCGAAGGCAAAGAGTGCTGCTGCCTTTTCACCATTGAGGGTGAGGAAGCAGAGGCGTAGATAGCCCGCATCGAGCATCGTGCGCGCTACGGCTCCAAAAAAACGACGCATCTCTGGCGTCATAAAGTCAGCTTTATCCTCGCGACTAGCCCGTTGCAACACAACGAAGTCGTCGACTTCTGCTTCCAGATTATGCTCTTTGCCAACCAGATAAAAGCCAACCGTGCATTCGCGCTCGGCACGCCGCTGCTTCCGCCGGATCTCATGGCGCTGCTTCTTTTCGACCTGCTCTTGCAGATACGTTTCATAGTGCAGCGGCAAGGGGAACTGCGGCGCGACATCTTCCTGTTGTACAGTTGCTTGAAAGCCGGCGGCTCGACTCTCGGCGGCAAAGGTCCGATAGGTGAGACTATCTTCGGGGAGATTGCAAAGATCGACTACATCCCAAGCCGGCGCTTCTTCACTTTGCAGCCAGGCCAACAGTTCACTGTAGACTATCTCCTCGCAGCCTTTGGCGCTAATAATGTCGAGATAGTCACTGACTTCAATGCAGCCAACCAGTGTGAGAACCTGTTTACCGGCGTGCCGCCCCCCTTGATGGCGTGTGTGATAGAGCGGAATAATACCGATGAGTTTGTTGTCCTCCACCGTGCGTATGGCGACGATCCAGAGATCACCGACACCTAAATATTGCCACCAGGTGGTCTGCCACTCATAGGTTAAAAAGATCGTGTTGTAGCGACTCCGTTTGACCAGATCATTCCACTCTGCGGCCAGCGCAGCAAAGCCGTTGGGCGTTGCTGCCGGACCATAGACGATGCGGCGGACAGACCCTGGCATGGCAAGCGCCGACGACTGATTGGGCATCTCTTCGGTTTGTTGCGGTTTGCGATGGTTATTTAGAGCATGATGAGGATCACCATGTGAATGATTGTTCTCGGTTGTTTGGTTAGGCGCGAGCCCTTCAGCACAGGGAGCATGACTACCCATGGCGTCTTTTACCTTTCATCCAGGGTTTATAGAGACGAGGTCTATAAACACAAGTTTTGTATACAGCGATTGGGCATAGAGTAAGATATGACGCGCCGACCTCGTTGTAAATGCGCGCATAAATTTTCTCAAAATACTATTGCTCATCAGAAGACTGTTGACCAATGCCCCAATTGTCTCCGGTGAACTCATCGGGTTGCACCTGTTTCATTAATGAGCCTAGCACTATAATTAGTATAGCGTAATCAATCGCAAAGCGCCAAGTGCCTAGCGGAGTCGGGTGTATTTAGATTTACCGTGTATGTACAGAGCCGCTGCTTATGGACAACCGATTTAAATGTCGCACTTATGTGGCGTGCTTGCTCGCTAGAATCAACGTGTGGCTTTTAAGCGCTTCATCAATTACGGTGTGTGGCTATTGCGGAATGTGCGCAAAATCGCCCAGACGATAAAACCAATCAGCACAAGAATACCGACTAAGACGGAAATTGGCCCCAAACGATCAAGCCACACCGGTTGTGCAGCTGTTGGTGTGACGACAACGGCAACCGGTGATTGTGCTGTTGCCACCGAAGCATCGGGTATGGTGATGGGGCTTGGTGTCTCTGTGCTGACGGCCATGCTGGTGGGCAAGGTTGCCAGCGCGTTCACATTGGACGTGGGTGAACTGATCACAACCGGCGCGATGGTTGGGGTAGCGGACGGTGGTACAATCGGCAATGCCGCTGGTGCAACCGTGGTTGCCGATGGCAGTATGAGCACCGTTGCGCTCGGGAGCGCAAGGGATGTTGGCAATGGGGAAGGTGTCGGAATGGGCGCCTCTGTAAAGGTAGCGAGGGCAGTTAATGGAATGGCAACTGGTGTCGCAACAACAAAGTTGTTATTGCTATAACTACCGGTTGTCCCCACACCGCAGACGTTTAACTGAACATTGTCTAGATACATCCAGGTGCGGGCACCGTTGCCATCGTTAAAGGCGTTAAAGTAGACATAAAAACTCTGCCCTCGATAGGCTGTAATATCGATTAGATCCTCTTGCCAGATTCCCGCATTGCTCAGTTCGCGCCGCAAAATTTGAATTGGTTGCAGCGTGGTAGAAAGCAGAATCAGATCTTGTCGATCGATCAACGCACCAGGCGCGCCGCCTTGCGCCGTATGCAGCAATTTCCACCAGCGCAACTCGGCACGCGTTATATTGGCGGGCAAGGAAACCAGTTGCCGAACCGAAGAAAAGGTCACCACATTGGTTGCTTGATTGGGCGGATTGCCCAATTGGACAGCGCGTGCACCCTCGAAATGCGGTTCGGTAACATAGAGCGCTGGCACTGGATCATCACCAAATTGCCAGCCACCCCAACCTTCAAAGCCAGGATCGGCCAGAATATTGGTACAAGCTGGATCTGCCGTGGGCAGGACAGGGGATGGAGATGGGGTGATGACAACCGGCGGCGTTGGCGTTTGTGTCGCGGCGGGGAGGCCAGTGGCGGTAGGTGTATAGGTCCCGGATGGTACTTGGGATGGCGTGTAGGTGGGAATGGCTGTGGCGGCGCAATACTCGATTTCCACGTTATCGATATACATCAGTGATCGTCCCGGCTGACCATCGTTGCGCACGCGAAAACGCAAGCTGACCTGGCGTCCGGCATAGGCCGTTAAATCGTAATCTACTGCTTTCCAAAGGCGGGCATCATCCTGAACGTTGAGCAAGGGTACGATCAACTGATCGGTTGTGGCGTCAAAGAGATCGACCTGTTGTAGATCGTTGACACTCGCTGGTGCTTCTTGCAGGGGCCAATAGACAAAGCGTAGGATCAAGCTCGTGGCACCAAAGGGCAGGGCAATGGGTGCGTGGCGCACCTCGCTCACACTCGCTACATCCGGCAATTCCAATCCATTGCCAATGCGCATGGCGTAGGTGCTGCCATTAAAGGTCTGCTCCGTGCTATAGGCTGGCGGTCGGCTTCCTACTTGGATCTGCCAGGCTGGGTTAAACTGTTCAAAATCTCCGGCCTGAATCAAATTAATACAGCCAACATTCACATCGTGTACTGGGGCCGGCAATGGGGCTGCCCACAGACGGGCGGCAGCCACACCATCGCCTATGGCAAGCAAGATGAAAATAGTGATAAGAAACAGCGATGGTAACAGGCGCAAATGTACTCGAGTACCCTGGATATTCAACGAAGCCTTCTCCTCAATACGTATGCTCTGCACAAAATAGCCTTCTTCCGAGACACCATAGGAGTGTCTGGTAGCGACGGCCTGTTTACTGAATGAGAACTTCAGCAAAGCGCTTACCGGCTAATTTCAGGACAACGCTAGCCAAAGTGTCAAAAATTGTATCACAAGGGAGGGGCTGCTGCAATGTATGTCGCTATAATTTGTGTTTTCAAGGATTTTTTGATAAACCCATTTTGGCCAGTATCAACGTTTTGGTCTATTGTATCGACTATAGGACCTATGAAAGTTGTTGGTCAGGTCGAATGCTTTTGACCCTAGCATAATCAAAACGGTGCACAGCCGAAATTATATCGCCGAGACTATATCGACGAAATTACATCGCCGAGACTATATCATCGTCTATGGTAAATATATATAGTATAATAAATTTGAGATTAAGGAGAGATGCTGCATGGCGCAACTGTCAATTGGCGAACAAGCCCCTACTTTCAGTGCCCTTACCGAACAGGGCGAACTGCTTTCGCTTTCGGATCTGCGTGGGAAACGCGTTGTTCTGTACTTCTATCCCAAAGATGACACCAGCGGCTGCACCACCCAAGCATGCGCCTTTCGCGATGAATATCCGCTCATCACGGAAAAAAATGCCATTGTGCTGGGCGTAAGCCCCGATGGAGTTGAGTCGCACCAGAAGTTTAAGAGCAAGTACAATCTTCCTTTTACCTTGCTTGTCGATACAGATCACGCCATTGCCGACACCTATGGCGTTTGGGGAGAAAAATCGATGTATGGCAAAAAGTATATGGGGGTCATCCGCAGCCACTTTGTGATTGATGAAGCCGGACGATTGGTGGATGTGCAATACAAAATTAGCCCCAAAAACAGTATGCCCAAGGCACTGGCTGCGCTAAAGTAAAACAGATTTGGCGTTGATCCTGAAATTCTCTGTGAGGATGGAATCCTCCAGAAAAATAACTATTCACATGGGAATTTCAGAATGGATGCTAAGCCATATAGCGTAATTTGTGTAAGGTACATTTGTACCTGAATTTGTGTTCGGCGTCTGAAGCTGTGATAGATCTGTATCTATTTTCCGTATCCTTTCATAGCCCTAAATCGTATTTTGGTTGCTGACAAATCAGCATGGACGAAATCCAACGTGATGCGCCCATCGATGAAGAGATCCTTGTTGGATTGATTGAACGAGCACAATCGGCTTGCGATCCAATGGCATTCGATGGCCTATATCTACTCTTTGCCGATCGGGTCTTTCGGTATCTTTTAGCGCGCTTGAGTGATGCTGATTTAGCCGAGGAGATGACGGCACAGATCTTTTTGCAACTGATCGAAAAAATTGATCGCTATCGCATTGCTCCCAAAGATAATGCAACGATCTTTAGTGCCTGGCTTTATCGATTGTCACACAATAAGATGATCGACATTTTGCGCAAGCTGAAACGCACCAGCCATATCGGGATTGAACAAGCCGAAGGCGTCGCTGACCAACATTCTGTGATCAGCGCAGTGGAAGATCGGCTCGATTTTGAGCATCTCTTAAATAAACTACAAATGTTAAACGAACAACAGCGGCAGGTCATCGTCTTACGCTTTCTTGATGGCTATAGTATTGCTGAGACCGCCGAAATTTTAGAGAAAAGTGAAGGCGCAATTAAGGCGTTGCAGCACCGCTCTCTGGAAAACCTGCGACATCTCTTATTGGGGACCGCATAATGCACTTTGCGCAGATCTTATCTGAATGTATTGAGGCATTGGCGCAAGGTCAGAGCGTCGAAGCGGTTCTTACCCTTCACCCAGAGCATGCGGAAGAATTAGCTCCGCTACTGCACGTGGTCACTTCCTTACAGCCTCAATCGAGCCCAAAGCTTTCTGAGCATGCCTTTCAGCGAGGCCGGGCCGCTTTGGCTGATGCCGCGCGGCGTAGAAGCGCTCTTTCATCACCGGGTTTGCCGCCCACCCCGGCTGAAGAGCCCACCCACCATCGCCGTTTTATTCCGTATCGAGATTTGCTAGAACAAAAACAAAAGAGTGCACATGCTGCGCAGCCCCTATCAACTTCGCCCTTAGCGAACGGTCATCCTAATACAGCCATGTTGCGGCGTGTGAGCGCTGCTGGTGACCATCGGTCACATGGGCGTTCGCGATTGCTAGCCGGCAGACATCCACACGCTCACCCTCATGCGGCTACTGCTACTACCGCAAAACGTTCTTCTGGCAAACGTTCTTCTGGCAAACGTTCTTCTAGCTTACATCGCCTGCGACAATTCATGACAGTCGCATTGCCTATCGTTTTGATTCTGACATCCGCCATACTGTTGCGGCAGGCGGCCATCAGTACGCCAGGCTCACCGCTCTATGGGCTTAAAACAGTTAGCGAACAGGGTCAAGGGTTGCTAATGACCGCCGCTGGGGAAGGGGCAACGTGGCATGCCAATCAGACGTTGCGCCGTCTGGGCGAATTGGCACAGATGACAACTGTACCTGAATCTGTTGATGCGCCACTTTCCAATGATACAGCCGTTGCTACACTGGCCACATCGGTGGCAGAACGCGCAACCATGCATGCCGACCAAGCATTGGCTGCCGGCGCTCTTTTATCAACAACAGAAGAACGTACATTTTTGCGCCATTGGTTAACTGGGTTAGACAAATTAGAACAAACGTTACAACAGGCTCCCGATCCAAGTGCAGCTGCACTGGCGCTGTTGCAAAAGACAAAAAAAGACGTTGTCGCCGCCACGATAGCGCTTGATCCTTCTCCCATCGAGCGCACGGAGCCAACGGCTAGTTCCGCGCCTGATGCGCCGTTGGTCGAACCTACAGTCACAACGGAGCTACCGACGGCCTTACCGGTGGCGACCGTGCCGGCGACTGCGACCACGGCTCCACACCTGATTGCTACACCAGTCGATCCACTGCCAACGGCTACTCGTGTGTTAAAGGCAACCGCAGTCCCAACCCCGACACGCGTCCCCGCGCGGATCCAGTCAGACCTAAGTTCGCCAACGATTGCGCCTACAGCAACACCGTTGCCAATCATGACCCAGGTAATCCCCTTGGAGCGGCAGTCGGGCAATCGATCAGATG
The DNA here is from genome assembly GCA_034432375.1 of Caldilineaceae bacterium. Taxonomy (GTDB): domain Bacteria; phylum Chloroflexota; class Anaerolineae; order Caldilineales; family Caldilineaceae; genus JAHBVH01. The sequence continues at coordinate 33,555 of DAOUCA010000161.1, forward strand.
AGGAGTCTTCTACGAATGACTCTACATCGACTGGTGGGACCACTGAGCCCAGCACCGATAGTACCAGTACCAACAATAGCGGTACAGACAATTCTGGCAAAGAGAGTGCCGACAACAATGGGGATGAGCAGCATGATGAATCAACCCCCCCCGATGATCGCAACGATAGCGCGAGCCCGGTATCTACAGGTAGCGCGGACGATGTGACCGCAACCATTGTGCCAACGGCACCCCTTAGAACGCCAACCCCATCTACGGGAGAGGAAACAGTGCCAACTGCGTCTACATCTCTGCCGAAGACAACAGGGGTATCGACAGTTGAACCAGATGTGACCATTTCTGCACCAGAGCTACCCACGGTGCTGGGTACGACTGTTGCCCCTGGCCAAGCGGGGAGTGCAACGGCAACACCTGCTGCACAAAGTACCGCTCTTGTCTTGGATGAAGTTCCTGTGCCGATCCTCGTCACCGTTGCACCGATCGCTTCGTCGGTGCCCACCGTGCCTGTCCCCCCCACAGCCGAAGGACAGGGAACGACAGAAGCGCTACCCACTCGTACGCGTCGCCCAACGGCTACGCCAACATTCGTAACCGATCCCCCTGTGACACGTACAACTGTACCAGCTCCCACTGACTCTCCCCCGCCCACCCATGTGCCAGCCGTAACTGTGACGACCGTGGCAGAACCGACGAATGCGCTTGCTCCCTAATTGAGTACGAGGGCTCCGATAAATTGTGTTCTACGCTGACTGGCAACCCAAATCGTCCCCCTTGTGATGCCAAATCGTCCCCCTTGTGATGATAGTGCTTGGATAAAAGCTGTCTCCATGATATACTATCTTGGTTCCCTGTAAGGTCGTTTGACAAGTCCATTGACATAACGGCGTCAAGTTGGAATCATAACGACTGAGGCATGAGCAGGCTTCAGATGCAACGCATCTGAATAACTATTTTGAACCTATTCAGAACCTCTCTAAACATTCGGTTGCACCCTAGATCAACAGAGAATGTTTGGAGAGAAGCTAAGTAATCGATAAGCAAATGGCCCTTTCTAAATTTACTCACATACTCTCTTCCAAGTCTCTCCCTCATTCAACAACCCTATCGCCGATCCTTCGTTATGCGCATTCGTGGCGTGTGATCTTGGTATTGGCCTTTGGTCTGTTGTTGAGTGCCTGTGTGTTGCCACCCGTTGCCCAGTTGGCCGCAACGATACCTCCATCGGACGCAGCTTCCGCCACGGTAGAACCACCACCGGATACCTTTGGCGGTCTTGTGAGCTCTATCGGCGAATATGCCATGCCTACGCCGATACCCACGGCAGAGGCGGCATTGACCGTTGTTGTCAATACCAATGGCGCACGTGCCAATATTCGCAGTGGGCCGGGGCTTAACTTCCCGATCATCGCCAAAGGCAACCCAGGCCAAGCATTTGAAGTCATCAGCCGCAGCGAAGATCTGGCTTGGTGGCAACTCTGCTGTATCGCAGAGACAGGAACTATATCGGAAACTACAACCAGTGAAGGCTGGGTAGCGGCATCGGTCGTGCGGCTTGCCGGCGATGAAGAAGCCGTGGCTGTTTCTGAGCAACTGTTGCGCCCAGATTTGGCGAGCACCTGGCAAGTCGACTGGCAATGTGGTTCGGAACGGTGTGAGGTAAAAGAGTGTAGTGCAACGGTCGAAGCGGCCGTAGATGGTGCCCCTACCCAACAGGTGTTAACGATTAATCACGAAGTTACCTGGGATGATACCTGTTTTGCGACTGACGCCTGGGTCTTTGAAGTGAATCAATTTAGTGGTCGTGAGCGGACCGGCCAATATGAAGATAATTTCCTTTATGGCTATTGGCTTGGCGGCAATCCTGGTGTAGCAAACGGTGCGTATACGTTGCCAGATGGTCAGACGGATGCTGTCTGGTGTTCCGGCCCCCATACCGTTGAAATTGAAGAAGGTGCGGGTTGGACCACTGTTTATGAAGGCAATACCTGCCATGATGTGCGAACGGGTATGCTCGTTCTGCTCTCGTATAATAAACGGTGGCTCTTTACTGGTGAATTTGAAGGTCAACAATACGATCGAGCCTACTTTGGTGACAATGAAACATTGCACCAACGGTTGGTCGATACCAATGTCGAGCTTTCCTTTGTCGAGAAGCGCTAGTCCGCACCAATCTTCTATTTTGCGGTTGCTTTGAAACTGGTAGTTTCTACACCTGCAAAACTATCGGTTTCCAACAGATCTCACTTCAGATGAGTCAAAAGAGGCGTGTGTCGCTGAGATCAGCGATATACGCCTCTTGCTTATGGTAGATTAGGGCAATTTAGCTCGCAAGAGTTTCACGCTCTTTTGTCGCAACTAGCGCTGCTGAGCTGACTTCTGGCACTGTTGGGAGAGAGCTATCGGCCAATCGTTGAAAATTGGCCTCTTGAAGATATCTTTCCAGATCACTATTGGCGCGTTCCGCGTAGGCGGCATATCGTTTTTGCTTGTTGCGAATCCCATTCTCAAAGTCAGGCAATAGGCCCATCGCGGCCTTCATTGGCTGGAAATTTTCGGGTTCAGCATGGGTGATGTAATGTAACAGTGCCCCCATCATCGAACTTGGCGGCAACTGCAATAGCGGCTCGTTTTGTAGGAAGCGTACCATGTTGATCCCCGCTACCATCCCCCCCATCGTGCTGCCCACATACCCTTCTGTGCCGGTGATCTGTCCCGCAAAGAAGAGATCGGCACGATTGCGAAAGCGCAATGTCGGCTCCAACAAGGTGGGGCTATTAATAAAGGTGTTGCGATGCATCTGGCCCATGCGCTCAAACTCGGCGTCGCGCAGGCCGGGAATCATCCGCAATACTTCCTCTTGGGCACCCCAGCGGATATTGGTTTGAAAGCCTACCATGTTGTACAGCGTCCCTGCCACATTATCTTGGCGGAGTTGCACCACGGCATAAGGTCGGCGGTCGGTGCGTGGATCACGCAGACCCACTGGGCGCATTGGGCCAAAGGCTAGCGACTTCATCCCGCGGCTGGCTAAGACTTCGATCGGCATACACCCTTCAAAATAGCGCTCCAACTCTTGCTCGAACGCTTTGAGTTCAATTTTGGGCGCAGCGATCACCGCCTGCACAAACGCTTCATATTCCTCTTTATCAAAGGGGCAGTTTATATAATCCCCCTCAGAGCTTGCATCACTCAGCGCACTGTTGCGATCATAACGGCTTTGGCGAAAGGCCACGCGCATATCAATGCTCTCTGCCATCACAATTGGTGCCATGGCATCGTAGAAGTAGAGATACTGTTGACCAGTCAACCCTTGGATCGCTTTAGTTAGCGCGGCGCTGGTGAGTGGCCCTGTCGCTAGGATCGTTGGGCCCGCAGGGATCTCTGTTACTTCTTCGCGCCGCAATTCAATATTGGGGTGGTCCTGAATTAGCGCAGTGACTTCGTCGGCAAAATCCTCCCGGCTAACGGCGAGTGCGCCGCCGGCGGGTAAGGCATGACGGTAGGCTGTTCGAACAATCATGCTCCCCATGCGCATCATCTCATGTTTCAAGATGCCTAGCGCGCGATCGGGCAAGGTACTGCCCATCGAATTGCTGCAAACTAGCTCGGCCAATCGATCGGTGACATGGGCTTCGGTGGAGCGGTGCGGACGCATCTCGTAGAGATGCACTCGAATGCCGCGGTTGGCGATCTGCCACGCCGCTTCGGTTCCTGCCAAGCCACCACCAATGATCGTAACAACCTGTTCTTGCAATGTTCTTCCCTTCCTCTACCGCTCATATACCATTCATAAGCCCTAGCATCGATTGCGAAATTCGTCCTCACACAACAACTACCGCTCATATACCATTCGTAAGCCCTAGCATCGATTGCGAAATTCGTCCTCACACAACAACGTATGCAAGTGATTGTAACAGATCATCCCCGACGCTGCATCTTTACTGGTCGTCTCTGGTGCGTCCCATTTGGGGAGATTAGACAGAAGGACCAAGATAATCGTCTGGTGTAATCCCCCAAATGTGGTGCCCCCGGTAGTCTCCGTCGCGCCAAAACTTGCGCGACAAACTTGGTATGGGGTAGTGTATAGGCCGTAACTTTACGAATACGTTGTTTCTCTAATTGATGCACAAATAGAATTTGGTACAATTGAACCGGGCTTTTGCAGCCCGGTTTATTTTTAGGAAATGTAAACTTATTATGTCCACACGCATTCAACTTCAATCGTTCTTTGGCCAAAGTCGGATCGTTCCAGAGGAACTGCGCCCGATCTTTTTTCACCTTTATGGCGATATTACTTGGTTTGGTATTCTCTCCGGCAGCACAATCTCCTTTTTGTCCGTCTATGCCGCCCGCTTGGGGGCCTCGGCCTATGAGATTGGCTTGTTGACGGCCGGCCCGGCAGTGGTGGGGCTGGCCTTTACTTTGCCAGCCGGTCGTTGGTTGCATGCTCGGCCGGTCGGTGGTGCAGTCTTCTGGTCGGCGCTGTTGGCCAGGCTCGGCTATCTCGTCTTTGCCTTCCTACCCTTTCTGTTCGTACCGCACCAGCAGGTGACGATGTTGGTTTGGCTGGTTCTTTTGATGACCATCCCTGGTACGATTCTCGCCATTGGCTTTAACGCACTCTATGCCTCTGCGATCCCACTCGAATGGCGGGGTCACGTTGTGGGGATTCGCAATGCCTTGCTTGCACTTGTTTATGTGCTCACCTCATTGCTCTGTGGTTGGTTGCTGAACAATCTCTCATTTGAGCGCGGCTATACATTGATCTTTGCGCTCGGCTTTGTCGGCGCGGCGATGAGCACCTTTCATCTCTGGTTTTTGCGTCACATCAGTGGCGAAACTGTAGCCGGTCCGCCACAAATTCGCGAAGTCATTGGCGACCTGGCACGCCCTGGCGATATTCGTGTCATGGGCATCACTTTGCGTACTAATATTGGCCTGCGTGCCTTTGCCCGCAGCGCGGATCTGTTGCGTTTGGAAGTGCTACGGGGTTCGTATGGTCGGTTAATCCTGGCATTTTTACTCTTTCACATTGCGCTTTACATCCCAATCCCTCTCTTCCCCCTCTATTGGGTGGAGCGCCTGCATCTCAACGATGGCGATATTAGTTTGGGGACAGCTGCCTTTCATTGTGCCGTGCTCTTCGGATCGCTAGGGGTGGGCAAAGTGACTGATCGCTGGGGTAATCGTCGCGTAACGGCTGTTGGCGCACTCCTCTTGAGCCTCTATCCGCTACTAACTGGCTTTATGACCACGTTGTGGATGTATATTGGTGTCTCGCTCATTGGCGGCTTTGCCTGGTCGCTGGTTGGGGCTGCAATTGGAAACTATCTCTTAGAAAATGTACCTGCCACGGATCGGCCAGCTTACCTTGCCTGGTACAATCTTTCGCTCAACCTGGCTATTTTGCTTGGCTCACTGCTTGGCCCCCTCTTGGCCCAACAATTTGGGCTGGTAGAAGCGCTGGTGATTGGCTTTGTTGCACGCGCTCTGGGTGGTGTGGTGCTCTGGATCTTGCGCTAAGATCTCGGTGCCTACCAGTCCGATTGCGGCGATGCATACTGTGCTATCAGCTGCTTTTCCGGTATACTGATTGCCATGAACGTTCCCGCCTTGATGGCTACCTATCAACTGCGCCAGCGCGAATATCTACTGCGCATCACGCGCGCCATGACGTCGCGCTTAGATCTGCCTAGCGCGCTGCGGCTGATCCTCAATAGTGCTGCAGAATTAGTCGGTTGTCGTGCTGGTTTGATTGTGCTGGAAGAAGAGATCGGTTTTGGCCAGGCACGCACGGTGACCAAGTACCAGATCCGTGCTTATTATGGCATTGCCGCACAATATTTGCCCGCCTTTGAGCCACTGCTCGATGTTGCTCCACTGGTACAGAGCAACTATGATGAGACAATGGCACAACTCGATGACCATATGGTGGATCTGCAAGCGCGTGTGCGTCAGGTCGAGAGCAAATTAGGATTGACATTGGGACAAGTGGTCGGCCTGCCGTTGCTCTTCGAAGATGAACTGCTCGGTATGATCTACCTCTTTCGCACCGAGTATGCCTTTACCCAACTCGACTGGCAGTTCTTGCAAGGGTTTGCCGATCAAGCAGCGGTGGCCGTGCGCAATGCCCGGCTCTATCACCAACTGGAGACAGAACGCAGCCGCTTGGCCACCATTGTTGAAAATAGCGCCCACGGGATTTTGATTCTCAACGCCGAGCGACGTGTGCTGGTCATCAACCAAGCGTTGGCCGCAATGTTGGATATTGAGCGCGAGAGCGCGTTGGGCAAGCTCTGTAGCGAAGTACTTACGCTGCAAGATGTAAAAGGTGAGGATATTTGCCAGAGTGAGCCTTTTACTGGCTTTCCCACTAAGGATAGCCTACACAGCGAGGGAGATCTCCAACGACCCGGTGGGGGCCGGTTAACCGTGTCGGTGACCTATACGCCGCTTTATGACGAACAAGAGCGACTCGTCAATATTGTTGTCAATGTACATGACATTACGCGCTTCCGCGAAGAGGAAGAGATCAAGTCAACCTTCACCTCAATTATCAGCCATGAACTCAAAACGCCGGTTGCTCTCATTAAGGGCTATGCCCAGACCCTTGCCCGGCCTGATGCTACTTGGGATGCCGAAACAGCGCGACAAAGTCTCCAGGTTATTGAGGAAGAAGCCGATCGCTTAGAGGCATTGATTAATAATCTGCTCGATGCCAGTCGCATTCAAGCGAGCGGTTTGCGCTTGGACTATGGCGATGTCAATTTAGCCCGTTTGGCCCAAGGCGTGGTCAATGGCTACCAATTACAGACCGATATTCACCAGTTAGAGTTAGACTTTCCCCCCGATTTGCCACTGGTATGGGGCGATGAAGAGCGTCTGCGCCAAGTGCTGACCAATCTAATCGGCAATGCGATTAAATATTCCCCCAAGGGCGGGACGATTCGGATTGGTGGCTGGGTAGAAAAGGCTGATGATACGGTGCCTACCACAAAAGAGCGGGTGGTAATCTATGTGGCAGACCAGGGCATTGGAATTCCTGTGCAGGAGCTAGAGCTGATTTTTGACCGCTTTTATCGGGTCGATAGCACGCTGCGGCGCGGGACTGCGGGTTCTGGATTGGGTTTGTATCTCACCAAAACGATTGTGGAAGCACATGGCGGGCAAATTTGGGCACGCAGCGAGCCCAATAAGGGAACAACCTTTTTCTTTGCCTTGCCCTGTGAAGCACCTAATGAAGAAGAACAGGGTGGCAAAGGAACAGCAGCAGGTTAGTACTTGTTGAGAAAGTTAGAAGAGCTTCACGCAAAAGTGTAAGGCTGCCAAGTTTTTGGGGATTCCCTTAGCGAGCTTCGCTCCTTTGCGTGAGATTGTTGCGAAACGCAACAGAAACTAGCTAAGGGAAGATTGTCCCTCTTGATATTCAGGCAGCCAAAGGGTAAAGGTGCTCCCTTTTTGTGTTTCACTTTCGACGGTAACCCGTCCATTGTGCGCCTGTGCAATCCACTGAACAATACTCAACCCCAATCCACTGCCGCCAAATTCACGGCTGCGTGCCTTATCTGTGCGATAAAATCGATCAAAGATATGAGCTTGGCTATCGGGATGGATACCAATGCCGGTATCGCTAACCGCAATAGCCACCCAGCCATCTTCATTTTGTAGGCTAAGCGTAATAACACCGCCGGTCGGGGTGTACTTAATTGCATTATCGGCGAGATTGAGTAAAATCTGCCGTAGCCGTTCGGCATCACCCCAAACCAACGCCTGGTCTTCATGTCCTAGCCGAATTTCCAGCGCATTGGGGCCTTTACGCAAATCGGCAATACGACGTGTCTGGCGGTAAAGGTCGAGCAGCATTGTATCCATCTCAACCTTGCCCCACTGCAACTGCAACGCCCCACTATCCGCCTGTGCCAACAGAAGCAGATCGTTGATCATTCTACTCATGCGATTGGTTTCATGTTCTACTTCAACAACCGTCTCCTGCAAAAGTTCAGACGTGCTCTCCGATAGTGCCAATGCTTCGCCTTGGCGCAAGTTGCTCGGTGAGGCGACTGTCATACGCTGCAACAATTCGACGTTGCCCTGAATGGTTGTTAGCGGTGTGCGCAATTCATGGCTGACATCGGCGATCAATCGCTCTTGGGTTTCAAAGAGCTTTTGAATGCGGTCGAGCATATCATTGAAGGTGCCGGCGAGCTGTCCAACCTCGCTAATTTGATCGGCGATCTGTAACCGTCGCCCTAAATCGCGTGTGCGGGTGATACTATTTGCTGTACTTGCGATGGCACCGATAGGGGCAAGCGCGCGATGGGCTAAGAGCGCGCCAACAATGGCCGCCAGTACAAGACTGAGCGCAGTGCCCAAAATCAGATAACGGCTGACCTGATTCAGTGTATTCTCTACAGAATCAATGGGTTGTACGATCTGTACAGCACCGATGATGCCAAACTGTTCAGTGGCCAGCGGTGTACTATAGACCAAAAATGGCACATTGTTACTGTTTTTGATCGTATAAAAATGATCTTGGCCCAAGCGAATGTTGGGGAGCGCACTGCGATAGTTGGGAATCTTCATCTTTCCCAGATTTTCACTCTGCAGATAGACGTCGCCTTGAAGATCGATCAGTTGCGCCCCGGCACCACTTGTAAAGAGATCTAACTCTGGAAAACCAAAGCCGCTGTCGCGAATGACAATTAGCCGTTGTGTGCGTAGCAGTTGTGCCGTTACTAGTGTCGAAACTTCTCCACCCTGGCGAATGACATTTTGGCGTACTTGCGTCCAAAGGTTGGTCGATAGAAGCGAATAGACGAGCACGCTAAAGAGGATGAGCGTCGCGCCAAGCAAAGCCGTATACCAAAGAGTAAGACGAAGTCGTATTGTCATAGCGTGGCACAGCGTATCGCACGAAAATAAATCCTACATGAGGACAATCTAAAGAGTAACTAACGGATATTTTACGGCTTTACTAACTCTCACGCAACGCGTAACCAACACCACGTACAGTCTGGATCAGACGCGATTTATCATTAGCCTCTAGCTTGGTCCGCAAATAGCGCACATAGACTTCAATAATATTACTCTCGCCGCCAAAATCGTACTCCCAAACGTGCTCAAAGATCTGTTCGCGAGTCAACACCTGATTGGGATGGCGCAGGAAAAGCTCCAGGAGATCAAACTCTTTGGCAGTAAGTTGAATCTCTTCATGCCCGCGGAAAACCTGACGGGTACGGCGGTCAAGTGTCAAATCAGCATAGTTGTGGACTTCGGGGGCTGCTTCAATGCGATGGCGCCGGAAGAGCGCACGGAGACGCGCCAATAACTCGTCAAAAGCGAAGGGTTTAACCAGGTAATCATCGGCACCGGCATCCAGCCCAGTCACCCGATCTGGCACAGTATCGCGCGCCGTTAGAATCAGAATTGGAATATTAGATGCATTTCGTAAGCGGCGACAGACCTCCAAGCCATCAATGCCTGGTAACATCAAGTCCAGGATCACCCCATCGGGCATTTGATCGCGCGCCGCCCGCAGCGCACTTTCGCCATCTTCGGCACTATCAACCTGATACCCTTCAAAGATCAATCCGCGCCGCAACAGGTCACGAATACGGCGATCATCTTCAACAACTAAAATTCGCTCGCTCATTACATCTTCCTGCCAATGCTATGTCGATAAAAAAAATATTTTCTAGCAAAATTGTAGGGTTTCAAAACCGTATTGTCAAATAATTCCGCAGTAGACTCTGCTCCACGGCTGATGGCGCTGGGTTGCTTGTGTCGGACTATACAGTATGGCGTCAATAAACCGGTAGTCGGACAGTGAGACAGTGAGGCAGTGAGGCAGTGAGGCAGTGAGACAGTAACTCTCCTACCGTCCGACTGTCTCACTGGGCCATGGGCTGCTTCGGCTACTGGGTACTGGTGGTTGACGGGCGAGCTCCCTAAGTGTGAGGATAGCGCTTTGGGTCTAACTGGCAGAGGCGATTGTTGTAGCAGGATAGGCGGGTGAGTCAAGGCTTTGGGGCCATGAATCGCGAGTGCGTCCTATTTTGGGTGATTACACAGAAGGACCGATTTGCTCGTCCGGCGTAATCACCCAAATGTAGTACGCACCCATGAATCGAATGCGAACGTGCATTCCCTCCTAAGGAGTGCTAAAATAGAGCTATTTCAATATCAATTTTCATCCTTGGCCGCGATCCAGAGTTGCGCTTCCCCTGTGCAGCCTTTCCGTCGACGGGAGTACCGGCTTGCCGACATTCCAAGGAGGGAAAACAATGGTTAGGAGCAAAATTTTATGGCAGAACAAGCGTACCGGATTGAAAAAGATAGCCTGGGTGAAGTAAATGTCCCGATGAATGCGCTCTATGGTGCCCAGACACAGCGTGCCGTAGACAATTTCCCCATTAGCGATTTGAGATTTCCAAGAATCTTTATTAAAGCATTGGGGATGATCAAAGGTGCCGCGGCAAGCGCCAATTTAAGCTTGGGGTTAATGGATGCTGATATGGAACGTGCGATCGTCTTGGCCGCCAAGGAAGTCGAGGCAGGGCAGCATGATAGCCACTTCCCCCTAGATATCTTTCAGACTGGCTCCGGCACGAGCACGAATATGAATGCCAATGAAGTCCTGGCAACGTTAGCGACAGACCATTTAGGACGCAAGGTTCATCCGAATGATCATATCAATATGAGTCAAAGCAGTAACGATGTCATCCCGACGGCCATCCATGTTAGCGCCTATCTTGGCATTGTCGAGGAATTGGTCCCAGCGTTGCACTATCTTCACGATACGTTGGTCAAGAAGGCCCAAGAGGTGGATCAGATTGTGACAACAGGGCGTACCCACTTGATGGATGCGATGCCGGTGCGCTTGAGCCAGGAATTGGGCGGATGGGCCAGCCAAATTGCCCACGGGATAGAACGGGTAGAGGCAACATTGCCTCGCCTGGCAGAGTTAGCCCAAGGTGGAACAGCGGTTGGCACTGGTATTAATGCCCATCCTGAATTTGGCAAGGCGATTGCGGACAAGTTGTCTCAACTGTCCGGGTTGCCTTTTCAGGCTAGTAGTAACTACTTTGAGAGCCTGAGCGCGCAGGATGCAGCCGTTGAAGTGAGTGGTCAACTCAAGACAGTGGCAACCAGCTTGATGAAAATTTCCAATGATTTGCGATGGATGAATAGTGGTCCAATTGCTGGGTTTGGTGAGATTTCACTGCCGGCCTTGCAGCCGGGTAGTAGCATTATGCCAGGGAAGATCAATCCCGTAATTCCGGAAGCGGTCACGATGGTCTGCGCACAAGTGATTGGCAACGATGTCACAATTACGATTGGTGGTCAATCTGGTAATTTTCAACTCAATGTAATGTTGCCAGTTATTGCGTACAACTTACTCCAGAGTATCTCTCTGCTGGCCAATGGCAGCCGTCTATTGGCCGATATGGCTATTGCTGGCTTCACGGTTAACGAAGAGCGGATCGCTTCGCTGGTGGGCCGCAATCCGATTTTGGTCACAGCCTTGAATCCTGTGATTGGGTATGAGCTTGGCGCAAAGATTGCTAAAAAAGCGTATGCCGAAGGCCGGTCGCTCAAAGATGTGGCGCTTGAACAAACTTCGCTTTCTGGTGAGGAGCTAGATCGGCTTCTGGATCCACGACAGTTGACCGAAGGTGGGATTCAGGAAGCATAACCATTAGCCTGCACGAGCATTGATAAATCCAACAAAAAAGGGCCTGCGCACAGGTGCGCAGGCCCTTTTCTATCTGTAGGACTTACGCAATTCGCCGGTTGAGTAGACAGTTTTTGTCGTATCGAAGCCCGAGTGCGTAAGTCCTAATGGTCACTTTTACGGTAAGAAGCTGTAGGGATTGCGACGGACGCCCTGATAGCGAATCTCAAAGTGCAGATGTGGCCCCGTACTGTTGCCGGTATTACCCACTGTACCAATCTGTTCGCCTCTACCAACATTCTCGCCAGGGGAAACGAAGACGCTATTTAAGTGGGCATAGAGTGTACTATAGCCATTGCCATGATCGACGATCACATGATTGCCATAGCCAGAACTCCAGCCATGCCCAACATAGGTAACATAGCCGCTATCCGCTGCCTTGACGGGAGCACCGGTCCAAGAGCCGATGTCAATCGCTGCGTGACCACCCCAATAGCCCTGGGTAACATTGCCGCTGGTTGGCCAGGCAAAAGCACCGGAACCTTTGGTGGCACCTGATGGGATGGGACCACTGTATGCTGCTACAACTTGTTGTGCCGCCAAGGGTTTTTCGCCACCTGGGACAATAATATCTGTGCCGACTGTCAAACTGGCCGTGGCACTCTCTAGATTGTTAAATGAATAGCCAACGATGGTATCCATGCCGACTTTGTATTTTGATGCAATGGAGGAGAGTGTATCACCTTGTCGGACAGAATGTAAGACACCATTCACCGGCAGTACCTTGATCTGATCCCCAACGCTGATCCGATCAGGGTTACTTTCAATAGCGGGATTGGCCCACATAATGGTTTCCGGCTGCAAGCCATATTGGGCAGCAATGCCAAGGATGGTGTCCCCTGATTGCACAGTATAGACGGCAATCGCTTCGCGTGGTTTTTCTTCGGGTGCAGTGGTAAAGGGTAGGGCGATGCGTTGTAGCGATTCTAAATTGTCTGATCCATCCTGTAACTCACTAGCTAATAACGTCGTTCCCAGTCTATTACCGCCTTCTCGTTGGCTACCAAGTACACTGTTCGGCAGGGCGGAGAGCGGTAAGTTCCAGTCTGGAATTTTTACTTGAGCAAGGATGAGAATAATCGCCGCAACTGCTAGAACAGAAAGGTGCCCCGCTAGACGAAGAGGGGTGATCTGATCAGCAATGGTGTACTGAACTTGATCTTGCAACTTTTGGAAGATGGTTGCAACCGGTTGAGGCGTGGCTTGCTGTTCGATCTGGTTGGGAATTGAGGGATAATTCAAGGGGAAAGCTGCTGAATAAGAAGAACCAGATACCAAAAAATCTTCGGTTGAACGTGTAGCTGTTGATTCAAACGTTGTTGATCGAGATAAACCTTGTATGGTTGGTCCAGATCTTTCTTGTACTGTTTTTGATGATGACAACGTAGATTTTAGATGAGTTTGCGGCCTAATAAACTGTGTTGCAGTCGAACTAAACTCATCGCTAAGCGCAGATTGAGCATCCGCTGACATAGATGTTTTCTCCGTTTATGGAGCTTCCACAATAGAAAGCACATGGTTGAATGGGGGGCTAGATGAGTAAAGCAATAGTTCCCTTCATTTGCTAATTGCAATGACCATTCAACGTGTATTGATGGCGGATTATAGCATGTGCTGGTTATTTGTCAAGCGCCATACACTAATACAAACAGGCTAATCGTGGCATTTTGCCACTTCACTACAAAATCGTTGACTCGTCGTAGGAAGAACGTACAATATCTAATCGTTTCATTGCACATTTATGCAATGGGAAAACCGCTAACAACTGCCTTACATTACACCAAATTTGGGTGATAAATGATTACAACTGTCTTTCATCTGGTTGCAGTATGTCTCCTAGAAAATAGTACTGTGGTGCATCATGAATTGGTCCGCGAATAGACTCACTTCAGACTTTGAATTGTTCGTAAAAGAGCGCAAAGAGAGAGTGCTCCATCCACGGATGGAGCACTCTCTCTTTGCACTTGTTAGCTACTGAGTGAGTTGTGGTAACGCGTGAGCCAGCTCCAAGGGGATTGGCAAAATGTTCGCAACCAAAATCATAGTTCTCAGGACCTCGGGGGATTGACAAAGAGTGGCACCGGTTAAGTAAAGCAGCGTATCGAAACCAGATCTGGTCATCCCTTGCGAGCTATCGAGCCCAATTATTTGCGCGTTAGTGTATCCAAAAACTCTCGGTTATCGCGTGTGCGGCTCATTCGCTCGATAATCGGCAGAATCGCATCGTGGCCACCGCCCATGGCATCGATCATGCGTCGCAGCGTATAGATCTTGGCCAACGTCTCCGAATCAAGTAGCTTCTCTTCAGCACGGGTACCACTGCGTTCGATGTCAAATGCTGGGAAGATGCGCCGTTCGGCCAACTTGCGGCTGAGCACCAATTCCATGTTGCCGGTGCCTTTAAATTCCTCATAGATCATATCATCCATGCGGCTGCCCGTATCCACTAGACAGGTGGCCAAAATGGTCAGGCTGCCCCCTTCTTCAACATTGCGTGCTGCGCCAAAGAAGCGCTTTGGCGGATACAACGCGGCTGGATCAATACCACCGGAAAGTGTGCGACCAGAAGGCGGCACCGTCAGGTTGTAGGCACGTGAAAGGCGGGTAATACTGTCAAGCAAAATTATGACATCTTTATCGCTTTCGACCAAGCGCTTTGCCCGTTCGAGCGCCATTTCCGCAACGCGTACGTGATTTTGTACTGGTTCATCAAAAGTGCTGCTGACAACCTCAGCTTCCACTGAGCGATCCATATCGGTCACTTCTTCAGGGCGCTCACCAATCAGCACAATCATGAGATGGACGTCGGTATAATTGGCGGTGATTCCATTGGCTACGCGCTTTAAAACAGTTGTTTTACCTGCTTTGGGGGGGCTTACGATCAACCCTCTCTGCCCACGACCAATCGGTGCCAACAAATCGATCATCCGGGTGGAAATAATATTGGGACGGGTCTCTAGCAATATCTGCTCATTGGGAAAAATCGGGGTCAGCTTTTCAAAGATTGGACGCAATTTTGCTTCTTCGGGATCTAGCCCATTTACCGCCTCTACTTTTAACAGCCCATGATACTTTTCGGTATCTTTGGGAGGACGAACTTGGCCAATAACCAAATCCCCGGTTCGCAGACCGAAGCGTCTGATCTGGCTTTGGCTTACATAGACATCTTCTGGTCCCGGCAAGAGATGGTCACTGCGCAAAAACCCAATTCCATCTTGCACAATTTCCAAAATGCCGCCACCGAAGATATATCCCTGACGCTCGGCATTGGCGCGCAGGAGGCGCATAATTAGATCATATTTTTTTAAACGTGTATAACCCGTTACTTCATGCGTACGCGCCAAATCCCGCAATTCGTCGAGTGTTAATTCTTCTAGTTGTCCAATACTCATTGCTGCAAGTTCTAAAGTTGTCATAATAATATCCCAAAATAATAAACGGGTTTGCTCTATATCCTACGTCGGAGTAATTTTGTACTTTTCAGCGATAAACCAAAAAGTTGTTAAAAGAGAGTGCTACAGGTTCTACTGGAAAAACATTTCGATAAACAAATAGTTTAATAGACAGATAAATGGGTTGACATAAGTATAACTGGAATGATGCGGTGCTGGTGTAAACTAACCAATAATTGTGGAAAAGCTTGACCGTTGTGGTAAAGATCGAATCAGTAAATGCTCATTTCATTCAATAGCCAAGCACGAGAGAGATTTGTTGTTGTTCACAGCAAATCTACAACAAATTCCGTTGGCATTGAAGATTGCAGAATACCGAATTTTCAAACAGAACTTTACTTCCCTTGCACAACACTCTCTGATTAAGGGATGAGGAACGTTGAGGAGAAAACAAGGCCAGGCAATTTAAGAAATAATAAGTGTTTATGAAATTGAATACAGGTCAATGGGATGGTGTTTCTATTCGATGGTTTGTTTACTGCTATATAATCTGCACGAGCTCAAACACCACAGCGATTACATGTCAATTGGCGTTTGGATTGCAAGAGTCGTAACGACAAATCCTGTGGGGATGGACTATATCGGTGAATACTTGTAAAGTATCCAGAAGTACTGAATATATCTTTTCAGTAACTCATATTATAGCAATAATACAAAAGGAAGTCAAGGGGCCAAATTGCGTAAACATAAAAGTCAGATGGTATGCCCGTCATTGTAGGCATACCATCTGACAATCGTCTAATAGCGGTCCGAATCAACAGTGCGTTATTATTCCCAAATCCCCGCAATCTCTTCGAGCATTTCAATATCCATCAGCTGAATTCGCCGATAGCCCAGTTCCACCAGATCCTGTCGTTTGAAATCGCGCAAAATTGCACTGACCGTCTCACGATAGGTTCCTAGATGATCAGCCAGTGCTTGGTGGCTGATCCCTTTGATCGTCTGCGTCTCTTCATCTGCCAACTCAATCAGCAGCGCGGCAAGGCGCTCAGGCAATTTCTTGTAGGCAACATTTTCCAAGCTGTTTTCAACCTGCAACAGACGAGAACCATAGGTCTGTAACAAGCCCCAGCCAAGAATCGGGTATTGCATCGTCAAATTGCGTGCTTCCCCTGCCGGTACAAGCCATACGGAAATTGATTCGGCCGCTTCAGCAAACACATTGGGATCGCCGGGATTATCTAGAGCACCCTCGCCAAAAACTGCACCCGGTTCAAGGGTAGCGATCACTAAGCGACGCCCCTCATTGTTGGTGCAGACCATATTTACTTTGCCGCTCATCAGGACAAACATCTTTTTCGCCAGATCATCCGGTGTGGCTACCAGTTGACCACGCTCGAAATGCTGATTTTGTACCATTCTACTAAACATGGGATCTTCGTCGTGCAGCATCGTCAATGTCTGTGTCATATTGTGGTAGCCCTGATTGGCAGCCGGTGCACTTGACGAACTATATGGAGAAGGGTGTAAATTCAATTTCATAAGTAACCCGGATCCTTTCAATTACGCAGGGATAATACTACTAAGGCACAACACAGAGATTGGTAAGGTTTATTTCCAAACTTTGACGCACACTTTTGCATGTAATCTCTCGCTCTGTAATCTCTCGCTCTGTAATCTCTCGCTCTGTAAGCTTTTGCAAATTAATCAATCGGTGCTGTGCAAAACATGTACAACTAGTAAACCACGCTTTTATAAGTTTGTCTACTGTCAATTGATGAGAAGTAGATTAAAAATTAACTGGCAGCCGTATTGCCAATCCAACTATCCCTTCTACTATTCTTCTACGTTGGACCGTTCTACTATATCACCAAAGTATATGATTTTGATTAGCAAACCATTGGTCTTTCGTTAATTTTTTCACGATTTCGACTTATATTACTGATCATGCGCTGAGAAAAATACCCGTGTGAACCCATAAGTATCAAGCGACTCGCGCTTCGGTGGCTGTACAAGGCCTACCTATATCGCCATTGTCTCGTTCCCCAGTTCACCCGTTTAGGCGTGGCTAACCTCAATCCTTGGTGGTAGCTTGGGCAATGCGCGGCTGGGACGCGTTGTAATGTCCGGCACAATAATGGGTCTGATTTCGAGCTGCTGCATTACCTCTACTATTGCTCTTTCCAGTTGCGGATCAGTTCCAGCCCGATAATCCTGGGGACGAATATCGACTTCAATATCTGGCTCTGCGCCATAATTTTCGATGCTCCATCCCACATCTGCAAACCAAAAGCTGAATTCCGGCTGTGTTGTCACTGTGCCATCGACCAATGCATGGTGTGGGGAGATGCCTACAACACCACCCCAGGTACGCTTACCGATGAGGGGGCCTAACTTCATCAATTTAAAGCTGTGGCAGAAGATATCACCGTCACTGCCGGCATGCTCATTTGTCAACGCAACAATTGGGCCGGCGACCGAATCCGCCGGATAGGGTTCCAAGCCTCCCCACCTTGAAAAGTCATAGCCCAACCGGCGGCGCGCCAATTTTTCGAGGATAAGTTGGCTAACATGACCACCGCCATTGTAACGAACATCGACAATCAGCGCCTCGCGATCGACTTCGGCCAGATAGCTACGATGGAATTCTGCATAGCCAGTGGCACCCATATCGGGAATATGTACATAGCCGACGCGCCCAGCGCTAGCTTCGTGGACGCGCTGCTGGTTTCGATTCGCCCACGCTCGGTAATAGGCTTTTTCTTCTCCAAAGATCGTTCGCACAATGACAGAACGTAACCGTTCTTTGGTTTCCTCACGGCCACTAGCCGCCTTCGCAATCGTGGTCAAGCCACTGGCAATTCCCGCACGATCGTTCGTCGGTCTGTTAGGCACGTCTGCTGGCGCAGTTGGCGGCGCAGTATCTGGTATAGGGGGCGCTTTGGCTAAATTACCCAATTCGTTGTCTACATTTTGTCCATCTTCTGCCACCTTGGCAATCTCTGGAGGCATACGCTCTTGGTGAGCAGCGTCACTTGCCGTCAATCGCAGCGCAAAGGTCAACAGAATATCCTGCCCTGCTTGGCTTACCAATAGCTGGTCTGGGGGGGTCTGCTCATCCAGGCGTTGCCCGTTAATTGCTAACAGCAGATCGCCCGGTTCGACATCGATACCAGGGGCGGCGAGGGGCGAAGTACTATTGAGATCCCAGGAATCACCGACAATGATTGGGCCGATCCGATAGCCACGGGCCTCGGCATCCCATCTAAAGGTGGTTCCCAGAAATCCTTGGCTGTAATAAGGGTGCGACCGATAGTCGCCGCCATACTCGTAGGCATGGCTGGTGCCTAACTCCCCTTGCATTTCCCACATGAGATCGCTAAATTCGCTGCGGGTGCTGACGCGTTGGATCAAGGGGTAGTACCGTTGATAAACTCGATACCAATCCACTTCCGACATATCTTCCGTCCAAAAATGGTCCCGTTGCAGACGCCAGGCTTCGCGAAACATCTGCTCCCATTCGCGCTGTGGATCTACCGAGACCTTCACACGGAAAAGGTCAAGCCATCCCGTGCGTCTTGAGGGGCCGGTCTCAAGTTGTGGTTTTTCGCCAGCAGGCAAGACGCGCAGCCGACGTCGTGCTGAATAGAGCATCCGTTTGCGGTCGCGCGAGAGTTGAAACCAACTCACATTGTCAACAATCGTTTCGGTTTTGAAATCGGCAAACGTATAACAACGCAAGGTGCCGGAGTCGTCATTTTCATCATCGCCGGCCATGCGATTGTCAAGCGCTCCTTCAACCGGTAACGCTGTGAAAAGCGCTTTGCCTGGAATGCCAGCAATCTGCCCATACCGTCCGTCGGGGACTGGAAATGGCAAAATGCGTTGTTCAATTCCCGCCAAATCAATCTGAAGCGGGACGATCTCCGTCTCTTTTCCGTTGGCACCTTTGCCGGCTTTTGTCGGCTTACCCCCGCTGTCGCCTCCTTCGGCCGATGGTGTCGACGAGCTTTCTCCTTTTACGCTTGCACCATCCGCTGTACGAAGAAGATCGACTTCCTCGTCGCCATCCTCTTCTTCGTACTCATCATAGGCATCCTCGTCGCCTTCTTCTCCACCTATGCTTTCCTCACTCTCCAGTGCATCGTCCACATCATCGCCCGCCTCTTCGCCTGCAGTGTCCACCTCATCACTTTCTGTCTCCTCCGCTTCCTCGTCCTCGTCCTCATCATCAACCCCTGGGAGGGGAATGAACGGGTTGGGCAGATCAGCTTGTAGTGTCACTAGATAGGGTCGCATGCCCCAGGGAAAGCCGAGCTCAAAGTGCAAATTGTCATAGACAGGATTAAATTCGCGATAGCTCAAAAAATAGAGATATTTGCCTTCGGGATCAAACGCTGGGTTGACATCGCGTAGGATGGGCTGAGTAATGGTATGGATGCTCCCCTCACGTTGCGCTCCCGCTTCTGCGGTTGGATCAGGCAGATGATAAAGTCGAATGGTCGTTGTCTTAGAGGTTGTCGCACAGCCATAGGCTAGCCAACGGCCATCGGGTGACCAATCAAACCCAGCGATCAAGCGGTAGGGGCTGCGGTCAACGACAGTCAACTCACCGCTGGTCAAATCGACAAGCATTAACTCGTTGCGATGGTTGGCCAGCGCCAGCTGGTTGCCCATCGGTGATAGCTTTAACATCACCGTGCGCCCCAAATCTAACCCTTCAAGCCGCCTTGGCTCTTCTTGGGGATCATCGGGGTGGATCTCAATCACCTCTTCTCCAGACGCATCGCTGATCAGGATCAGGTGGTGGCCGTCGTCGGTCCACTCGGGCAGACGATACCGTACCCCCTCCCGCTCGCCATACTGAAGCACCGGCCCTTCATGGTTATAAAAGGCAAAGGCCTTGCCACGCGTCGTAATGGCCAATGCCTTGCCTTTGGGGTGCAGACGAGCACTATCTAAAAAGCGGGTGGCATCGACAAAGCGGCGACTGCGTTGGACGCGTGGGCTGTAATAGGTGATCTCAACCAGTTGCTCGCGATCTTCTGCAATATGATAAACATAGATGTCTGCCCCCACTTGATAGACGATCTGTTTGCCATCGGTGCTGGCACTGCGCACATAGTAATCTTCGTGGTCGGTATGACGCTGGAGATCTGCCCCCGCTAAATCGCAACTGTAGAGATTGCCGATCCCTTCATGATCGCTCACAAAAAAGATGCGCGTCGTTGCTTCCGACTGGCGCGTTGTCGTTTGGCCGTCCTCCCTGGTGGGATCTGCCATCGCTGGGTTTGGCATCGTAATCCACATTGGAAAGGCTGTGTTCCCTTGCAGTTGATCGAGAAAGCGCTCGTACTCCCCGTTCCCTGTGCGATCAATCCAGAAATGGCCGGTTGTCCCGCCGCGATAGCGCTTCCACCGCGAAGAATCCTGTGTATTACGCCCCAAGACAGCCTGTTGATTGGGGCCATAGCTGATAATCCGCGCCGGTCCACAATCAATCGCTCTGGCCGTAGCAGTTGTACAATCATGCGCAATACGAAACAGACCAAATTCATTGGCGATGATCTGACCGTGGTTGCTGCAAAAGAGGATATCCTGCCCGTCTGGGCTCCACCCAACAATGCGACAACTGCTACTCAAATAGGTTAAGCGTTGGGCACTTCCACCCTCGGCTGCCATTACATAAACCTCGGAGCGCCCTTCCTCACGGCCCACAAACGCAAGCCATTTGCCGTTTGGCGAGAGCAAGGGAAAGGTAACGGCACCTAAGTTGCTGGTCAACCGGCGCGCGATGCCACCACTTGTCGGCACCACCCAAAGGTCGTCTTCGCTGACAAAGACGATGGTGCTGTCGTGGATGGTTGGGTATCGATAGTAGCCTGCGGTCATTGCACTGCTTCTTTCCTCTTGCTATACTATATGCGTTGGCAACGATTCCGAAGGTTGCCCATCCCCTGTGTGATGGGCACTCAATACTAGAACTCATTGACTTCGCCAAAATTGATAGTCTGATATTGATGGTCATAATCCACACAAATCAGAGTACTGTAGTATAGTCTAATCTTCGTCGATCTTGATAATGATACTAACATGGTTTATACAATTGTCTATTGTTTTTTGAGAAAAATCGGTAAATTTCTCTATGGAGTTTATCTAGTGCAACCAACCAGTAAACGTCGCACCTTCATTGACAAGATGGAACGGTGCATCATGCCCTTCGCCCGTATGAGCGGACGGCCTATTATGATTCTCCTGTTGCTATTGGCATTTGCCCTCTCTGCCTGCACTCCCATGCCAGAGGCGAATGTTATCGGCTATCTGATTGCCAAACAGACTGGCCATCTTACCCAACAATCACAAGGTCCCGGCGGTATGCTACGCGGGCTTGTGCGTGTGCAGGGCATCCCACTGGCTGGGGCAACGGTGCTTGTGGCCGAACGCAATGGCCGTACCCATGTTGCCCAAAGCGATACAAATGGCTTTTATACCATTGTCGATATTCCCCCTGGCCAATATGTGCCGGCTGCCGTCGCCCCTGGCTTTGATGAGGCGCAGCTACAAACCCCTTTGGGTAATCCGCAACTCGTGACAGTGGTCGCCGGCAGAGCGACGACGATTGCCCCCTTTGAACTCGTTGCCTATCATCCCACCCCCTTGCCGATACCGCTGGCACCGGCGATTGGATTGGCGGTGACTGCCACTTCCGTTGTCACCACCGCCTTTCCAACTGCCGCCAGCGCAACGGTCACTGCCTATCGCTTTGCCTATGCCGGGGCGCAGGTTGATACGCTGCGGCTCTATCTGCCGATAGCAAGCGATGATTCTGCCCAATGGCCCTTGCTCTACATGGTCTATCCCACGACGGTTGATCTGTGGCAATCGATCAGTGTCGCCTTTGCCGTGCAGGGCTATGCCGTATTGGCGATCTCACCAATCGCAGCGCGGGCACTAGACATTGACGCCCATGCCGACGATGCCCGGGTGGGCTTGGTATTGGCCCAAAGTGGAGAACTGAGCGTTCACATCCGTCGTGGCCCAACTGTCGCATTAGGAGGCAGCTTTAGCAGCGCGGTGTTGCACCGTCTCTTGCGCGGTAATCTTGTGGCGGCGCAGAACGAGCCTAACGACCGTGCGATCGGTGGTTGGGTGACAGTTGGTGGCATTACGGATGCCTTTAGTGGCGCGGCTGCCTTTTATCGGGGAGAGATTGCTATTCCCCCAGAATATCAATATTTAATTCCAGCCCTTGGTGCGCCCAATCTTTATCCATTGGCCTTCCTGCGCTACTCTCCGGTCTATACGGCCGCGCAACTGCCGCCGACGCTAATCATTCATACCGCCGCCGATCGTATTATCCCGATTGAGCAGGCTTATGAATTGGAGAGTGCCCTGCACGCCGCCCATGTGCCCACGGCGGTCTTCTATTACGAAGATGTGAGCCATTATTTGCAAATTGACGATCAGATGACAGACGCCGGCCGCGAAATGTTCTATCGTGTTCTTGACTTTGCCAACCACATCCTGAATCCGTAATGCTGACAGATGCCCAAAGGCCAAAGAGCCAGACGATCAAAGGTATGCCGCCTTTGCGCAACTTTTATGGATTTTATCTGTTAGGTGGCTGCGTTAGCCCAATGACCTAGACGGCTGCGTAATCTCTATAATATGAAGCGGCCAACCGCGAGGAATAATTTTTATGACAGATCTAACGACCGTGCAACCCTCCGCCTATCAGGCCCTCACCGAAGGGGCAGCACTATATTTACCGATGGATGCCGGCTTGATCCGGGTCGGCGATGCCGATCGTGCCGACTTTCTCCATCGAATGACAACCAATGAGATCAATCGTTTACAGCCTGGCGAGGCTACCGTTACAGTGTTGACGAGCCCAACGGCACGGATCACCTTTGTCTTTACCGTGCTCTGTCGCCATGATGAACTTTGGATCTTGCCCGCGCCGGGGGAAGTGACGCGCCTCGAACGCTATCTGCGTGGCCAAATCTTTTTTATGGATAAGGTCAAAGTTGCCAATCTGAGCGACGCCTATCGGCGACTGCGCGTCGTGGGACCCAACGCCATCGCGACCTTATCCGCCGCTGGTTTGCCTGTTGCACCATTGGCGGATGGCCATTGGACGGAATTCAAAATACAAGAAGATGCCCCGGTCATTGTGCTCAAACAGCTAGCGTATGGCGTTCCTGGGTTTGAGCTGATTACGGCAACCGCCAACCTGGCTATGGTACAAGAGCAGTTGGCCGCAGTCGGCATTGAAACGATAGACGAGACGGCCTACGAAGCACGCCGTCTGGAATTGGGACGCCCAGCCGCCGGCCATGAACTCACAGACGCCTATAATCCTCTAGAAGTTGGGTTGGCCTGGGCTTGTGCCGATAATAAGGGCTGCTACACCGGTCAGGAGATCATCGCCCGCCAAGTGACCTATGACAAGATCACCAAATCCCTGGTTGGCCTACGAAGTGAAGCGCTCCTTCCTGTTGGGGTCGAGTTGTTGGCAGAGGGACGCAACGTCGGGACAGTCACCAGCAGTGGCTTTAGCCCCCTTCTGCAAAGCCCAGTGGCGCTCGCCATTGTCAAGCGCCCCTATCACGAGTCAGGAACCGAACTCAGCGCTGGGGCCGCGTTGGTTACGGTTGCAGCCTTGCCCTTTGTGGAATCAAGATAAAGATGATGACAGCGCTTCAATTGCAGCACGAACCAATTCCTTTCTCCCGCGCGACTTGGCGTCTACTGATCGACGACGAAGCCCGATCAGGTGCCGCCAACATGGCGATCGATCAAGCCATTGCCCAAGCTTGTGCCGCCGGCGAAAGTTTCCCGACCCTCCGTTTCTACCGCTGGCAGCCGCCGGCGGTGAGTTTGGGCCGCCACCAACCACTGGCCGACATTGACCAGGAAGCGATTGCGGCACGCGGCTATGAAGTCGTGCGCCGCTCTACGGGAGGACGTGCCATTCTCCACATCGATGAATTGACCTATTCCGTGGCCGCCAGCAGCGAGGAACCGCGGGTGCAAGGAGGGGTTATGGATGCATACCTGCGGCTGAGCAATGCCCTGGTGGCGGGGTTGCGTCTGTTGGGGCTAACTGCCGACAAAGCCGCGGGCGATGTGCGTGCTGGCAAGGATGTCTCGGCGGCTTGTTTTGAAGTACCCAGCGCCTATGAGATTACCGCGTACGGCCGGAAACTCTTAGGTAGCGCGCAAAGTCGCCGGGCCAAGTATGTGCTACAACATGGCAGCCTGCCCCTTATCGGCGACATCACGCGCTTGATTGATCTGCTGCTATTGGATGCGGGCGAGGCGACAACCCTGCGCAAACAATTAGCGAACCATGCCTGCACCTTGGCCACGGCTCTTGGTGTGGATGCGGACCATCCATCAGTCCAATTTCGGTCGGTGGCGGATGCATTGACACAAGGCTTTGCCGAAACACTGAATCTGGATTTTCAGCCAGCCAAACTGACTCCGCTAGAGTTACAGAGCACTTCCCGCTTTATCCGCGAACAATATGCCAACTCAACATGGACAACAAGCCGCTAACGCAGTATAATTTTGCTCTCTGCCGTTCCGGTTTTTGTTTCACGTTTCACTGCTACCAATGAGTTCTAGAGTCCCTGCGTACTGAACGCAAAATACTATGGCAATTGGATTACTCACCCTCGAATTATATCTTCCCTTGAATGACAGTCTCAAAGGCAAACGTAGCATCCTCAAACCGTTGATTGCTCGTTTACGCCACGATTACAACATCTCGGTCTGCGAAGCAGAGGGGCAGGATACCCTATCGCGGGCCGTGCTTGAAGTGGTCTGTGTTAGCGGCAACAGCGCCGTCGCCCATCGGCAGCTTCAAAATGTGGCCCAGCGCGTGGAAGGTTGGCGGATGGATGCCCAACTCATCGATTATTATATTGAGATGGTTGGCTGACGCGCTAGATAAACAAGCAGAAGGTGACCGTCACTAGGATACAGAGGCATAAGTAAGCCCATAGCGCAGTGAGAGAGTAGGAAAGTGAGACAGTAGGAGAGTGACTGTCTCACTAGTGGTTTATTTTCTTGCAATGGCCTAGATAAAATCCTTAAAAGTCATACAGCCTCTCCCGTGTAAAAGTAACGCTGTTATGGATGACTTTTAAATGATTAGTCTATAATAATACCTTCGCCAAACCTTGTTTTGGCGGAAATTTCCAGATGTCATTCCTGCGCAGGCAGGAATCTACTCGTGTAACATGAAGATGGATTCCTGCCTGCGCAGGAATGACGGCTCTAATTTCTGAAATT
>DAOUCA010000162.1:0-120200 GCA_034432375.1 Caldilineaceae bacterium
GCCCCGACCGCGGTGACGACGCCGGCACACTCAAAGCCCAGCCCCGCAATCTCCTTTGCCTGGTGGATACCGAGCACTTTGACATTGTATTCCTGCATCATGCCGAGGGTATTCAACAGATCGCGGAAGTTGAGGCCAGCGGCTTTGACCTCGACTTCAACCTCGCCTGCCTCTGGTTGGCGGCGCGTCATTGGCACAAAGTGCAGATGGTCCAAAGAGCCATAGTCACGGAGTTGCAGCCGCTGTGGCTGCGTTTTGTCGAGCTGCACCGGTGCCTGCCACTGTGCCAGCCGCGCCACATAGCGTTCGCCGTTCTGATAGGCAACTTGGGCCATCGGTTGCGCTGTGGCTACTTCGGCTGTGGCTACTTCGGCTGCGACTTCTTGTTGCAGCAAGGCCGCTTGCTGCGCGGCCTCCTGGTTTGGCTCGAGATCGATGCAAACGGGATGCAATTGGGGCTGCTCGCTGGCCAGCGTGCGGGCAAAGCCCCACAACGCACCGGCTACAGCCATATCAGCCGAGATCGGCTGCTGGGCGAGCTTGCCATCGGTCAATGGCGTATCGACAAAGTGACCTCCTTGGGTTACAACCCACAGTTGGAGCGACAAGGTTGTATCGAGCAATGCCTGTGTGAGCGTCAACAGGTGAGTTGCGCATTCTAAGATCGCTTGCGGGAGATCGTCCCTTGTGCCTGTGCTGCCGAAGTAGAGCACCCCCACCGTACGATGTTGGTCAGCAATCTGAGCCAAGCGCTGCTGGAGCGCGCTGGGCGCGCTGGGCGCTACCACGCTCACCACGCTACCATCAGCCTGCAACATGTCTGCCAGCGCGCTGCTGATATCGTCGCGCTCACTCACCAATAGCCAGCAATCCGGCATGGCCACCCGCTGCGCACGCTCAAGGGGAGAGGCCTGCCACGCCAAGGTGTAGAGCCAATCACTGCGCAATTGCTTGGATTGCATCGCGCGCGCCGAGCTGGCGCGCAGTTCAAATTCGTCAATCTCGGCGATACAGCTGCCGGCATGGTCAAACAAGCGCAGGTTCCACTTGCGTGTGTCGCTCTGTACAACATGGCACCACCACCTATCGCCCACGGCCGCCGTATAAAGCCGCAACGACGCCAGCGCAAAAGGCAGATAGAGCGTCTCTCCATCGTCGCCATTGGGGTCAGTGTGGAGCGTCAGCCCAACCGCTTGAAAACAGCCGTCGAGTAGCCCAGGGTGCAACAAGTAGCCATCCAGCGTTTCGATAGCCGCGGGCAACGTCAATTTTACCAAGGCTTCCGCGCCCTCCTCACCGGGCATTCTCGCGCCTTGCCACGCCTCGGTGATCCAGCGAAAGGCAGGCCCAAAGTGAAGGGCTGAACGCGCTGTCAGATCTGCTTGCACCTCCTTGCTCGGCAAAGGCAGTGCTACGGTACACTGGGCTTGCAAGGTGGCCAGCGTTGGCGCAGTGGCGGAGCCCGCCAGGTTCGTGCCAACCTGACCGGTAGCGTGGGTGGCGAACGATGCCGCGCTGTCGACGGCTGTCTCCTCAAAGCTGATGAGCTGAAATTCGGCGTGCGGCTCGCCACCATTGTCCGGCTGTGGGGTAAAAACGATCTGCACCGTGCGTGTTGTCGCCTCGTCCAATGGTAATGGCTGCGGGAAGATCAGATCGGTGAGTTGATACCCTGCTCTGTCTGCCATGGGTTGCCGGCGTGACAGCTCGGCGGCGCTCAAGACCATGGCCAGGTGACAGGCCCCAGGGGAGACAATGTTGTCGGCAATGCGATGGTCGGCCAAAAAGGGCAACCGCTCTAGCGTAAGCGCTGTTTCAAAGAGGGTCTGCTTTTGAAGGGGTAATTTGATCATCTGGTCGATGAGCGGACGCAAACTGCCAGTGGCACGCATGGCCTTGGCGGCGTCGATCCAGTAGCGTTGGCGTTGGAAGGGATAGCTCGGCAAAAGCACCTTGCGTTGTTGCTGGTCGCTCGCTAAGCCCTGCCAATCGATCTGCACACCCTGTACATACAACGCACCCAAACTCGTGAGCAGCTGCTGCCAGTCGCTCTGCCCTTCACGCAGGCTCGGTAACATGACGGAATGACCGGATGACGGGATGACCGCGCCCAGAGGGCTCCCGCCGGATGACCCATTTCTCTTGTCCTCTTGTCGTCTTGTCATCCCTTCCGCTTCCCCTCCTGCCCACTCGTCATAGAGTTGCCCAACCATCCCCAGCAGGGTGGGTTTAGGGCCAATCTCCAGGAAAATACCGATCCCCTGATCGTGGAGGGTTTGTACCCCCTCTGCGAAACGAACGGTGTTGCGCAAGTGTTGCCGCCAGTAGCTTGGGTCGGTTAGCGCAGCCGTAACCATCTTGCCGGTTATGCTGGAAATCACTGGGCATTGGGGGGGCGAAAGCTTGACCTTGCGCACCGCAACTTCAAAGGCATCCAACACCGGGTCGAGCATCGGGGAGTGGGCGGCGACGGGAATGTCGAGCGTACGCGTTTTGAAGCCCGCGCCACGTAACGCCTCGGCTGTCTGTGCCACGGCACTGTGGCTGCCGGAGATGACTACGCTCTTTGGACCATTGATCACCGCGAGGGTGACTTCGGCACGATCGCCAAGCCAGGGCGCGACTTCCGCTTCTGAGGCCAATACGGCGACCATGCTGCCCACTGCCCGCTCCATCAATCTGCCCCGTTCCGTCACGAGGCGTAAGCCATCTTCCAAGGTAAAGACGCCTGCGGTGTAGGCGGCGGCAAAATCCCCCAAGCTGTGCCCCAAAACCGCGCTTGGCTGCACTCCCCAAGCGCGCCACAGGTCAGCCAATGCACATTCCAGTGCAAAATTGACGGCCTGGCCACAGGGGTGCGATTCGAGCAGATCGTTGTGGGCCGGGGCGGCTGCCGGATAGAGCAGTTCGAGCAATGAGCGCCCCAGCGATTCCTGCAAAACAACGTCGCAGCGCTTCAGGATCGCACGGAAGAGCGGCTCTGTTTCATATAATTCTCGCCCCATCCCCACATATTGCGAGCCTTGGCCGGTGAAGAGGAAGGCGATAGCAGCCGTGCCGGCTTTACTGGCATTAGGCCCTGCCGCGACCTGCCCTTGTCCAAGGCCCGCGACCGATTCTCCCTGAAGAAAACCCTTGAGCTTCGTCTGTAAGTCCGCCGGATCATCGCAAGCAATACTTAGCCGATGGGCAAAGTGGCTGCGCCCAACGTGCGTGGTATAGCAAAGATCGCTTAGGTCGAATCCCGGATGGTCAGCCAAAAAACGCACATGCTTTTGCGCGTAGTCATGCAATGCCGCTTCGCTCTTTGCCGAAAGCGTAAACAACTGCGAATGCACGTTCTCTGCACTTGTCGCAGGGAACCCAACCCTCTCCTTGTCTCCTTGTCTCCTTGTCTCCTTGTCTCTCTTCCCCTCTGCGTGCGGTGCCTCTTCGAGCACAAGATGCGCATTGGTGCCGCCAATGCCAAAGGAGCTCACCGCGGCCCGGCGCGGCAGTCGCTCGGTTTCCCACGCCAGCAGCTCGGTATTCACATATAAGGGGGTGGTGGTGAAGTCAATCTCAGGGTTGGGATTGGTATAGTTGATGCTCGGGGGAATCTGGCGGTGGTGTAGGGCGAGTACCGTTTTGATCAAGCCGGTGATCCCAGCCGCCGTTTCCAGATGACCCACATTGCTCTTGACCGAGCCAATGGCGCAAAATTTTTCGGTTGTTGCGTCGTCAGGAAAGAGCGAAGCGAGGGTCGCCACTTCAATCGGATCACCCACTTGTGTGCCTGTCCCATGGGTTTCGATATAGGTAAGGCTATCGGGGGTGATGCCGGCCACGCTCCACGCTTCGCTAATCACCTCAAATTGTCCCAGTGGGCTAGAGGTGGTGAAGGTGGATTTGCGCGTGCCATCGTTGTTGACAGCCGAGCCCCGAATAACGGCCCAAATCAGATCGCCATCAGCCAAGGCATCATCCAGGCGTTTGAGTACGACAACGCCAACGCCATTGCCAAAGACTGTCCCGGTTGCATCGGCATCGAAGGAGCGGCAGTGACCGTCGTTGGCCAGAATGCCGCCATCTTCATATAAATAGCCCTGCTCCTGGGGCAGATGCACCCTCACTGCGCCAGAGAGGGCGACGTCACATTCATAGCTGAGCAAACTCTGACAGCCAACATGGACGGCGACCAAACCGGTGGAGCAGGCACTTTGGATCGTCATCGAGGGCCCTTGTAGATTCAGGCGATAGGCCGTTTGTGTTGCCAGGTAATCTTTTTCATTGCCGATGAGAAACTGTAATCCCTGGACCATCGACCCTTGCAACTTCTCTGAATCATGCCCCAGTTCTTGGCCCATATAGCTGCTTTGGCTCGCCCCGGCATAAACCCCGATGCGTTGTTTAGTCGTCGTGACATCAATATTGGCCGTTTCGAGTGCTTCCCAGGCACATTCCAAAAAGAGACGTTGCTGGGGATCGGTGATCTCGGCTTGGCGGCGTGTCATTTCAAAGAAATTGGCATCAAAGTGGTCAACTTGCTCCAAAATAAAGCCAGCTTTCACATACGCTGGCTGCTGCCAGAGCTGCGGCGGCAAGTGCTTTGCCAATGTTTCGTCGGTGAAGAGCGTGCGCGCCTCGACCCCCGCACATAGATTTGACCAAAATTGAGCGATGGTCTGTGCACCTGGAAAACGCCCTGCCAGCCCAATGATCGCAATTTGCCCGGCGGCGACGGCCTTATCTGTATCAAAGGGATCTACCTCCGGGCGACCTGTCTTTGCGAGTAGGGTTGAATTTGCTACATTCATTTTGAGTTACCTTCTTTGGCGCTGGCGCCCAGCTAAACGGGCTTGTGCGCGCTGTTCGCTGCGCGTTTGGATCACACTTTTTTCCGCTTGATCGACCGCTGTTTGTTGCTCACTCTGCTCGATATAGTGCGCCAAGGTGCGCACCGTGGCATGTTGAAAGAGCGCTGCAATCGGGATCTGTCGCTGCAAACTTTCTTTTAGACGCTGATTAAAGCGAACCATGTGGACTGAATTCAAGCCTAAGTCTGCGAAGTTATGGTCAATCCCCACTTCTGTTCGCTCCTGTTGTAGGGTCAACATCTCCTGCAGAATCGCGCTGATCGCTTTTTCGAGATCCTTCTCCGGCGCGACGAACACTTCGACCGCTCCCTGAAGATTGGGGATCGGCAAGGCTTTGCGGTCAACCTTGCCATTGGCACTGAGCGGTAATTCGTCCAAGGCAACATAAGTTGCTGGAACCATATGAACAGGCAATTTCTCCTTCAAATAGGCCTGTAACTGAAGTTGCCAGGTGGTTTTGCTCGCGGGTGCAGCAGCCTCTTGTTCTGTCTCTTGCAACCACTCGGTACGTTGGTGCGGATCAATGCGTCCGCCGGCGAGGCTATGGAGTAGTTGGTGGTTGCTGCCCAAAGCCAATGCATCTTGTATTTTGGCGAGATCAACCCCGCCAATCGGACAGAGCCCCAAGAGACGCGGCGGTGCCTCTGTCATCAACAGTTGGCTGATATAGCCTGCTTCCAGTAGCGCGAAATCGCGCGCGAGATCGCCATACATCGGCGCAATGGCATCCATATCGGCAACGAGGAAGAGCGAAAAAGCTGCTTGGTCGAAGATGGCTTGGTTGGCACCAGGGAAAAGCTGCTCCGCCACATGGCCGCTGGTACTGCCATTGGTGCTGCCATTGGTACCGGCGTTGGTATTGCCGTTGGTACCCGCGTTGGTACCGGCAGTGGGCGTGAGCAAAATCAATTGATGGTGCAGCGGATGATAGTAGTAGAAGCCCGCCGGCAATCCTGCCACACGGCCCTCTTTGACGTAAAGATAGGCCTGGATCGGGTATAAGCCACCGGCGGAGGGGTAGCGATATTTGGGGAGCGGCGCTGCTGCAATTTCGATAGGCATGATACACATCAGAAGTTCGCTCAACGTTTCAAGTGGCATAAGCTCTTGGCGAAAGCGACGGTAGCTTTGGCGTGCAAGATAGGCTGCCTGAAATTCCTCGTCGATCGCCGCTTTTGGTAAAGGGATGATTGTGGGGCTGGCATGCTCAGCAGGGGCGCCATTGCGATTGGGCGGTTGAAAGTGACGGATGCCCCGTTTCTCAAGCTTAAAGGTCAGCCGCTCAATCGGATCATAGATGGTCACCCCATGTAAATCCGCCAGGGGCAGCGCTTCTACGGATTGCTGTGGCTGGTCGGCTTGCCTCTGGGTGCTAGGCGCAGTGCCGGCTTGCGCCAGCAGCTCTTGATTTGACACCACATAGGCGACCAATTGGCGCGTGCTCGGCTCATCCCCAACCACGCTGACAACCGCCGCTTTGATCAGGGGATGTTGCCGTAGATGGGCCTCAATTTCGCCCAACTCAATCCGCTGTCCACGAAGCTTGACCTGAAAATCGGTCCGTCCGAGAATTTCAATATTGCCATCGGGCAAGAGCCGCCCCAGATCACCGGAACGGTATAAGCGTTCACCAGTTGTGGGGTGGGTCACAAATTTGGTGCTGCTCTTTTCGGCATCCTTCCAATAGCCGCGCGCCAAGCCCACACCGCCAATACACAACTCCCCCGGTACCCAAAGCGGGCGGGGCTGCAAATGTTCATCCATCACATAATAGTGCGCATTTTTTAGTGGCTTGCCATAGGGGATGCTCGCCCAAGCAGGCTCCACGTCGCCAATCCGGTAATGAATATCCCACACCGTGGTTTCCGTGGGGCCGCCGGCCGAGATCAGTTCAACCTCGGGCAACAGCGCACGCAAGCGATCGGGCAAGGAGACCGGTATAAAATCGCCGGACAAGATCACCCAGCGTAGGTCATGCGGTATACTCTCATCAGGGCTTTCGGGCGGGTTGCTCGGCGAGAGTGCGAGCGGCTCGATCTGCTCTACCAACATCTGCATAAAGGCCGGCACAGAGTTCCAGAGGGTCACGCGGTGGGTGCGCATCAGCGTTGACCAGTGGTTGGGATCTCGGGTGGCATCGGCGTCGGGGAGTACAATCGACCCACCGACAACCGCCAACATGCCAAAAATATCGAAGACCGATAGATCATGGTGCAACGCGGTGAGGGCAATCGCCCGATCCGCGGCGGTTAAGCCAAAGCGTTCGGCCACATCGCTCATCCGGTTGACGACACTGCGATGTTCAATCATCACCCCTTTGGGGAGACCCGTCGAACCAGAAGTGTAGAGCACGTAGGCCAAATCGCTGGGCGCGCCACGCTTTTCCACCGGTGGCAGAAGCGCAGAGCCATCCTGTGTATCCACGGCAAGCCGCTGTGTTGAGGATAACCATTCGGGCCAGGAGAGGGTGCTCTCCACGCTGGATTGGGTCAGGACAAAGGCTACCTCACTCTGTTCTAACAGATAATCACGTCGCGCTGCCGGCAATGTTGGGTCGATTGGCACATACGCCGCGCCGGCCATCAAGATTCCAAAGACCCCGACGATCTGTTCCCAGCCCTTCTCCATCACAATCGCCACGAGCGTATCCGCCTTCAATGGCCGATTGCCATTTTGTTGCTGAAGCCAGTGGGCCACACCATTCGCCCGCAAATAAAGCGCTTGGTAACTCAGAGATTGTCGAGCGGTGATAATCGCCAACTGATCACCCCGGGTTTCGACCTGTTTGCACAAGAGTTCGTGCAGCGTACCGTCGGGATAGTCGCCAGCCGTATCGTTGAGCTGGGTATAATGGGCACGGTGCGCTGTGGGCAAGCGCAGTGAACACCCCTCACGCCATAACAACGGATGATTGATGCCTTCTAGCAATAGCTTCGTAAACGCATCAAACATCGCTTGGATCAGCCCATCGGGGAAATAGGCTTCCAGGGCATCCCAAACAATGGAGATTCCCTCAGTATTTTCAAAGATTTGCACATCCAACGAAACTTGGGGCGTCTGGGAAATGCTGTATTTTCTTTCGCCGCCTAGAAAGGTATTATGTTCTTTTCGCTCAATGTTCAGGTTGATGCCGAGCATGCTGGTAAAGACAATCGGCATGAGTGGCCCTGGCGGATTTTTGTGTTTGGTCATCAATTCGCGAATCACGCGTACCCCATTAAAGGTTTGGTGATCGAGATCCCGCCAGAGTTGCTGATTAATCTGCTTGGCACGATCAAGTAGTGGAGCCTCTGCCGTATGATCGACTGCCAAGAGACTGACGGTTGTAAAATCCCCCAAAATATCATTGATTTGCGGATGAATGACCGAGGGACGATTGAAAAAGGTACAATTGATCGTAAATTGGGGTTGCTCGCTCCAAGTCGTCAGCACTTCTGCAAAAAGTGACGCCAAGAGCGCGGTTGGTGTCACGGCGGCCTGCTGTGCGATCTGTTTACATTGCTGCCACTGCGCCAGTGTCAACTCGAGCATACGATGGACAACGTGTGATTTCTGTTGCGGGTTATCTGCGTTACGGTTGTCCACAGCGCGGCGGAGCGGTAACTTTGGGGCCAAGGGCAAGCTGTCAAGCCGGTTAAGCCAATAGTTACGGGCTTGTTGATATTGCTCTGTGGCTTCTAGGGCCTCTGTCCACAACACATAGTCCCGGTAGGAAAGCGCTAGCGGGGGCAGTGGAAGCATGGGGTTGGTGTAGAGTGCATCCCACGTGTAAAACAACTTGTAAAAGCTACTGCCATCCAAGGTAATTAAAGCCATGCTGACATGGATACGCGCCTGCTGTGCGTCGAGTTGTGTAATGCGCAGATCAAAGAGTGGCCACTGTGCTAATTCAAAGCGTTGATGGGACATCTCGGTGCGAATCTGTAGCAACCGCTCCTGCTGCTCCTGCTCCGTTTGACCCCTCAGATCAAGAACCGTGATGGCGTAAGGGGGAACTTCTTTGTAGATCTGCTGTTGCCCCGTCGGCAAGATAACCGCACGCAGCATGTCATGATAATCAACGAGTCGTTGCCATGTCTGCTGGGCGCGTGGGATATCCAACGCAGGAACATCAATTTCCTGATAGATATGATAGCCATTTTGCAGCGCCATTTCGACTGTCTGACCCAGCCAATAGGCATATTGAATATCGGTCAGGGGAAAGGGTAGGTGCTGCTCGGCAGGCTTGACGGCAATCTGCGCCAGGGCAAGCGAAGGTCGATCCTGGTCCGCCTGGAGCCAGGCCAACAACGCCGCTTTCTTTTCGGTGATCAAGCCGCGTAATTCCGGGGTCATCGCTCCTTTGGGAGCCTGCACCCGAAGTTGCTCCTCTTCCGCCCACAACTTAATATTCTGTTTTGCTAACAAATCTAGGAGAGCTGTTAGAGTCTGTTCTGCCATTAACCTAAATCCTTGATTGCTTGATTGAGGAGAGAGAGTAGTGCTTGCGTAAGAGCTGCTGAACTTCCGGCAATTTCGTTGTGCCGAGCAGCGCTAATGGTGGGGCTTGCGTGGAATCGTCTTCAAAATGCAAGATCTCATGCAACAGGTAAGGAATCAACTAGCGCCAAACAATAGACGCAAATCTTTACACATAAAATTCGGCTGGGTGGAAAATAGAACAACGCAATGAGAAGTGTTGATAGATCTTTGCAATACTACCAAATTCTCTCCTCATGGGCGTTAATGATAGCAGTCGTTGCTGAAAGGTGCAATTTACGAATAGGTAAGGCGATTCAACAAATAAGCATCAATTCTGGACAACCCATTCAACTGATAGATAAAATCCTTACAAGCCATAGAGCCTCTATCGTGTAAAAGGAACGCTACTAAGGATGACTTTTAAATGATTAGTCCATTAGACAAATGGATAAACAAAAGTTTAACCTGCCAAGGGCGTGGATGCGCTTACTTCGCTTACATCATGCTTATACTTCAGAAGCAGTCGGGTATGCAGGCTGCGCACTTCTCGGATCACGGCAAAAGCCGACGTGAGTGCCAATTGCGCGAGGAAGGGGTTTGGGCTCTATGCATTCATAAGTTATTAGGCTAAAAATCGTACCAAATACTAAAGCTGACCTACGATTTCCAAAATTGCTAGGCCAATTGTATCATGGGGCAACGTTCCTGCCAACAGAATTTGCACCGAGATATTGCACTTTGGGGACGAGATGTTTTTCCTGCACCGCAGCGACACGCAAGCGTTCAACTCTTTGCTACTTACAAGTTTGTCGGTCAATAGGAGAGAAGGGCCTATCTAATGAATGAGCTCCAACCAACGATGCTGTGGGAGTCAACCGACGCTACGTTGGCCTTGCGCCAACGCTTTCGCTTTGAATCTGCCACCGCAGCGGTTGAGTGGTTGACAACAACGCTGGCTACCATCTATGCAATTCCCGTGCAGTCGATCGATCGCCTGGTGATTAGCGACGCCAATCTGTTGGCCTGGAGCAGCACGGCAGATGGGCTCTTGTTCGCCAAATGTTGCGCGCTGCCAGGCCGCCATGTGCGGCTGGTCCAGATCGCCGATCTGCTGCAGTGGCTCGATACGCAAGGGCTGCCCGTCTCCGTGCCCTTGCCCACCGTCCAAGGGGCGCGCCAAGTGCGCTGTGACCACCTCACCATCGGTCTGCAACGGCTGATCCCAGGGCAACTGCTCGATCCCGCCGACCTGGCGCAAGCGCAAGCGGCGGGCGTGATCCTTGCCCGCTTGCATCAGGCGCTTGCGCGCTATCCTCGCGCAAGCGAGTTTGCCTCCCTGTCACCGCAATCCCCGTCCCTCCAACTTGCCGAACGTATTCTCGCCTGGGCCAAAGTCTATGTGACGCGGACCAACAGTCAGGCGCTCGTGGCTGATTGTCATGCATTGACCGCCAATCTCACCACTGCGACCTTGCCGGCGCTGCCACCACAGTTGGTCCACAGCGACTACCGTGCCGCTAATCTGCTCTGGCATGAGGGCGCGCTCAGCGCGGTTCTGGACTTTGAAGAGCTGAGTTGGGGCTACCGCGTCAACGACTTGGCGTGGGCGGCCATTCACCTCGGCACGCGCTTTCACCATTGGCGCCCCGTTGCGCCGGTTGTTCACGCCGCCTTCCGCACCGGCTATGAATCGCTGCTGCCGTTGACCGCGGCGGAAGCCGACTGGTTCCCATTGCTGATGCGCTGGCACGGCCTCAATCTGGCGGCGACAATGGCCCGCCAGGGGGCATGAACAGATCAGCCATGCGGTTGGGCAAACCAACGGCGAATCAACTCAACTTGAAAGCAATAGCCGTCGTCATGCACGGCCAGCAGTTCGCGGCGCAGCAACGGTAAAAGCGTCTCTTGTAATTGGATGGGGTCGAGGACAGGCGCGGCCAGGCTTGACCACGGGGTGGCGCTGCCTTCACCAGCCCGCGCGATCTGCTGTAGGAGCCGTAAGCCGGCCGGATCAACCTGATGCAGCGCAATATCCGCAAAGAACTGGCGACCACGGGTTAGGATCACCGGGATGGTCGCCTCTACGTCAGCCACGGTTACCAGATAGCGCGACTCCAAAGGCTCCTCATTTTTGCGCGTGATCAGTTCGCTACACAATAACTGCACCAAATAGGGGTGACCCTGGGTTACGGCCAATACGCGTCGGCTGGCCGCCGCTGTGTAGCGCAACACAAAGTCCTGCAGCGGCCGTTCAATCAATTGCATTGCTTCCGCCTTGCGCAGGTAGCTCAAATGGATCATCTGTGCATTGATCAGATAGCTCGACCAATGGGCGAATTCTTCGAGCGTGTGCGAACCGGCCAGCAGCAATTTAAAGCGTTCGCGATGTTGGATGATGTGGCGCAAGGTGCCCAGCACCGCCTCTGCACTTAGCCGACCTTTGCGCAGCGCACTGTCAAGTGCCTCGAATTCGTCCATGGCCAGCAGCAGGGTGCTGTGTCCCTGCGCCACCGCGGCTGTTTCGATCTGATCCAGCCAATCATCAAAGAGGGTAAAGGGATCCGCTGCAAGTGCTTCGCGGCTGAGTTGGGGGAGCGTCAATTGCTGTTGGCGGGCGGAGGTGCTGATCGCTTTGGCAATATTGTAGAGAAAACTTGCGTGGTCGGTCGCCAGCGCGACCGGTCCTTGCAGATCGACCACCAAAGGTATAATACGCTTGGGCAGCAGCCAACGTAAATTGTAGAGCAAAGATGTTTTGCCCATGCGCCGTTGGCCATAGAGCAACAGCGGGGGATGGTTGGTATCTTGCAGCAGTTGCTCGATCCGAGCGCTGACATCGGTGCGCCCGACAAAAATTCCCTGCTGTTTCGTCAAGGGCACGCCGACCACATAGGGGTTGGGGATCTCGCCCTGCGCTGCGGAAGCGATGGCCGATTGATGGACACTTTCCGCCACCAGTTGGCGCCACTGCTGAGCAATTGGCTGGAAGCGCTGTGCATAGGGATCAGTCGTGCGCAGTAAGTCGAGCAAAAGCCCATTGAGATCTTGCTCGACCATGGTTAGCACCAATCGTCGATTGTAGCTGCTCGTCTGTGTCATCCCAACCGCAACGTCGTTGCCGGCACTGCTAAAGCGGCGCAACAACGCGCTCGCCGGCCCTTCCAGATCACCGGCAGCCAGCGTATGGCGCACTTCGGCAATTTGGGCCAGGGTGGTACAACGTTCCAAGCGGCGCGCGTCCAACTCAATCTGCACCGCACGCGCCGCCCACCGTTGGCGACCACGGCTAATACAGTCAAGCGCGGCTTGCCCTTCAATTGGATTGCGCGCCAGCAACAGCAGCAGGTGCGCATCCAAGTTGGCAAAGGGCAACCGTTGCTGCTCATCCCAAAGCGCACTGTGCCAGCGTAACAGCGAGGCGGACTGGGCATCCCGTTCCTCGTCGCGGCGCAACAGCAGCGTGTTCCAGGCTGCCTGCAACGGATAGAAGAGCAGTGGTCGCCACCAGCCAATCGTAAGCCCAAGGAGCGTCAGTACGCTTGCCATGAGCAACTGTGGCCCCACCGCGTAAAAAGCAACCAGATAGCCCAGGGCTGGATGCAAGAGCAGACCACCTAAGGCACCGGCCACCACTCCCGCCCAGTTGCCGGCGAGACGCCTGGCCAGCAGATAGGGCACTGTAAATAGGAGCAGGTAGATCAGCGTTGCAATGAGCGCGTAGAAGGTGATCAATTCATAGCCGCCGGGGTTGTGGGCAAAGTATTGCCCGGCGTCGCCCAGTGCCAACAGCAGCACCACGCCGATGAGCAGACCGATGGTTACCCCACTGCGCCAACTGTGTGCACGCCAGCCGGCGACTAAGCCCAAAAGTATTCCACCGGCGCTGCCCATGAGTAGCCCAATGCTATCGCCCCCGATGCGGTTATCCTGTCGCGCCTGGATCAGCAGTACGAGGAGCGCGATCAACCCCGCCGCGGCGACGAGACTTGCCAAAAAGCCAAGGAGAAAGCTGCCCATCTGTTTCGTGGTGGTGCGTTCACCGGGCGCGTTGGTCAGATTGCCGGTGACGGCGAGTGCGATAGCGCCGATGGCTCCAAAGAGCAAGCCCCAGTTCGTGCCGTCGAAGAGATCGAGCATGATGAAGCCAGGCCGACCCATCGTCATACTCAAGATCAGAGCGGCGAACAGGCCAATCGGCGCGCCGGCAGCCATGCTGATCAGGGTGCCAAAGAGTAACCCGATCAGCGTGCCAAGCAGCCAACCCCACAATGCAAGCTCGGTGAGCCAGCCACTCGCCATCGCCACTGATATGAGTAACCCCAAGAGCGTGCTGGGGACAAAATAGAGGAGCAGCAACAAGCGTTGCAAAGGCGCATTGCGCCAGGCGGCCGGTGGCAACGCGGCGAGACAGAGATCATCTGCTGCGCCGGGTATGCAGCGCGCAAGCTGATGGTGCCAGGCGGTGGGACGCAGAAAAAGCCAGGCCAAGAGTTGCCCAGCTGCCGCCAGCCACCCGCGCTGCAACGGCGGCGCGCTCGTATAGATCGGATGTTCATCCGCTGGAACAACGCGATTGGCTGGGCGATCCGCTACCACTGTCTGCTTACTCAACAAGCAACTGATCCCCCAATAAGCTCTGCAAGCGGCGAATGGCTCGGTCAGCGGCAACGGTTGGCTCGCTCCGCCGTGTGCCCACGTCAGCCAGCGCATCCAGCAAAATCGCTTGGTAGGCGGCGTCATCGGTAAACCAGTCCCAAAGGGCGGGGTAGAGCCAGTAGCTAATCTGCGCATCGTCACGCAGGGCGTCGAGCTGCACGCGCGGGGCGGTGGGGTCAACGGGCGGCAGCGTGGTCGTAGGCGAGAGGACACTCAGGTAGTGCGCTTGATTGACATGCCGATCATTGATGGCCGGCGTTAGACTCTCTGCCAGCACGGCACAGGCAGCGTCTAGCCTGGCGGGGGCGCGCTCAGGCTTCGCCAGAATGGCATAATAAGCGGCATCGACGAGTAACGTTCGCCCCGGTTCCTGTGGGGCAAAGGCGGGGAAAGGTGCCATGCCAACCCGGTGCGCAAGTGTTGCGGCACCGCCGTGATCCGTCATATAGTTGGTGGCCCACTCAGCCCAATCGGTTGTGTGATCGACCCAAAAGAGCACCCGTCCTGCGGCCAGCGCGTCGCGCCGCAGATTATTGTTAAGCCAACTATCAATCCCCGCGTCGAGGAAGGTCGTTGCCATCAGCTCATCGTCGAGCAGTTGTTGCATCGCGGCCAAGCTCTTGGTCAAAGCGGCCTGACTGATAACCAACCGATCCTGCGTTTCATCGTAAAGACGGGATCCCCCGTTGGTGTAGAGCAGTTGAAAAAACTCAAACGAATTCTCCGCGGGCCAAATGGCATAGCCCGGCTCGATAATCCCCTCTGCCACCGCCTGGCGCGCCGTTGCCAACAGTGCATCAAAGGGAAATGCGTCCGTGCGGATCTGCGTCGGCAACGCTTCAATTTGGGCATCGAACCAACCGAGCGCGTGGAGCAGCTCTTTGTTGAAATAGAGCACGAGGAGATTGGCCTCCAGCGGCACGCCCCAGATCTGATCGTGCCAGCGTTCGAGTGACCAGAAACGGTTATCAATGGTCGTAAAGGTGGGGTAGCGGGCGCGGCAACGATCCAGCGGCACAATCGCGCCGCTGGCTGCCCACCGGTGTAAGGCCCCAAGACTAACGGAGGCCAAGTCAGGGCCATGACCCTTTTGTACCGCCTGATCCACGGCCTGGCGGTGGATTGAACCGCGCGTTTCAAAGGCGGTCGATTGGACGAGAATGGCTTGGCCTTTCAGTTGGCGCGCGGCCAGGACGGGTCCATACGCGCGCCAACACTCGCGACCGGCGGCCAATGCCCACAGTTGCAAGGTCACCCCCGTTGCGGCGGTGGTTGGCGCGGTATCCTGCTCCATGCCACAGGCGCTCGCCGCGGTCATCGGCTGCGCGGCCACCGTATAGCGCCGCGTCAGCAGCACAAAGAGCGTCACCAGGATCAGGACCCCAACTAGAAAGCGCATCGTGTTTTGTTCCTTGAATGGGGGGAAACAGGTAGACAGGTACTTGTTTCCTGTCATCCTGTGACACTGTTGGCCCCCCTTACGCAATGGGGTTAAAACCCCCTGCTAACAACGAGAAGCGCCCTCAGGCGCTGATAAAATTCTCTCAGCCGCTGAGGCGGCTTCTCGGTGTTAGAGCAGGGTTTTAACCCTGTTGCACGGTAAGCCTAGGATCAGTACCAATAGCAGAAAGCGCATTGCTCTATCCCTTGAATGGGGGGACAGGTAGACAGGTACTTGTTTCCTGTAATCCTGTGCCACTGTTGGCCCCCCTTACGCAATGGGGTTAAAACCCCCTGCTAACAACGAGAAGCGCCCTCAGGCGCTGATAAAATTCTTTCAGCCGCTGAGGCGGCTTCTCGGTGTTAGGAGGGGATTTTAATACCGCTCCGTAAGGTAAGCCAACAGGGTCATCCTGTCCCTCCCAACAAATACCGAAACGGCGCAAGGCGGCGCAGCCCTTCGTTCTTCCATTGTTCGCCGGTCTCTTGGCGCTCTAAAGCGTGCAGCCGTTCTTGGCAGAGCTGTTGTAGCAGACAGGGCCAATACTCACTCTGTTCCAGGATCCAGGCGGCATCGGCGGTGGCAAAGGGAAGCGGGGACGCGTCAATGAGTTCGTGCGCTTCCGCTTCTGTCAACGGTCCCAACGTCACTTGGTTAAAGAGATTGAAGAAAGGGGAGCTTTTGTTCGCTTCGTCTGCTAACGTTTCCGGCGGGGCGTGGGCGGCGAGGAGAAAGGCCAGGTTGCCCTCGGTTACATGGCTCAGCAACGCGCGCAGACTCCACCAGAACTCCTGATCCAACTCGGGCGCTTGCAACCCGGCCCCCAACTCATCCATCAAGATAATGGTCGGCCGCTGCCACGCATGATCGGCCAACGCATCCATGCAGAGATCTAGGGTGCAAGGGTCGGGGATCGGTAAGGCGAGGCTGCGCAATAGATGATGCAGCAAGCCCTGCCGTTTTCGCATGCGCACATCCTGAAAATCAATGTGTATCCAATCGTAGAGATCCGCCGCCGGCAGCCAATCGCGTTTTTGGCCCGGTCGCAGCAACGTCGGTGGCACCACAGTAATCTTGTGCAGATAGTGCAGCAGCGACGTTTTGCCGCTGCGTCGCGGGCCGACCAACGTGATCTGGTGCAACGGGCTCCGCCGCCACCAGGTAAAGATGCGCGTCAGTTCGCGCGTGCGGCCAAAGAATTGGCGCGGTTGGGTAATCGGCGGGCCGGCGACAAAGACTTGGTCATCGAGCTGGTTGACGGGATGAACGCGCTCCACCGCCGGCGGATGGTTGTTGGCAAGCCCAAGCTGTTCTACCGCCGCTTCGGGATGGGGATGCGCGCCATAACGCAGAAAACGCACACACTCTTCGCTCGTCAAGCCGCGCCGTTGCAGCAACGCCTGTGCCAACTGTTCGAGATCGCGTTGATCCGACGGCACATGCCCCTTGCGCAAATAGGTGATAAAGGAGCCGCCGGCGTGGTTCACGCCAAAGCCTAACTCGTCCTGGATGATTTCCAGGGTTTTGTTTTCTTCTACTTTGATGCGGCGTACGGCTAGGGTCAAAAGTTTCGCAAACTGTTCAGGCGCTTCCTGCATTGTTGCATACCTTTGCTCCAAAAAGAGGGAGTCATTTCGCGGAGTTGCACTGCCAACTCCTGGGAGTGGGAATATAATAGCATAAACTGTTAGCAAAGGATAACCGCGTTTCCCCAAGATTGCCCATACTTTTCGTCTGTTACTGATAGTCCATGAAACGATAGATCCCCCGCTATCGTTTCAACATAACCGTGACCGAAGACTCATTTCTGGAAAGGAATACAAGGAATACAATGACGACAGCACCGTTGAATGCGGAACAAATCAAGCAAAATTTGCTGCGGCAGTGGAATGCCGTTGCTCCTGCCTGGCAGCAGTGGTGGGATATTTGGCAGAGTGCGACCCAACCGATCAGTGAACGGCTTGTCGCGCTTGCCGGCGTGCAGCCCGGTCACCGCGTGTTGGATATCGCCACCGGTTTAGGCGAACCTGCACTTACCGCTGCCCAGCGTGTTGGCGCGACCGGACGTGTTGTTGCCACAGATTTTTCACCAGGGATGCTGAACAAAGCGCGCGAACGGGCTGCGGCAGTGGGGGTAGCGAATGTAGATTTTTACCGGCTCGATGCCGAAAGCTTAGATCTGCCTGGTGAACTCTTTGATGCCGTTGTAAGCCGGTGGGGCATTACGGAACTGCCCAATCTCGCGCTCGCTTTGCAAAAAATCGAGCAACAACTAGCGTCTGGTGGTTCGCTGGCGGTTGCCGTCTGGTCGTCGCCGGCGGCAGTGCCCTTCATTGGTATTCCCGTGGCTATTCTGCGCCAGCGCTTTGCTGTGCCGCCGCCGGCCCCCGGCACCCCAAGTCCGTTTAGTCTGGGCGATCAAGCAAAGCTCGCGGCTGTGCTGACGCAAGCCGGCTTTGCAGACGTTCAGGTCGAAACGCAACCTGTTACGTTTCTGTTTCCCTCTTTTGGGATCTATCGCACCTTTCTGGAAGATGTTGTGCCCGTGGTGCGGGGGGTGTTGGGGAATCAACCTGCTGACCAGCAAGCCGCGGCATGGCAAGCGATTGCCGAAGCTGTTCAACCATTTGTGCAGGCCGATGGCACGTTGCAGATCCCCAACAGTACGATCTGCGCCACCGGAAAACGGTAACCCGTTAGAAATATAGCGAAAAACGGTAATCCTGTCAGAAATTCAATTGTAAAAAAGGAGCTTCAACAGATGCAACTCAATGAAGAAAAACTTAACGCGTTTCTTGGCAAGATGGTCAATGATCTGAGTGGGGCCTTTAGCGTTGCCCTCGTGCGCATGGGGGATCAGCTGGGCTTTTACAAGATCCTCCATGAAAAAGGGCCGCTGACTTCGCAGGAACTGGCCGACCACAGCCGGATGGCGGAAC
The DNA here is from genome assembly GCA_034432375.1 of Caldilineaceae bacterium. Taxonomy (GTDB): domain Bacteria; phylum Chloroflexota; class Anaerolineae; order Caldilineales; family Caldilineaceae; genus JAHBVH01. The sequence continues at coordinate 18,354 of DAOUCA010000162.1, forward strand.
GCTATGTGCGCGAGTGGCTGGCACACCAATTCGTCTCTGACTATCTCGACTACGATCCAGAGAGTGGCAAATTTTCCCTGTCGCCGGAGAATGCGTTGGTCTTTGCCATTGAAGATTCACCGGCGTTCATGATTGGCGCCTTTGACACGGCGGTCGCCGCGTTGGAGAGCGCACCCAAGGTCCAAGCCGCCTTTCACACTGGCGAAGGGGTGAGCTGGGGCGACCACAGCACCTGTCTCTTTTGCGCGGTGCAGCGTTTCTTTCACCCCGGCTATGTCAACAACCTGGTTCAGGCATGGCTGCCGGCACTGGATGGTGTTGCTGCCAAGCTCGAGCACGGCGCTCGCGTGGCCGATGTCGGCTGCGGCCACGGGTTGACCACGGTGCTCATGGCCAAGGCGTTTCCCAATGCCCACTTCTACGGCTTCGATTTTCACAGCGGCTCCATTGCGCACGCCCGCGATCTAGCCAGAGAACATGGCGTGGAAGCCAATACCACCTTTGAAGTCGCGCTGGCCAAAAACTACCCCGGCACGGATTATGACCTCGTCTGCATGTTTGACTGTCTGCACGATATGGGCGACCCGGTGGGCGCGGCGCAGCATGTCAAGACGACGCTGGCGGCTGACGGTACCTACATGGTCGTCGAACCGCTGGCGGCTGATCGGCTAGAGGATAATGTCAACCCCCTGCGCAGCATCTCCTACGCGGCGTCGACGTTGGTCTGTGTCCCGACTTCCCTGGCCCAAGAGGTCGGTTTGGCCCTCGGCGCGGTCGCCGGCGAAAAACGACTAACCGAGGTGCTGAATGCCGGCGGCTTTGCCACGGTACGCCGGGCCGCGGAGACGCCGAGTAATATGGTGCTTGAAGTTCGCTAGTATTCCATCTGAAATTTCGGCTTTAACAGAAAGAGACATAAGCGATGTCTATCGAAAGCAATAAGGCCCTACTGCGTGGTTGGTGGGAAGCACTGAGCCAAGGCAGGGCCCTTGATATGCTAGATGAATTCTATACCGCCGACTATGTGATGCATGACCCGAGTCAACCAGAACCGATTCGAGGATTGGATGGCCTGCAGGCATTCATCACCCGGGTGGTTACCGCTTTCCCCGATGGCCATTACGCGGTTGAGCAACTCGTGGTGGAGGGGGATCGTGTGGCGCAACTGATCCGCGTAACGGGCACGCGGCAAGGTGATATTAACGGCATTCCCACCAATGGCAAACGCGTCGACATCTGGTTGATGGTGATCAGCCGGGTTGTCAACAACCGGATCGTAGAAGAGTGGCAATTGTTTGATTCTCTGCGCATGTTGCAACAACTGGGCGTGGTATCAGAATAGACAAGGAACGGAGGAGTATTCGATGACAACTCCAACTCAAGGTGAGGCTGCGCACGGCACGTCGACCGGCCACCATTTAGCATCCTCTGATTGGCTGGATGTCCATTTTCTCGCAATGCAACCGGAATATGAGGAGATGTTGCGCTGGGTGGGGATCCAACCGGGCTGGCATGTATTGGACGCTGCCTGTGGCAGTGGTACTTTTCTGCCGCTCATGACGGAATTAGTCGGCTCACAAGGGCAGGTAAGCGCTCTTGATCTAGCACCGGAAAATATTCAGGTTGTTGAGGAACGTGCCCGCCAAAGTGGATGGTCCGCACCGGTGACAACCCGCGTTGGTGACATTCTCGCTTTGCCCTATGCCGATCAAAGTTTCGATGCCGTTTGGTGCGCCAACACCAGCCAATACTTGACAGGCGATGAACTGCATACCATGCTTTCCGAGTTTCGCCGTGTGGCGCGACCAGGTGGATTGGTGGCCATTAAAGAATTCGACGTCACTGACCAACAGGTCCAGCCGACGACGCCAACGCTCTTTATCCATTGGCACGAAGCCATGTGTCGTAGCGGAGATGCCTATCACTGTCAACTATTGCGCACCATTAATCTGGCGCAGTGGCTGCGTGCCGCCGGTCTTGTCGATCTGCGCCAAAAGCCGACCTTGATGGTGCGTGTCCAGCCGTTGCGGGCCGTGGAACGGCAGTTCATCTGCGATTTCATGAGATTCGCCTATGCCCAGGCACTCAAAGCCGATCTGCCGGCCTTGGAGTTAGAGATTTTCCGCCAGTGCGCCGACACCGAAGCGCTCGACCACGTAACCAACCATCCCGATTTCCTCTACCGCGCCGTACAAACGGTTTTTGTTGGACGCGTTCCGTAAAGGAAACTAACCAGGACGAAAGCTCACTCTTGTGACAAACCATCCACAATCCACAACTGCTAATTCCCTCGGCCATCAACTCTCACATGTCGCGCAGCTCGATGGTCATTTTCTCAAATGTCAAGCGGAATATGAAGCCATGGCGCGCGCCGTCGGCATTCAATCGGGCTGGCATGTGCTCGACGCCGGCTGCGGCACAGGGCTCTTCCTACCGTTGCTCAGCGCTTTGGTCGGACCGACCGGCAAGGTCACAGCTATCGATGTGGCACCGGAGAATCGACAACATGCGCAACAATTGGTAGATGCGCTCGCCATCGGTGCCAACATCACGATCCAATCCGGCGATGTGACCCAACTTGACTTTGCCGACAACACCTTTGACGCCGTGTGGTGCGCCAATGTCACGCAGTATTTGACCGATGAGCAGTTTGCCGCCATGTTGCAGGAATTTCTGCGTGTTTGCAAACCAGGCGGCCTGGTCGGCATCAAGGAGTTCGACGTGACCACCTGGCAATTTTTACCCGGCGATCCACTGCTCATGCCGCGCATGACAGAAACCCAAGCGCGTTCCGGCGCTTTGCAGGTGAGCGGGGCGTTGCGGGCGCCGCTCTTTCTCAGTTGGCTCTTGCGCGCCGGCTTTGCCGATGTTTGGATCAAGAATTTTGTCTCTGAGTGTCAACTACCGCTCGATCCGGCTGTGAACGACTTTTTGCGCAATCTACTTGGCTGGTTAGCGAACAATGCGCAAACGGCTGATATCTCGACCGAGGATAGAGCAAGCTGGCGTCAATTGGGCGCTGTTGACGCTGACGATCATATTCTCAAACGCCCCGATTTCTACACGCGCGAAAGTCACATTCTGGTGGTTGGTAGAAAGCCCGCATAAGGGATTTAGGCCATTCCGAAGAGATAATTATTACGACAACGTTAAATTAGACAAGATTTACATGATTTACAGGATTGCTACACCAGAGAGGAAATCATGTAAATCTTGTTCATCCTGTCTAATGATTGAAATTTTACGTTGTCGTATTATCCACGAAGTGCACGAAGACACACGGAGAAAATACAGAGCTTCGTGTGTCTTCGTGAAACTTCGTGGATAGGTTGAATGTTGGATCAGCGTTAGAAAATTAAATATGAGGCCATGGGCTATGCTGCGGCAATGGCGTCGCCCATCCCGTCGTCTACCTTCTTGTTGCGGCGTACAATATAAGTCAAAATCGGCGGCGTCAGCAGCGTGCTGAGGATCACCACAATGACGATCACCCCAAAGACTTCCGGTGTCACAATGCCCAGCCGTTGGCCGGTAGCGGCAAAGATCAACCCGACTTCGCCACGGGGCACCATCCCCCAGCCGACAATCGATTTGTTGACCGGCCCCGCCACCAGCCCCGCGATCGCTTTGCCGATAAAGGCAATCACGGTAATCCCCAGCGCCACCAGCAGCACCTTGGGGTTGGAAAGCGCCTGCAACTGCACGCTCATACCGGTCATCACAAAAAAGATCGGCACGAGGAAGTTGCCAATTGGCTCCAAAATATCATCGACATGGCGCAGCGCATGGCGGTCGATGACGGCAGAAAGACGAGCTTTGACCGCGCCGTTGACTTCATCCAACTCGTGCCGCAACTCGTCCACCACTTCGGGATCTTTGAAGTGGCGAAAGTGCACCGGATCGAGCACTAGCCCGGCCGCAAAGGCCCCCACAATTGGGGCCAACCCAATGCGGTCGGCCAGATAGGCGCAGACAAAGCCAAAGCAGAGGGCCAAGGTCAACTTCATCCCTTTGCCAGTGTGGACCATCGAGAAGCCACGACCCAGCCAGGGCGCGATCAGCTGCCCAATCACAATCGCCCCCACCAAAAAGGCCACGGCTTTGAGCGAGATCAAGCCAATATCGCTCAAGGCCAGTTCGCCCGACGTTACAATCGCCGAGACGACAGCCAGAATGATCAGCCCCAATACATCGTCAATCACCGCTGCGCCCAGCACAATCTGTGCTTCTGCGGAACGGAGAATTTTGAGATCCTGAAAGACGCGGGCGGTAATCCCCACCGACGTAGCCGTCAGCGTCGCACCGAGGAAGAGGTAAGCATGGCTGCTTAAACCCGGTAGCAGAAGCGGCCCGGCCACATAGGTACCCAACACAAAGGGAATCACCACGCCGACACAAGCAACGAGCAATGCGCGTAGCCCCACTCGGCTCATTTCGCGAATATTCGATTCCAGCCCAACTTGAAAGAGCAGAATGACCACCCCCAATTCGGCCAGAAAGCCCATCACCGGGCTGCTGTGGATCGCTTCAAAGCCATGAAAGCCCACCAGCCCCAAGTTACCCAACACTACACCCGCTAACAGCTCGCCCAGTACCGGCGGTTGCCCCCAGCGCTCAATCAACAGTGTACTGCGCGCCGCAAACAAGATAGCCGCGATCCATAACAAAATCAGACCAACATTGACCTCAGCCATAAAACCCTTTCCATACGCATCGTTGCGTAGTGATCATAACTCATACAAAAGCCCCGCTTCTACACCTGACGGCCCAGAAGCGGGGCATAAGTTTGCCTGTTGTCTCCATAGCAAACTGCAAGATTATACGTCTGTCACAATCCGGTGCGCAATTTGAGGGGGTCGCGAATTGCTATCGATCGCTTTATGTTGTGCTGCAGCACAGTAGCCTTACGCCGCTTGCAGGAGCGCCTGAAAGAGCGCCAACCCCAACTGTCCCGCCCCGCCGATTGGATTCTGAATCGGCAAAATGTGATCCTCCGGATGGGGCATCAACCCAACCACATTGCCGCGTGCATTGCAGATGCCCGCAATATCGGCGACCGAACCGTTGGGGTTGAGTGGATAACGACCGTCAACCGGGTTGCCCTCCCCATCGACATAGCGAAACGCAACAAGATTCTCGGCTTCCAGGTGGGTAAGCGTTGCGTCATCGGCAACCTGGAAGTTGCCTTCGCCGTGCGCTACCGGACAGAAGATCAGCTCCTCAATCCCGGCCAGCCAGCCGGCGCGTGCCTGCGGATTGACCGCCAGATGGACCCAGCGACATTCAAAGTGGCCGGAGCCATTTTGGGTGAGGGTGCTGTTGCGGCTCGCCTGCGCCTGTCGAATGGCTGTTGCGTGTTGCGCCTCGCCTGAGCTTCGTCCTGAGCCGGTCGAAGGGCTTGTCGAATGGCTGTTGCGTGAATTGCCATTGCCATTGTTGTTGCCTGGCAACAGTCCCGCTTTGACGAGCACCTGAAAGCCATTGCAGATGCCGAGCACTGGTTTGCCACTTTCGACAAAGGTATGAAGCTCTTCTTGGAAGAAAACTTGCATATCGAGCGCCATGCGCGCACCGGCCCCCAGCGCATCGCCATAGGAGAAGCCACCAGGCAGCAGCAGTGTATCGTACGTCGCGAAGGAGCGTTCCCCGGCCCGTAGCTGGTTGATATGGACAATTTCTGGCTTGCCGCCAGCCAATGCACAGGCGCGCGCCGCTTCGGCATCGCGATTGGTGCCGGAAGCGTGGAGAATCAGAACATTGGGTTTGTGGGTGGTGCTGCTCACAGGGTATTCCCTTTCCAGGCGGTGAGTAGGGTGGTAACGGGTAAACTGACAACCGGTTCATTGCCAACGTTGATTACCAGTTGTTGCGCTGCGGTTACTTCGCCCAGGCGAATTATGCTGACCTCGCCAAAGTGTGCTTCCACTTCTGCCGCGTCCGCCGCTTTTACTTCCAACAACAATCGCCCATTGCTCTCGCTAAAGAGCGCAACCAGCGCGGCGTCACCGATCATATTGTCATCTTGTCCTTCTGTCATCTTGTCCAATATCACCTCCGCACCCAGCCGTCCCGCCAGCGCCATCTCTGCCACGGCCACCGCCAAGCCTCCTTCGCTCAGATCGTGCGCCGATTGGATTAAGCCCTGGCGAATCGCTTGATGGAGCAGGCGATAGCGTGTTAGCGGATTGGCTGGCATTGTTGGTGCCCTGCCTCCGGTTTTCTCCAACTGTTGATAGAGCAGCGAACCACCTAATTCCGCCTTGGTTTCGCCCAGCAGGTAGAGCAGATTTCCCGATTGCTTGAGGTGCGAGGTGACACAGCGACCCATCTCCGGTACGACGCCAATCGCCGAGATGAGCAGCGTGCCGGGGATCGGCTGGCCGTTGAACTCGTTGTAGAGGCTATCTTTGCCCGAAATAAAGGGCGCGCCATAGGCGACCGCGCCGTCGTAACAGCCCTGACAGGTGCGCACCAACGCGCCGAGGCGATCGGGCAAAGTCGGGTTGCCCCAGCAAAAGTTGTCGAGAATCGCCACATGATCTGGGTCGGTGCCGACGGCGACGAGATTGCGGAAGGCTTCGTCGATCGCGCTGACCGCCATCGCATAGGGATCAGCCTTACCCAGCAGCGGGTTGATGCCGACGCTGAGAGCAAAGGCTTTTTCGTGGTGCCAGGTCCTCATTGGCTTTAAGACGGCGGCGTCGCTTGGTCCATCCATCTGCGGCCCCGTCAACGGGCGCACCAACGTCCCGCCGCGCACCTCGTGGTCATAGCGCCGGATGACCTCTTCTTTGGAGGCGACGGAAGGGTGGGATAGGAGGGCGAGGAGGAGGGGGTTGAAATAATCAATCGTCAATGGTGAATTGTCAATTGTCAACGGTAAACTGCCTGTCTCCTGTCCCATATCTCGTGTCTCCCCTTCTCCTTGTCTCCCTGTCTCCTTCTCCCGATAGACCGCGGTCATCTGGCGGCGGGGTAAGCCGTCGTGTAAGAAGGCCATCGGCAAGTTGGCGACGAGGGTGCCGTTATAGCGGACACGCAACTGACCGTCGCCGCTGAAGCTGCCGAGCACGCTCACTTCGACATCCCACAGATCGGCCAGCGCTTGCAACCGGGGCAGCTTGGCTGGTGGCACGGCGATGACAAGACGCTCTTGCGCTTCGGAGAGCCAGATTTCCCAGGGTGTCAGTCCTGGGTATTTGAGCTTGACGTTGGTCAGCTCGACATCGGCCCCTAGCTCCTTGGCCATCTCGCCGACTGAGGAGGAGAAGCCGCCGGCACCACAGTCGGTGATCGCGGTGTAGAGCGCTTCATCGCGCGCCGCTTCGATCAGTTCGATCAGCCCCTTCTCTGTAATCGGATCGCCGATCTGCACGGCACTGCCCGCGGTTTCGCTCGTCTCGTGGGTCAATTCGGCGGAAGAGAAGGTCGCACCATGAATACCATCGCGCCCGGTGCGACCCCCGAGGGCCACGACCAGATCACCCGGGTGGGGCTCGGTGGGGTGGCGGCCGTGGGGCAGCAACCCAACGCAGCCACAGAAGACGAGCGGATTGCCCAGATAGCCCTCGTCATAGATGATCGCCCCATTGACGGTGGGCAACCCCAATTTATTGCCATAGTCACCAATGCCCGCCACCACGCCATCGGCAATCCGTCGCGGATGGAGCACCCCTTCAGGGAGCTGCGCGTAGTCAAACTCTTGTGGGCCAAAGCAGAGCACATCGGTGGTAGCAATCGGCCGTGCCGAAACGCCCAATAGGTCGCGCACGACGCCGCCAACCCCTGTATTTGCTCCGCCAAAGGGTTCGAGCGCCGAGGGGTGGTTGTGGGTTTCGACTTTGAAAGCCAAGTCAAATTCACCATCAAAGGCGATAATCCCCGCATCATCGACAAAGGCCGAGAGCAGCCACGGTGGGTTGATCCGTTCGGTTGCGGCACGGATATATTGGCGCAACAACCCATCGACCTGCATCTGTTCCTTGACATTGCCGGCGGCATCTTGCCAGGTAAAGTCGATGGCGGCGCGGAAGGTCTTGTGGACACAATGTTCGGACCAGGTCTGCGCCAACGTCTCCAACTCAACATCGGTCGGCTCGCGCCCGATCTCCTCATAAAATTCTTGGATCGTGTGCATCTCGGCCAAATCGAGCGAAAGCAAGCGCGCCTTGCTCAGTTGCAGCAGCGCATCGTTTGCAAGTCCGGTTAGTGCAACGCGTTCTACTTTGTCACTGGCGGCGGCGTCGCTGCCAAAGTGCGGCTCGATTGGGCCAAGGCTGTAGTGCTCCACCGTCTCATTGCAGAGCAGACCGCGCGCGAGCTTGCGCAGATCCGTTTCGCTGAGGGTGCCTGTGAATTCGTAACGAGTTGCCGTGGCGACTTCACAGGCGGGCAGGCCAATTTCGACCATGCCACGTGCCAACTCGCGCGCCGGGATATCGGTGACGCCAGGGCGGAAGGCGACTTCGATGATCTGTACATCGCCGGCAGTGATGGATGGATTAGGGGCCGCCAGCGTTTGCCATGTTGCACGCTCTAGCACCGGATCGGCCAAAAGCAACGAGCAGAGCTGGTCGATCTGCTCGCTCCCAGGGTCGGCGGCCAGAAAGTAAACGCGCGCCAGATGGCAACTGGTCAATCCGTGGATGCCTAGCACGTCGGCATTGGTGAGCAAGCTCTGATGTGACGGTTCGGTTTTACGATGAACTTCAATACGGATAGTCATGGCAGGAATGGTTGGTTTCTAGTGGGTAGTTATGTTTGTCGTCTTGTCGTCTTAAAGCAGCGGCCGTCCCGCTTTCGGCAATCTTATCACGAAGGACAGTCAATCCCAATTGGACATGCAGCCTTGAACTAAAGTTCAGGCTGGTAGCTCAAGTCAGCTAAAGCTGACTGGCCATACGTGTGTCAGTCGGCTTTAGCCGACTTTGGTTTTTAGCCTGAACTTTAGTTCAAGGCTAATCCATCACCGCGTCGATCAGCTGTTGATATTCCTCGCTCACCAGCGCAATAAACGCGCGTGCGAGCATCGATTGGTGGCGGCCGCTGTGGGTGGCGGCCACAATCTTGCGGCGCGGTAGCATGTCGCTCATGGTGTGATAGCGTACCTGTTGTGTGGTATCGGTGGCGGCCAGAATTTGGGGCACCAGCGATACCCCCAACCCAAGCGCGACGCAGCTATGGACGGTTGAGAGTTGGGAGGTGTAGCAGACGATATCGAGGGTAACATCTTGCTGATAGCAGAAGGATTGGACTTGCTCGCCCAGGCAATGAATTTCGTTGAGCGCAATAAAGGGAAATTGTTCAAGCTCCTTGGTTTTGAAGGTGGTTCGCTCGATTAAACCATGTTGGCGTGATGAGGCGACGAGCAACAACTCCGTGCAGATCGGCTCGGTAGCAATCTGTCTGTTGTGGAGCGGTAAACTCAAGATGCCCACATCGATCTTGCCATCCACCAAATGATTGACCAGCGCGTCCGTAAAATCTTCATAGACCACCAATTCGGCGTGGGGACAAGAGGCCGCAAAGCGTTTGATCACAGTTGGCAGCAGAAAGGGGGCGATGGTGGGGATAAAGCCGACTGCCAAATGGCCATAGCCTTCGTCAATCTCGTGCCCCAAACCCCGTTCAATCTGCTGCACTTCGGCCAGGATTGCACGGGCGCGCGGCAATAAGAGCTGGCCGGCTGCTGTCAAAGTCACGGTGCGCCCTAAGCGGTCAAAGAGTTGTTGGCCAAGCTCTCGTTCCAGTTTCATGATCTGCTGGCTGAGCGAGGGTTGTGCCACATTGCAACGCTGCGCGGCCCGGCTAAAGCCACCGCTCTCTACAATAGCCACGAAGTAGGCGAGTTGATGTAATTCCATAGAGGGTTCAATTCTATAAGTATTCTAGTTTCAATATGGCAATTATATATAGGCAACGCCTATCAGCGCAATTGTCATTATCTGTTGGACAATCAGAGATGATCATGATATCGTATTTGTCGTCGGCGCTGCGTAAACCCCTGGCGTTGCGCCTCATTTGCCACTCAGTTGCAGGAGCAGCACTAGTTTGGAACGGTGTTTGCTGGGTGTTGCTGATGACCGGCTCCCCTGTGTAATTCGTCATAGTTCTAGCAATTCTCGTAACTACTAACCCCACCCTAGCCCTCCCCAGGTTGGGGCGGGAATTGTCAACGCTCCTCCCCCGACCTGGGGGAGGTTGGGAGGGGGTGGCTTTGTAGTTACCAATTCTCTTTCATTGACGAAATTGATAGTTCAAGATACAATTCTTGGCAATAAAATAAAAACGCTCGTCTAAGAAACGTGTGCAAAGCACCTACGCGCCGAAGGCCTAATCGCATGTTTGCACGCTTTCGTCTGATGAGCTAACAAAAAGTAGAAAGTGATTGGAGAGATTATGAGTAGCGAAGGCAAGTGTCCAGTAACGGGTGGACATGATTACGACGACAATGCGGTTGTTTTGGAAATGTCAAACCACGCCTGGTGGCCCAATCAGTTGAATGTGAAGGTGCTACATCAGAACTCCGCCCTGTCCGATCCAATGGGCGCGGGATTCAACTATGCCGAGGAGTTCAAAAGCCTCGACCTGGAGGCGGTGCGCAAAGATCTTCATGCGTTGATGAGCGATTCGCAGGAGTGGTGGCCGGCTGACTATGGCCATTACGGCCCGCTCTTTATCCGCATGGCATGGCACAGCGCCGGCACCTATCGTACCGGCGATGGCCGTGGTGGTGCCGGTTCTGGCACCCAGCGTTTTGCACCCTTGAACAGTTGGCCCGACAATGCAAATCTGGATAAGGCACGCCGCTTGCTCTGGCCGATCAAGCAGAAGTATGGCCGCAAGATCTCCTGGGCCGATCTCATGATCCTCGCTGGGAATGTTGCCTTGGAGTCGATGGGCTTTCAGACCTTTGGCTTCGGCGGCGGTCGCGAAGATATTTGGGAACCCGAAGAGGACATTTACTGGGGGCCGGAGGATACCTGGCTGGGTGACAAACGCTACAGCGGCGATCGCGCACTCGAAAATCCCCTGGCTGCCGTACAGATGGGGCTGATCTATGTCAATCCGGAAGGGCCAAATGGCAATCCCGATCCAGTTGCGGCGGCCCGCGACATTCGTGAGACCTTCGCTCGCATGGCCATGAATGACGAGGAGACCGTTGCGCTCATTGCCGGCGGCCACACCTTTGGCAAAACCCACGGTGCCGGTGACGCCGCGCTGGTCGGGCCGGAGCCGGAAGGAGCCACGATTCAAGAACAGGGCCTTGGCTGGACGAGCAGCTACGGCAGTGGCAAAGGTGGCGACGCCATCACCAGTGGTCTGGAAGTTATTTGGACGACGACGCCGACCAAGTGGAGCAACAACTTTTTTGAGAATCTCTTTAGCTATGAGTGGGAATTGACCAAGAGCCCCGCCGGTGCCCAACAATGGACGCCAAAGAATGGTGCCGGTGCTGGTATGGTGCCCGATGCCCACGATGCGTCGAAGAGTCACGCCCCAGCTATGTTAACCACCGATCTCGCCTTGCGCTTTGATCCCATCTACGAACCAATTTCACGGCGCTTTTACGAGAACCCGGATCAGTTTGCCGATGCCTTTGCTCGCGCCTGGTACAAGCTGACCCACCGCGACATGGGCCCGCGCACCCGCTATCTCGGCCCACTGGTGCCAGAAGAAGAACTCATCTGGCAAGACCCGATCCCCGCGGTCGACCATGCGTTGATTGACGCGCAAGAGATTGCCGACCTCAAGAGCAAGATTCTTGCCTCGGGGCTTTCTATCTCCCAACTCGTCTCAACCGCTTGGGGATCAGCGGCAACCTTCCGCGGCTCGGACAAGCGCGGTGGGGCGAATGGTGCACGCATCCGGCTCGCACCGCAAAAGGATTGGGAGATCAACCAGCCGACGCAACTCGCACATGTGCTCGAAATTCTGGAAACCGTCCAGCAGGAGTTCAACGATGCGCAGACTGGCAACAAGAAAGTTTCGCTTGCCGACCTGATTGTCCTCGGCGGTTGCGCCGCCGTTGAACAAGCCGCTAAGAATGGCGGCCACAATGTGACCGTGCCCTTCAATCCGGGCCGTATGGATGCGTCGCAGGAGCAGACCGATGCCGATGCCTTTGACGTGCTTGAGCCGACGGCTGAAGGGTTCCGCAACTATCTCAAAACAAAATACACCATGTTGGCTGAAAAGCTGCTGGTCGATCGGGCGCAGTTGCTGACACTGACTGCACCAGAGATGACGGTGCTCATCGGTGGTCTGCGCGTCTTGGGTGCCAATGCCGACGGGTCGCAACATGGCGTCTTCACCGATCAGCCTGGAACGCTCACCAATGACTTCTTCGTCAACCTGCTCGACATGAGCACCGCATGGCAACCAACGTCAGAAGCGGCAGATCTCTTTGAAGGTCGTGATCGTACCTCGGGCGAACTCAAGTGGACCGGCACCCGTGTCGACCTAATCTTCGGCTCGAATTCCCAACTGCGTGCCATTGCCGAAGTCTATGGGAGTGGCGATGCACAGGAAACGTTTGTGCACGACTTTGTGGCGGCGTGGAGCAAGGTGATGGATCTCGATCGCTTCGATCTTGCCTGATCTGCTGCACTTTGTGTCCCATGCTACGCTTTAGGGCCGTATAATGGCCTATAATAGAATCCGCCTGCTAGAAAATTAGCAGATAACCGGAGGCTGAGCTTGTCGAAGCCAGAGCCGCTTTGGCTTCGACAAGCTCAGCCTCCGCTTGATCGCCGGGTTTGCTATTTACCCCTCATTCCCAAGCGATTTTCATCTATATTCAACCCCTGAGATCCGAAAGAAACTATAGTCATTACAAAGGAATTTCATCATGGAACAACGTACTCTTGGCAAGACCGGTCTTCAAGTCAGCCGACTGGGCGTCGGCCTCGCCGAAATTGGCGGGTTGACTTTTGAAGAAGTACAAAAGGCGGGCCAGGTGCTCAACACGGCGCTCGATCAGGGGATCACCTTTCTCGATACCGCGGCCTGCTATGGCAACAGCGAAGAGCTGATCGGCCGCACAGTTGCCCATCGCCGTGACGATTTTGTGCTTGCCTCCAAGTGTGGTCATGTCGCTGGTGGCTATGAGGGCGAAGCGTGGACCGCGCAGACGGTGCGCGATAGCATTGACCGTAGCCTCGTTCGCATGAAGACCGATGTGATCGATCTGATGCAACTGCACTCCTGTGGTGTCGATGTGCTGGAAAAAGGTGAGGTGATCGAAGAATTACAAAAGGCGCAACAAGCGGGTAAAGTGCGTTTTATTGGCTACAGCGGTGACAACGAGTCGGCGGCTTGGGCGGTCGACAGTGGTCTCTTTGCCACGCTACAGACCAGCTTTAACCTCGTTGATCAACATGCACGCACCAAGCTCTTTGCCAAGGTAAAGGAGCAGGGGATGGGGCTGATCAACAAGCGACCGATTGCCAATGGCACCTGGGGTGCGCAGGCGAGCCCGAGTGACTATGCCGCTGAATATTTCCGCCGCGCCCAGCTCATGCAACAAACGGGTGAACTACCCGAAGCGCCAGATAGCCGTATTTGGTTGGCGCTTGGGTTTACGCTGGCGCACGATGCGGTCGACACGGCGATTGTCGGCACGCGCAATCCCGCACACATGCAAAGCAACATTGACTGGCTCAACAGCCTGCCGCCGCTCTCCGCGCAAACCGTTGATGAACTGCATCGCCGCTTTGACGCGCAGGATGATGGGTGGGTGCAAAAGGGCTAGAAGCTACTGGATTACAATTAGCCTTCGAAACGGCGGCTGATACGCAAAAACGTGTTTAAACACGTTTCGCATCTCAGGTGCTGACTTCATTCAGCACCTGTTTAACGTTGTCGTAGTCGTTATCGAAAGGGATAAACCGATGGGCAGTGAGCGAGAGTTGGTGATTCTCAACACGATTGCACAGGCGCTCAATCGCTCGGTTGAACTCGATAGCACGTTGCAGGCGGTCCTGGCGCAGGTTGCCGGCCTTTTTGATCTGCAGACCGGGTGGATCTGGCTGCGCAATGAGCGCAACGGTGAATTTTATCTGGCGGCGGCGCAAAATCTGCCCCCCGCCTTGGCCGATAACCCGGCGCGCATGGAGGGCTGGTGCTACTGTCTGGAGTGCTTTGAAGAAGGCACGATGGATGGTCCGGCCAATATCGACATGATCACCTGCACGCGTCTCAAGAATCTCCATGATGGCACCGACGGGTTGCGCTACCATGCCTCTGTGCCCCTCTATGCCCACAGCAAAGAGATCGGCGTGCTCAATGTGGCGAGCACCGATTGGCGGGAGCTCTCCGACGATGATCTGCGCCTGCTCTACACGATTGGCGATCTGCTTGGCATCGCCGTCGAGCGGGCGCGCCTCTTTGCGCGCAGCAGCGAGTTGGGTGCCGTTGAGGAGCGCAACCGGTTGGCCCGTGAAATTCATGACACACTCGCCCAAGGGTTGGCTGCCACCGCCCTGCAACTGGAAACGGCCGACGCACTGCTCGACAACGCGACTGGCAATGAACTGCTTCGCCAGGCAGTTCACCAGGCGCTCGCTTTGACGCGGGCCAATCTGGAAGAGGCACGACGCTCGGTGCTTGATCTGCGGGCCGCGCCCTTAGAGGGCAAAACATTGGCCGAAGCACTCGACGCATTGGTCAAAGAGCAGAAGGCGCGGCATCCTCAACTGCGGTTGCGCTTTACCACCACCGGCGGCAATCAACCGCTGCCCGTCGCCGTTGAGACCGGACTCTACCGCGTGGCGCAAGAAGCGCTGACCAATCTGATCAATCATGCCAACGCCGACCGGGCCAAGTTAACCCTGCTCTGCACGCCAACCAGGGTAATCCTCACGATTGAGGATAGCGGCTGCGGCTTTGATGCCGACGATATCGCCCAGAATCGCTTTGGCTTGATGGGGATGAATGAACGCGTCAAGCTGCTCGGCGGCACCCTGACCATCGAAAGCGCGGCCAAGAGGGGAACTGTGGTGCGCGTGGTGGTACCGTTGTCGTAACCACTCTATCGCGTAGGGGTACGGCATGCCGTGGCCCATGTGTATGAAGGTAAGTATTTCAGGAATACTACAGCGGATTTTGGTAGTAACGGATTTGTGATTTCGTAGATTAAATTGCTGTTTCTTGACAAACTTGTCGATGCAAGCTGCGTTTTCCCTAGAATTCAGGGCGCGGCGTGGCAAATCCGCTGCTTCCTTCATCCGCTGCTTCTTTCATCCGCTGCTTCCTTCATCCGCTGTAGTGTTGGTTACCGCCCTTATCCCTTAGCTTGAGACAGATGGGGGCACGATCCATTGTGTCCCTACGCGATAGACATGTAACCCATGGAATACAACTGATGTGTATACTTTTAACGTTTTTTCTGACCTGGTTTGCCTTCACCGCCGCGCCGGCGATTACGCCAACGGTCACGAGCCACGGTGGTCCCTTCGTCACCGAGCCGGACAGCGTCAACTTGCCTGCCATCACGATCACCCAAACGTTGCCAATCAGCGATGACGGGTATCTCTTTCTCGCCACCTTTCGCGGCTTTAACGACCTCACCACGCCCAACTATCTGATCATCCTCGACGGCAGCGGCGAGTACGTCTACTTCAGCCGCACTCCAGAAAATCGCATTGCCATGGATTTCAAGGTAACCACGGTAGCTGGTCTACCCAAGCTTTCCTACTTCTTGACAGAGGACTTTCGTGCGGCGTGGGCAGAGGGGGAGTTTCGCGTGCTCGATATCGGCTATCAAGAAATTGATCGCTGGACCACCAGCCCGCCCTATGTGGCCGAAAACCACGAATTGCTGCTGCGCAACAATGGCAATGCGTTGCTCATGGCCTATGCGCCAGTGAAAATGGATCTAACGGCCTATGGGGGCAAGGCAGACGCCCAGGTGGTCGATGTCGTGATCCAGGAGCTAAATGTGCAGCGCAATGTGGCTTTTGAGTGGCACAGCCTCGACCACGTGCCGGTAACATCAACCTATGTTTCACTCACTACCGACCTGGTTGACTATGCCCATGCCAACTCGATTGCGGTTGACGACGATGGTAACTTGCTCGTCTCGCTACGCAACACTTCGCAGGTGCTCAAAATTGACCGTAGCAGCGGCGCGATCCTTTGGCAACTGGGCGGCAAAACGAGCGATTTTACCTTTGTCAATGACGCCGGTTTTGCTTTTCAGCATGACGCTCGTCGCTTGGCCAATCGCAATCTCACCCTCTTCGACAACGGCAACGGCTTGCATCCCACCTATTCACGCGCCGTGGAATATGCGATTGACGAGACAACTAAAACGGTCACCCGCACCTGGCAGGTGACCGATACGCATACAGTGGCGATTGGCAATGTTCAGCGGTTACCGAGCGGTAACACATTGGTCAATTGGGGCTTGGCGGGAAAGTTGACTGAGGTTACGGCTGAAGAACAGCTGGCCCGCGAAATCCATCTTGGCGGCGACAGCACCTATCGCGCTTTCCGGCTGCCTTGGGTTGGGAAACCGATGACGTTGCCCAAGTTGGCGCTGCGCACGGTAAACAGCACGACGACTTTCTACATGAGTTGGAACGGGGCGACAGCGGTGGATCGGTATGTGGTCTATGGGGGCATGGACGAGGCAAATTTAGCAACGACCGCCGAAGTGCTAAGGTCCGGCTTTGAGACAGCCTATACTCTTGACTTATCACAAGAGGATGAGCGCTGTTTCTGGAAAATAGAAGCACTTGACGAGAACAGCACACTGTTGCAGCGCTCGGTGATCCAATTACGGGATACGCCATTTTGTTTGCAACTGTACGGGGCGCAGATCTATTTGCCGGCAATTCATGGCTGATGTCAAGGGGATGAAGTTGTACTGCATCCCCTCGGGATGTGATGCTCGTGCCGATGCTCCGCGTCGGTACGATGATTGACGCTCCAGCGTCGAGTGGCTCGGTACAGGAACAAGTCACTCGACGCTGGAGCGTCGGGATAGCCATTCCACGCCGGAGCGTGGAACGAGCCAATGATGTTCGTGCTCTATGTGTCTAACTCGGCCACAATTTGGCGGCGGGTTTCGGCCAGCAATTCTTGCACTTTCACCGGTTGACCGCTTTGGTTGCTCTCGATGGCGGCGAAGATTAGGGCGACCGATTGGAGGTTGTCTTCGATGTTGGTCTCCATTGCCGGGCCGCCGTCGAGCCACTGCACAAACTGCTCGACGAGCCAAGTGTTCATCCACTTGGCTTGCTCTAATGCGGGGATCTCGGTCCCTTCGCCCTCGCGCTTGTAGATGCGACCCCCTTCGTAAGGGTGGCGCTCGACACGGCGACGGTCCATGATCAGCGTGGCGTTTTCGCACTCGGCGCGCACATACTCTTGCGCCCAGCCATTGAGGCCGATGGCGTTGGTCTTGGCCCCTTCATAGGTCGCACGGACGCCATTTTCAAAGTGCATGTTCACCAGCCCTTGCGAATCGCCGCCATAGTCGCCCCAACGGGGATTCCACGTCTGCGCATAGATCGTGTCACATTTAGCTCCGGCCAGATCAGCCAGAATATCCAGATGATGGACCGACCCTTCGATCATCAGCGCATCCTTCATCGTGTGGCGGAAGGCCGCGCCCCAGTCGCCAAAGTTGCGCATGTTGCAGGTGAAGCGGCAGACAAGATAGTCAAGTTGCCCGTTGCGTCCCGAGCGTAATTCCTGGCGCAGCGTTGTCTTGTCCTGGTCAAAGCGATGGCTCATCGTGACGCCCATCTTCTTGCCCGCCCGCTTGACCTTTTCGGCAATGCGCACGGCCCCTTCCAGGGTGTCTGCAATCGGCTTCTCCGAGAGGATGTGCATATCGTGGGCAAGCGCGATGTCAACCACTGCTTCGTGGTAGGCGGGTGGCGTGACAATCGTACAGAAGTCGGCGGGGGTTTCGTCAAAGGCGCGTTGTAGGTCGGTGTAACACTTCTCGACCGGCACGCCCAAGCCCTCTTGTGCATTGATCAGCGCCGCTTCATTGACATCGACCGCAGCGACGACTTCGATCAGACCGTCGGCGACATTGGGCGGGAGAAAGCGTTGACACCAGGCGCGCCCCTGCCCGCCGGTACCGACTTGGATTACTCTGTAGGCCATGATTGGTTCCTTCTTTGGTTTGTGATTTGGAAACGCTTTGGTTGCTGAAATTCCTTACTGTTCAGGCACAGCATCCACTTGAATCCGTAATAGTTTGCTCGTCGGCGAAATGAGATTGCCGGAAATCCACACTGTTCCCACCCATGCTCTGTTGCGTAGATCCTTGAAACGCCAGAGTGACCAAACGGCATAGTCACTGCTGCCAGTATCGGCCAGGGTCCAACCTTGCTCGTGTAGCTGTACACTGTAATGGGCCATCAATTCATCTAGCGAGAGAGTGGTCAATATGCTACGTTCAAACGTTTGGTTACCTTCTCCACTTGTATAATTACCTGAGGACCGCCTGACCACACCTGCGGGATCAGGTAATCGTTGTGGTAGTGGTGGCAACCCAGTTTCCGGTGATGTGTTGCATACTGAAAACCAAAGTATTTGTTGATTGATAACTACCCTGGACAGCGTACCATTCGCCTTTTCCACCTGGATGAAGAGGTCGGTATCCTTATTGCAAAAAAATATAGAACGTGAATCCGATGGTCGTATTGACATGCTAAAGTATACCGGAGGCTCGCTGTATCCTTGATTCGTTATGGCCGTTTGATAGGCATCAACCACAGTGTCTAAAGGTGCAGCTACATCTAAGAAAACTTGAATCTTGGGGCCGCTGCTTTCTTGCGCTGTAAGCGAACCGACGATGACTGTTTTGCTAAGGAGTGGTAGCTTTACATGCCAATCCTCCGGCACTTTCCCCGGCCAGAGTTGAACTCTTGACAATCCAACCACGCCCCATTGTGAGTTCAGCGCCCGGATTGCTACCTCGCCAAATTGCGATACATTTTGGGCCGATAAGTCGAGGGGCGAGTTAGGCTGTGTAATGGTGCTGATCTGAAAGTCGGCGGGGACGGCTTGCCCCATCTGGCAACCACATAGGATGGTTACCGCCAAAATAATTGTGATAAACCTGTAGAAATAGTTTGTCATGTAGGTTTGATTATGCAGAATTGTATCAGAAAATTGTTGATTGAGTTAGTTGCGTGTTTGGGATCATACCGTAATTCCGTTAGAATGGGCAACTGAATTTTGTCTGTTAATCGTATTTCACTATCTTTGCAAAGTCTATGAATAAAAATCGACCGATCGACAGAAGCAGTCGGCAGCGCCTACCCTCCATACAGCTAACAATTGTTGTTCTCCTGCTGCTCAGCGGCTGTGGCATGGGGCCGGAAGCGATCGCCACCCCGACCGCCGCGCCGACCTTTGCGCCCGTCCCCACTTACACGGCGACGCCGCCGTCAAACGCCGCACCCGCCGCGGTGCCAACTGCTACGGCCACCCTGGCGACCGTTGTATTGGCCCCCGCCGTTTTGACACCAACCGTCGCGCTGAGTGGCAGCGTGATCACCGAAAGCCAGGTGCTCTCCAACACGGAAACCACTTTGGCCGCCACGCCCACCACGTCTGCCGTAACGGCCCCGGCCACTGCCGCACGCCTAACGGTCTCTGCGGCTGCCGTGAACGTCCGCGGTGGCCCCGACACAACCTTTGAGAGTATTGGCAGCGCCGCACAAGGCGAAAGCTTTGATCTGCAGGCGCGCAGTGCCGATGGTGGATGGTGGCAGGTCTGTTGCGTCAACGGCCAAGAGGGCTGGATTTTTGGCGAATTGGCAACGGTGGAGAATGGTGATAGCGTTGCGCTTGCCGCCGCAATTCCCACACCGGAACAGCCGACGCCCGCACCGATCGCGGTTGTGCCAACGCCCGCCCCGGTTGCCGAAGCGCCAGTTGCGGAAGCACCACCCGCCGAAGCAGCACCACTACCCGCCGTCGATCCCTCTGCCTCCAGCGCCGGTGATTTTAACCCAGATGCGCAATATCAGATCGTTCACTTCAAGGTGCTCGGTTTGGGGGAAAATAATGGCGGCATTCGTGACAGTGGCGCGCAGCATCATATCTTCCTGACTGTGCTTGATGCCAATGGCAACGGCGTCGATGGGGCTGTGGTGGAAAATCTGGTGGGGGAGAAGGGAAGCGTCACTACTGGCAACAAAGGCCCAGGTAAGGCCGAGATCACCATGTACTATGAACCCTTTAAGCTGCGCGTCGCCTCTGATCCCGGTGGCTCAGTCACCAGCCAAACCTCCAATCAGATGGGGCTGGTCTTTCCGCACTTGCCCGATTTGGTGGGCAAGCTGGGCGACCAGAGTTATGAATATGGTGCCTGCCCAACCATCGACATCAAGTGTGCGTGGCCGATCCAGGCAATCCATTTTTCGTATGAGATTACCTTTCAGAAGGTGAAATAAATTGTAGATGCGTGTTGCGTGTTGCGTGTACTGATAGGGAACAATCGACGCACGACCGATAGATCATGCTCCGGGTTTCTCCGGCAGATCATTCCAAGCAGCACGTACGAATTCGGTCACAGTACACGCAACACGCATCTATTTTACCCGCTTGCTCTCGAAATTCGCGTGCATCGTCAAGTAGCGCAGCCAGAGTTTGAGTGAGACATCACCCATGTCGTTGTGGTTGGCAGTGGCACTGTCGGCCAGCCCTTTTTGCTGGATCGTATTGACAATCTCTAGCGTTTTGGCGCGGGTGTCCGCAAATTCTTGACGTAGCGCGGCCAAGTCGAGCTGTTCATCGGGTTGATAGCCATTGTATTCATCGTGGATTGCTGGTTCACCCAATACCGTCTGCAATCGGCGCTGCCCCCAACGTTCAATGCCAATCACATGGCGCATCTGTTGGCGATTTTGCGGTGTGTCCGGTTTGCCGGCGAGGTGACTATCAATGGTTTGACCACCTGCTTTGGCATTTTGGATGAGAACGGGTAGCGATTTGTTGAAGCTCTGGAGGCCAAAGATCGTACGCATGATCGTGCCGACTACAGACATAGGTTTCCTCACTTGCTGTTGTGTCAGGTTGATAAAGGCAAGCCTATCCTACCCCGTTGTCTTTGATCATGCAAACAGTGCCTACTTTTTACAGAATATATTAGTGATAGAATTGAGATTGATGACCTATGACTGAACGTCCCATATATGTCCCTCCCGGTGGTCCGCCACGGGTGGCCGCACCCGATCCCGCCATCTACGAAGCGATGGGCGAAGAGAAGATCTTTGCCATGTTGGAAGACTTTTACCGAGAATTGGAACAGTCGCCACTGCGTGCCATGTTCCCAAAAGATATGGTGCGTGCCTCGCAAAAATCGGCAGCCTTCTTCGTGGGTTTGTTGGGTGGCCCATCGCTCTATCATGAACGTTACGGCAACCCGATGATGCGCGCCCGCCACATGCCCTTTGTGATCGATGAAGCGGCGCGGCAGGAGTGGCTGGCCTGTTTTGACCGGGTGCTGGCCGACGCGCCAGAGAAGTACGATTTCCCAGCGGAGCACTTGCCCGGCTTTCGGGCGTTTTTGGCAGGCTTTTCGGGGTGGATGGTGAATACCGCGCCCACTGTAAAGGACGATGGGGATGGATTGGCGTTGTTTGGCTAGCTTCTCTTCCCTTCAGAAACTATGGTATACTTGTGGTAACTCCTAACCCTACCCCGGTCCCTCCCCGCGCCCAAGGGGCACCCGAAGGAGGGGAGAAGTGTTCCTCCCTTGCTCGCAGGGGAGGTTGGGAGGGCGTAGCTGAATGGTCACTACTTGTGGACAATTCCCTCATTCATGGTTGACTCTACGGCAGAAACAAAATTTAGCCACAGAAGCACAAAAACCGTAAAAGTGTTCTCGTACAAAATTTTGTGGTTTTTCGGTTTTCTGGTTACTCTGCCTTTTTTATAGTAAAGCCAGGGTTTGTATGCAACAGGAGTCGCAGAATGCCCTTCCTATACATACAACTGTTGGGCGATTTTCAGCTTTTAGCCGATGATGAACTTGTGCCGGGCCTGCATCAGGCCCGGTTGCAATCCTGCCTCGCCTATTTGCTGCGCCATTGCCAGGCCCCCCATTCGCGCCGGCGGTTGGCCTTTCTCTTCTGGCCCAATTCCACCGAAAAACAAGCGCAGACCAATCTCCGCAAGCTGTTACACCATCTCCGCAACCGGTTGCCCCATGCGGAACGGTTTTTGCAGAATGATGCCCAAACGGTCTGGTGGACGCCGGATGCGCCCTTTACGCTGGACGCAGCCGAATTCGAGCAAAAGATTACGCAAGCGCAGAGCGCCGGTGAGCGGGGTGATGGTCCAGAAAAGATAACGTTGTTGACAGAAGCCGTTGCGCTCTATCGCGGTGAGTTCCTGCGCGGCTGCTATGATGATTGGGTGCTGGCCGAACGGGAAGCGTTGCACCAACAATGTCTTGGCGCGCTGGAGCAACTGATTGCATGGTTGGAAGCGGCGCGCGACTATCCCACCGCCATCCGTTACGGCCACCGTCTGCTGGCGCTGGATCCGCTGCATGAAGTTGGCTACCAACGCTTGATGCGGCTCTACGCGTTGCATGGCGACCGCGCCGGCGCGTTGCGCATCTATCACACCTGTGCCGAGCAGTTGGCGAACGAGTTGAATGTCGAACCCTCTGTTGCTACGCAAGAACTCTATGCCCGCCTGTTGCAGCAGGAGCCGCCGCCGCTCCACCCCGTGCGCTTGCCACAACGTGCCGGCTCAACGCGACTGGTGGGGCGTGGAGCGGAGTGGCGGCGGCTGCAAGGTGCCTGGCGGCTGGCCACCAACGTTGCTACCAACGCCCGCCCCCACTTTGTACTGGTGGCCGGAGAAGCGGGTATTGGGAAGACACGGTTGGTGGAAGAGTTGCGCGATTGGGCTGTTCAACAGGGCGTCACCACGACCTATGCTCGCGCCTACGCGGCGGCCGGTAGCCTAGCCTATGCGCCTGTGATTGATTGGTTGGGTGCTGAACCGTTTCAGCGTGCCCTGACGCAACTAGACGCGGTGTGGCGCAGTGAGCTGGCGCGCTTGCTGCCCGACCTGTTGGTGCAGGATCCCACTTTGCCCGCGCCCAAACCGCTGACCGAACGCTGGCAGCGCCAACGCTTATTTGACGCCTTAACTCGCTTGATCCGCCTGACGCCATCGCCCTTGCTGTTGGCGCTCGATGATCTGCAATGGTGCGACGTCGAGACCCTGGAATGGTTGCAGTATCTCTTGCACAAGCTGAGTGAGCAGCCGGATCGCACTTCGACCCAGACACACCTGATGGTGGTAGGGACGGTGCGTGCCGAAGAGCTGGATGCAGATCATCCCTTGCAACCACTCTTGCTCGAATTGCGCCGCAGTGGGCAGGTGACCGAGATTGCATTGGGGCCACTCGATGCAGAAACTAGTGCAACCCTGGCCATGCAGGCCGCCGATCGGACGCTAGACCGCGATACCGTCCACCAGATTGTGCAGGCCAGCGAGGGCAGCCCGCTCTTTGTGGTGGAGATGGTGCGGAGTACAACTTGGGGGGCGGAGGCTGGCACCAGCGCGGCGATCACCCATTTTGAAACCCACCGCGCAGACAGCCTCTCCCTCCCGCCCAAAGTCCAGGCTGTGATCCAGTATCGCCTGGAACAGCTCTCTGCGCCGGCCCGTGAACTCGCCATGCTGGCCGCTGTGATTGGTCGTTCCTTTACCTTCGCAGTGCTCGCCCAAGCCAGTGACGCAACTGAAGATGCGCTGGTGCAAGCGTTGGATGAACTGTGGCAGCGGCGTATTGTGCGCGAGCAAGGGGGCGACGCTTACGACTTTAGTCATGATCGCATTCGTGAGACAACCTATGCTACGATCAGCCCGCCGCGGCAACGGCAACTGCACCGGCGCGTGGCCCAAGCGATGGAGCAGATTCATGGGGTTGATTTGGATCCTGTGAGCGCGCAACTGGGCGCACATTATGAAAAGGTTGGAGAATGGCACGCAGCGGTCACCTATTACCGCCGAGCGGCCAATGTTGCGGCTGCCATGAACGCACTGGAGCAAGTGATCTTCTATTGCGAAAAAGTGTTGTCTACCTTGGATTGTCTGCCCCATACACACGCCAATGGCGAATGGCGCATTGATACGTTGTTACAAATCGCGTGGGCGTTAAGGGCCTTGAAAGGCTATTGCGTTGTCGAGCGCAAAGCGATATTGGAGTTAGCACACCATTGGGCCATACAGATCAACGATCAACGGCGTCAGCACCTCTTACTCATCGAATTGAGCGCCTATTATGTGACCAATGGGAGTATTGATCCTGCCTACCAATTGGCGCGCGAGCATCTTGCGCTTGCGCAACATCTGGAGGATGAAGCGTTATTACACCATTCCTATGATCAGATGGCCTACCCATTGATGTTGCGGGGTAAATTTATAGCGGCGCGCCATTCTCTAGCCCAAGCCATGGCGCTAGAAGCGGCCGTTACGCCCAAACAATTTTCCAGCGTCAACATACGCAGCCTTATGGCCGACACGCTCTGGCTTTGTGGCTATCCAGATCAGGCGACTGCCGTGGCGCTTGCCGCGGTTCAGCTTGCCGATCAACAGCAGGTGCCATTCGCTCGTATCCATAGCCGCGATTTTATGCTCTGTATAGTCCAACGTTCTGGTGATAGGGTAACGGCACAGCATATTGCCGAAGCGATGTTGACGCTTTGTCTAGAATTTGGTTATCCCGACTATATGATCACCGCGCAAATTGTACAGGGAATGCTAATGGCTTCAACTGCGGCTGCCGCGGCAGGGCTACAACAGATCCAACGCGCGCTTGCCCACTGCACCGAGATCAATTTGGGCTATAATGTGCCCTACTATCACTATGTTTTCGCTCAGGCACAATTGCACTGCGGTCAGCTTGCACAAGCACTTGAGACTATAGCGGGTGCATTGCATATCGCCGAAGCCGCCGGCGATATGCAATGGCGCGCTGAGCTACTGCGCTTCCAAGGCGAATTGTATTACCGTACCGGCCAGGCGGAAGTAGCTGTAGAGCAATGCTATCAAGCCGCGTTGACCGTTGCTCGTCAACAGCAGGTCAGGATGATCGAGCTACGCACAACGGTTAGCTTGGCACGTCTCTGGCAGCGACAAGGGCGTCATGCCGAGGCACATCGAATACTGACCGTGATTTATGGCTGGTTTACCGAAGGTTTTGCCACGGCTGATCTGCAAGCGGCCAAGGCACTCTTAGACGAACTCTCCTTGCAACTATAGGGAACGCAACTTCCCCGTTCCTCCACAAATTCCCACACATTTTCCCGCCAGGGAACGCCATAGGGAACGCTTTCCGACCACTCCGCCTGCTATACTCACCACCAAGTCGAACATCATCTTGATCCCCCGCAAGAGGATGGATTGCCGTTAGTGTCTATCCGTAAATTCTCAGTTCCCGCTGGGCCACAACCAAATTTACGGATAGGATTTTAGGCAATTTTCACCCTGGTCCGCTTACCTTCCAGCCAATGACAGCTTATGAGCCACCCAGTGCCCGACCGTCGTCACAGCTCTTCACTGTGCGCCTATGGCAGGAACCTTTAGGCAATGGCGTCTATGAAGTGCGTTGGCAAGTCCGCCATCTGCTTAGTGGGGAAACGCGCTATTTTCGCTGCTGGCAAGAGGCCGCACCATTTCTGCTGTTGAAATTGCGAGCGTCGGCGGCGGACCAGCGCGTGGATCGTGTGGCAGTGGACAGCGTCTCCCTGGTTGACCCACTGCCAACTGACGACTGAGGACTTGCGTTGTTCTATTTTCGGAAAGAAATGTGTATTCCCATGAAAGAGAGGAGACTTATATGCTGAAGTTGAAGTTGAAGTTGAAGTTGAAGAAGCGAGGATTCACCTTATGGCTTGCCTGTGTTCTGCCGGTGCTGTTGGTGCTGAGCGCGTGCCAGCCGATTCAAGCGCCAACCCAACTGGCCGCGTCGGGTATGATCCCATGGTCCCAATTGAGTACTGAGATGAAAATTGCCAATGCGATGAGCGGTGGCCCCATGGCGATTGCTCGCGCCGCCACTATTCTCGATTGGCCCACCGCCGAAGGGGACGATTGGCACGTTCTGCGCGAGGGCACCAATCGCTGGACTTGTTTCACCGATGACGCCGATTTTCTCTATCCCACACCGGCCGTCGATCCCATGTGTCTTGACGATGTCTGGGTGGAGTGGAATGATGCCTTGATCAACGGCCGCGAACCGGTCCTTGAGGCGCCAGGCATTGCCTACATGTACCAAGGTGGGGCCACGGTCAACAATGATGATCCCTTTGCCAGCGGACCACCGGAGGGCATGACGGTCCAATCAGGTGTGCCACATATTATGTTGATCGTTCCCGGTGGGTTGGAGCCAACTGACTTTGCCGGTGAGATGCACAAGGGGATGCCCTTTATCATGTTTGGCGAGACAGCCTATGAACATGTGATGGTGCCGATTGTGGCGCACACGCTGACGGCACCCGATCCCAGCGATCGCATTGCCAATGCCATGAGCGCCGGCCCCATGGAGATTGCCCAAGATGCCACCATCCTCGACTGGCCCACAGAAGCGGACGCTGGTTGGACCACGCTGCGTGAGGGCACCAATGGCTGGACCTGCTTGCCCGATGACAACGTCATGACCCCCGCCACCCTGACCAACGACCCCATGTGTCTTGATGCCGTGTGGCTCGAATGGCTAACCGCCTCGCTAGAGGGGCGCGAGCCGGAGATTACCAGACCAGGGATTGGCTACATGCTCCAAGGCGGTTCCATTGCAGACAATGAAGATCCAAGTGTCATGACACCGCCGGAAGGGCAGGCGTGGCAGATCGACCCACCACACGTGATGGTGATCTATCCCGAACCGTTGGATGTCGACGCTTGGTCACACGATGCCCAGAGTGGCGAACCCTACATCATGTTCGGTGGCACTCCCTTTGAACATCTGATGATCCCAGTCGATCCGGTGCTGGTCACTGGAACAGCGGAAGCGGCTATGGCCCCTGTGACTGCTACACAATCCGCGGTTGCAGCCGATAAGTCGGCGGAACAAGCCCGCTTTGTTGAAACGGCCCTCGCGCTTGAAGAAGCCTATCAACAAGAGGATGTAGAGAAGGTCATCAATTTTTATGCTGAGGATGCCATCTCCTATGCGCCGGGCTTTCCCAGCGATGTTGGTCAGGATGCGATCCGCGGCGTCTATCAAGATTACTTTGAAACTTATGAGCTTACGCGTGATTTTCAGTTGGTTGATGTGACGGTCAACGGTGACTTTGCCACCCGCACCGCGGAATGGACACAGATCCTCAACCCAAGGGATGGCAGTGCAACGATCACCGAGGTTGGGCGCTGCGTGCTTGGCTGGCAGAAGGTCGAGGGTGAGTGGAAGGTGATTTGGGAGATCTGGAACACGTACGATGATCTACCGTCCCAACCCTGAGCGCAAATTCGCCAAAGCGTCATGCAACATCCGCTGCTGACGGTCCTTCATTACGTGTAACAACGGCACAGCCGGCCCGCGATAGAACTTTTGCAACGTGAAGCGACTGCCATCGGTAGTCGCTTCTGCCCAAGCATAACAGATCGTCACCAATCCCGGTGCCCGATTTTCCCAACAACAGAGACGCTCGTCAGGGATCCGGCGAGCGTCTTTATGCTGTTGATGGATAGGCAGTACGGTCGCGCGGCTGCTGACCAACATCCCCAGCGAATTCCTAACCTGCACCTGCATCACCGCATCCACTGCCCAAGGTTCCCCTGTAACCCAGCCGGCGTTCACGACTCCCGGATACCACGCTGACCAGCGTTCGATTGCTTGAAAGGCTGTCAGCAGAGCATCCGGGTTGGCGTCGATCTCGATCGTCTCTGCGAGGCTTGCGCCACTCATGCGCGAACCTGCGCGCGGAACCAGACGCGCATCTCACCGTCATCCCGGTTGTCCCAGACGGAATAGGGCACCGCGGTGACGGTGGTTACCTCTGTTTTGCTCGGCTCGTCATAGCGGTAGAGCACTTTGTCATTCCATCCCTCGTTGCTAACGAGCTGCGCCGGTCCCTCAATTACCGTGACACCGCCGAGCAGATCCGGCTTGTGCACCACTTTAAAATGGTCTACCGAGGCGGGATCGAGCAGGATGCGGTCTAGATTTTCCATGTGACCATTGTCGACCCCCTCGGCACAGTAGACAAGCGGTCCCCGCTGCAACGCAAAACGCCCCTGCATCTGCCGCACCGCGGGATGGGCCCGAACTGTCTGTACTGGCATGGCTAGGGTCAGTTCGACCGTGTCACCGGGTGCCCATGCCCGGGTAATGGCGAGATAGCCATCCTGGGGCGGCAGATCCATGCGCAACGGTGCGCCGTTGACCGTGACCTGCCAATCTGGACACCAGCCGGGGATGCGCAGGTGCAGTGTGAAGGGGCGGGTCTGTTCTGGGGTGACGGTCAGCGTAATTGCGCCATCCCACGGATAGTTCGTCTCCTGGCACAATTGGATCGGCATCCCGTTGATTGCGGTGTCGACAGTGCTTTGGCCGTACAGATGGACCCATAGCGATCGCGCGCCAGTTGAGTAAAAATAGTTACCCAGGCTCGCCAGAATGCGGCTCACATTGGGCGGACAGCAAGGGCAGAAGAACCACTCCTCGCGGTGGTGGTCGCCCGCACTGGCCAGCGGGTTGACATAGAAAAAATGCTTGCCATCGAGGGCGATGCCGCTGATAAAGCCGTTGTAAAGCGTCTGCTCGATCAGGTCGGCGTACTTGCCCTCGCCGCGGAACTGCAACATGCGATGGTTCCATAGGATCAGCGCAATCGAGGCACAGGTCTCAGCGTAGGCGCTCTCGTCGGGCAGATCATAGTCGGTGGTAAAGCCCTCGTTGTGGCGCGATGGTCCAATGCCACCGGTGAGGTACATGCGCTGATAGACCAGGTTGTCCCATAAATTTTCGCAGACCGCCAGCAGCGTCGGGTCGTCATATTCGTGGGCCAAGTCGGCAACGCCGGCGAGCAAATAAATCACACGCACGGCGTGACCGACGACTTTCTCTTGCTCGCGGATCGGCACGTGGGCCTGGCAATATTCGTAATTCTTGAAATGAAACTTCTTGGGATCATCGCCGCGCTCAACTGCCTCGACGTCATAGTAGTGGGGCGGATGTTGCCCCCGCTCCTCAACCATGTATTTGGCGAGGTTGAGATAGCGTTCGTTGTCGGTTGCGTGGTAGAGGCGGACGAGGGCCAGTTCGATCTCAGGGTGCCCGCCATAACCGGGCTTTTTGCCCTCTTCCGTGCCAAAGAGGCTATCGATCAGATCGGCGTAGCGGCTGAGCGCGTTGAGCAACTTGGGGTCACCGGTCGCCTGGTGGTGGGCGACCGCGGCTTCCATCAGATGGCCGGCACAGTACATCTCGTGCCAGTCGCGCAGATTCTTCCAGCGCATCTCCGGCTGGATCGCGGTGAACTGCGTGTTGAGATAGCCATCAGCTTGCTGCGCCCCAATGATCAGGTCGGCCACTTCGTCGACCAGCTTGGCCAATGCCGGGTCGTCGCCGGTGGCCAGTGCATAGCTCGCCGCCTCCAGCCACTTGGCCGGATCCGAGTCGCCAAAGATCTCGACGATGGGCGTCGGCACGGTGCGTTCAAAGTCCAGGGTGAAGGCCTTGATGCGTTCGGTCTCGACCAACTTCTCATAAATGTGGCGCACGGTGACCCTGCGGTTGGTCTGCTGGCGCGGGGCCCAGAAGGGATCGTCCAGGGTCACTTGGGTAAAAGGGACGGGGGTAAGTTGACGTTTTGCGGATTGAGTTGTCATAAGGTTGTGGTATTTCTGTTATTTCTGAGGCAGCATAATTGGGTTTACCATCGTTCGCGGAATCGCAGCGAGGTGGGGATCGCGATGCCCCAGTGTTAGCCCATGTACCATTGCGGTAGCGGCGATCAGGCTATCAATTGTTGGTAGTCGTTGTGGTGTGGCGGAACGTAATTGAATTGCAGCTTGTGCAATCTGTGTATCAACGGCGATGATCTCTGTAAAAAGCATTTGGTATGTTTCCCCTATCAAAGACCAACGTTCTTCTTGACCAAGTGCTTTAAGGCGCATAAACACCTCTGGAAGGGAAAGCGCACAGATATTCACATTTACTTCTGCTTCTGCAAAAATTGTGGTTACCTGATCCATTCCCGTTTCACCAAACAGGTGGGCCAGCCAAGCAGAAGAATCAAGCAGGTACATTGTGCAGACCTTCTTCTTCGTCTTCAGTAGCGCGTTCGACGAGTAGATCCTCGACAGCGGATTGATTGGGTTTCAGCCATGCACGCCCCATACCGGCGACTTGCTGTGCCCGTTCGGCCCGTGTTAAAACTGGGCGCGCAATCAGTGTGCCATCAGCCTCGACCGACCAATCGAGCTGAGAGCCAGGTTGTAAGCTGAGACGCCTTACCAACTCCGTGGGCACGGTAATGGGTTGATGTTCTAGAACAGTTGTAATCATCTGGTGTATTCTCCACTTTATCAATCCGTTACAATTTCTACGGGTGCTGCTAACTTGCGTTTTATTGTACCACAATAGCCGCTGAACAAAGAGGTACTCCCCGATTCAGCGGGGGCTACCACACCACCGGCAACCCCTGCACCCCACGGATCACAAAGCCGCTCTGATAGCGCACTGCCTCATCCGCCACCGCCAATCGAATCCCCGGCAACCGGCGCAGCAATGTCGCCAATGCCACCTGTAACTCTAGCCGCGCCAGTGGTGCGCCCAAACAGTAATGGGTGCCCAGCCCAAAGGTCAAATGTGGGTTATCCTCTCGTGTGACATCCAACTGATCAGCGTTACCAAACCGTCGCTCGTCGCGGTTGCCCGACGCATAGAGCAACGCCACCTCCATGCCCTGCTTGAGTTCCACTCCCTGATAGCTGAAATCCTGCAACACCCACCGTTCAAAGAGCGGCAGCGGACTTTCGTAGCGCAACAACTCTTCGACCGCGGTTTTGAAGATCGCGCTTTCACCCTGGACCGCCGCGTCTTGCAACAGCCGTAACTGATCGGGATGGCGGAAAAGGGCCAATAGGCTGCCGGTCAACCCGTTGACGCTCGCCTCGTGCCCCGCGTTGAGCAGAAAGATGCAGTTGGCGATCAACTCCTCTTCGGTGAGCCGGTCGCCCGCTTCTTCGGCTTGGACGAGCGCGCTGATCAGGTCGTCCTGGGGCCGGTGGCGGCGTTCTGTCACCAGTTGCCGGAGTAGCCCCGAAAAGTCAGTGACCGCCGCTTCGGCTGCCGCGGCCTGTTCATCGCTGTAATTGACTTCGTATAGCTTTACAATCGCCGCCGACCACGGGCGCAGCTGGTGGCGCTTTTCCTCCGGCACGCCCAGCAACTCGGCGATCACCGTCACCGGCAGTGGCGCGGCAAAGTCCGCGAGTAGATCCATCTGGCCCCAGTCAATGACGTTGTCGAGTAAGCGGTTGACAATTGCTCTGATCTTTGTCCGCAACCCTTCCACCCGTTGGGGCGTAAACGCCTTGCTCACCAGCCCGCGCAACCGCGTATGATCCGGTGCTTCGTGCTCCATGAGGATACGCTGCTGAAAGTTGTTGTATTCAGGTAGCCGTGGATTAGGTGGCGGCCAACCAAGCTCTTCCCGCGAAAGAATATGGGTGATCGACCGCCCCAGCCGCTTATCGCGCAGCAGGAATGCTATGTCTGCATAGCGCGTAAAAAAGAGCTTGCGCCAGCGCGGCTCCCAGAAGATGGGAGTTTTGTTGCGCAACTCTGCCAGCAATGGATAGGGATTGCGGATAAAGGCTGAATTGTTGAGGTCGAGTTCGACCACTTGATTTGATAGTATCACTGTGATATCATTCTTGTGTGCCGAGAAAAGTACGGGAGTTGATCGCCGAATTGAAAAACGCCGGCTTTATTGACCGTGGTGGCAAAGACTGAATCGGCAGCTGAATCGTCAACTGATCTCCGGCCAATTGCGCACCGGTGAATCCCACTGGCTGCACCCGCACCGGTTCGTCCACTGTGCCGCTGCCGACATTGCCGCAGATATACGGTTCGTAACCCAACTGATCGCACAGCTCAAAAAAGTCATGGGCGCCAAAGGAATTGTCCTCGGTCACACCGCCCCAATGCGTGTTGATCATCGTCGGGCGCGCTGCTTTGTCGCCGATGCCATCCATCCAGTGGTATTCGTCCGCGAAACAACCGCCGGGCCAGCGTAAGTTGGGAAGGTTGAGATCGCGCAGCGCTGCGACGACATCGTTGCGCATCCCATTGGTGTTGGGGATCGGCGACTCTTCGCCCACATAGATGCCGCCGTAGATATAGCGACCTAGATGTTCGGCAAAGTGGCCGTAGAGGCGGCGGCTGATCATCTGTTGGCCGAGATCGGTGTTGATGGTGAGTTGGTTTGTCAAGGCGCGGCACCAAGCTGTCAGTTGCGAATGGCATCAATCGGATAGAGCAACATGAGAATGTTGAGCAACAAGCTATCTCGGATCCACAGCGTAAGCAACACTTCCGTGAGCACAAAGAGCGCCAATGTCCGCCAAACCCCAAGCCGCCGCGCCAGAAAGACACCAACGCCACAGAGCAGAATATCGCTCAGCGAGTTCACAATGGTATCGCCATCGTAGCCCAATGCCAAAGTCGCTTCGCGATAGCGCTGAATCACTGCTTCCGTGTTCTCGCCCACCTCCCACGCCGCCTCGACGAGAATGGTCAGCCAGAGTTGCCAACCGAAGGGCGCGCGGGGCAAGAGCCAACTGGCAACCCAGAAGAAAATGAAGCCATGTAAGATGTGGGTAAAGCTATAGGGATCGAAGAGATGCTGCGAGTTGTCCGCGTTCCAGATGTCGCCCGCCCACAGGTCGACCCGGCCACACCTGCAGATCCAGAGTCGCCCCTGCTGATCCAGCAGCAGCGCCGCCACCGTACAGGTGAGGAGAATGGCCAGCCATGGTCCATATTGATTAAACTTGTCTTTCATCGTTGCATCCGGGGAGCGATTGCCGTCCGTTAACAATTAACCATTGTCAATTGATTATTGATTATTACTGATTCCTCACCCCTTCAACCCGCTCAATACAATCCCCTCCACAAAATAACGTTGGGCAAAGAAGAAGAGCAGGATCACCGGTGCGATCATCGCTGTGGATGCTGCCATCAGCAGATCCCAGCGCGTGTTCATCACGCTGCGAAAGGTCGCTAACCCTAGCGCGACCGTAAAATTGTAGTCGGAGCGTAAGTAGAGTAGCGGGGCCAGAAAGTCATTCCAGGTATTGAGAAAGGTGAAGACCGCCACGGTTGCCAGCGCCGGTTTGCAGAGGGGCAACATAATGCGCCAATAGACCCCATATTCACTATTGCCGTCAATGCGCCCGGCATCGGCCAACTCTTCGGGCAGTGATCGGAAAAATTGGCGGAAGAGAAATATGTTAAAAGCCCCGCCACCAAAGAAGAAGGGCACCGTCAGGGGCAGATAGGTGTCGATCCAGCCGAGCTTGGTAAAGATGATAAATTGCGGCACCATCAGCACAATGTACGGCACCATCAGTGTGGCCATCACCACGCCAAACCAGAAATCGCGACCGGGAAAGCTGATGCGCGCAAAGCCATAGCCACAGAAGGAGGCTGTTAGTAGAATCGCAATTTGATTCGCGACGGCAATGAACAAGGTGTTGAGGATAAAGCGGTAGAAGGGCTTATAGACGAGCGCTTCGACGTAGTTCTGCCAGCGAAATTCACGCGGGATCCATTCGGGCGGAAAGACAAAGATCTGCTCTTGTGGCTTTACAGAACTGATGACCAGCCAGAGAAAAGGCAACATCATGATGATCGAGCCGCCAATCAGCAGCAGCCAGAGCAAAGAACGCCAAAGGGGTTCTGTGTTGGTGGCCGGTGCAAGTGATTTCGTGTTGGTCTTCACCGCCAGGGTTGCTTGTTCTGCTGTGCTCATTTGACATCCTCGTAATAGACACGCGCCCCAATATACTTAAAGACAAAAAGGGTGAGTACCATGATAATCGCAAAGAGTAGCCATGCCAGCGCCGCGGCATAGCCCATCTTCAAATTTTCAAAGCTGGTGCGGTAGAGATAGAGTACATAAACTAGCGTAGAATTTTGTGGACCGCCATTGGTCATTAACCGCGCCTGCGTAAAGACCTGATAGGAACCGATAATCCCGATAATTAGATTGAAGAAGAGCACCGGTGACATTAGCGGAAGGGTGATGTGGCGCAGTTTGGCCCAGCGCCCGGCACCATCAATCTCGGCCGCCTCGTAAAACGTGCGCGGGATCCCCTGGAGTCCGGCCAGATAGATGACCATGCCGCCGCCAAAGCCCCACAGCGCTACAAGGATCATCGCGGGCAGTGCCCATTCGGGATCCTGTAGCCATTTGATCTTGGTCAGGCCGAGCGCGCTAAGCCCCGCGTTGGCCAGGCCAAACTCGGTGTTAAAGATCCAGACCCAAAGCACCGCATTCGCCACCGCGGGCACAATGCTGGGCAAGTAAAAGATGGTGCGAAAGACGGTGATCCCCCGGACTGAGGTGTTGAGCAAGAGCGCCAGCGCAAAGCCAAGCACCAACCCGACCGGGACCGAGACTACCGTATAGATCGTCGTCACCTTGAGCGATTGCCACAGCAGATCATCGGTCCACAACTTCTGGAAATTGGCCAACCCCACTGGTTTGGGCGGTGCCAGCAAATTCCATTCTTGAAAAGAGAGCCATCCCGCCGTCGCCGCCGGGATCAAAAACCAGAGCACAAAGCCCAAGATAAAGGGTGAAATAAAGATATAGCCGGCCACCGTGCGGCGTCCTGCCATCGTTCGTGGCGTCAATCGATTTGCCCAGCCGCTTGTTCCTGTCATGGCGCTTCCCCGATTAAATAGTGCGTGAAACGTGAACCGTAGGGCGTAAAATGTGAAACGTGATGCGTGATACGTGATGCGTCTTACGTATCACGTATCACGCATCACCTTTTACGCCTTCCCTGTTATCCCGCTTGCTCGTCAAAAATGGCATTGGCCGCCGGCACCACTTCGGCCATCGCCTCTTCGGCCGTGGCGTCGCCGATCCAGACCTTCTCAAAGCCTGGGGTGAGCAATTGATTTGCTTCCGGCCAGCCCGCGGGTTGGTAGATGCTCTGCCCGTAATTCTTGACAAATTTGGTCGGAATATCGACATAGCCTTCGGGATGGACCCCTTCGGTGATCCAACTGGCGAGTCCTTCTTCGGTCATCAACGCCGTTTGGCTGGGCAACCAGAGGCCGATCTTGCAGAATTGGGTCTGGTAGAAGGGCGTTGAGAGGAAGCGTACCCATTCCCACGCTTCTTCTGGGTGCTTGGTGGAGCTATAGGCGGAATGCAGATGGGCGGTCATGGCCGTGCCGGTGTGATCAGCTCCCATGCGTGGCAGCGCAGCCGTGCCCAATTTCGGCTTAATCTTATAGATCCAAGAGAGCGCCCACGAGCCATCGATCACCATGGCCAGGCGGCCATTGTCCAGCATTTGCGAATTGCTCATGCCGAGCGCCTCTAGCGATGTCCCGGCCGGCTTGACATGATGCTTCAGCACCAAATCGGCAATATTCTGGATCGCTTCGGTCGCCGCCGGCTGATCAATGATCAGGTGCCCATTGTCGTCGAGCCAGTCACCGCCGTTGCCCAAGATTGCCGAATGGATCTGCAAGGTGCCTGTCGGCCAATCCACGCCCCAACGCTCAATGCTCTCTGGATCAAAGCCTGCTTCATTCGGGTGCTTGCCGCTGGCATCTTTGGTGAGCGCGGTCGCCACTTCGAGGAAATGATCCCAGGTCCAGGCGAGCTCCGGATCGTTGCTTGGCGGCTCAATCCCTTCTTCGGCAAAAATGTCGGCGTTGTAGTAAATGTGCGGTGCTACCCAGCACGACCCAATGCCATACCATTTGCCATCCTTGGCACAGCGCTGTTCTTCTTGGGGTTGGATGAAGTAATCGGAAGCACCCAACAGCGAATCACCCGAGACTTTGTCGGTAATATCGATGAGCAATCCTTGCTTGACAAAGGTGCCATAAGCCTCTGCCCCCACAAACGAGGTGTCCGGCGGCGTGCCGGCGGCAATGTTGGTGACCAACTTGTCCAGATACTGGTCCGGTGTGTGTAGCCAGGTTACTTTGATGGCGTCCTGCTCCGATTCAAATTGTTTAATCGCCGATTTGACCCCTTCATCTTCCTCTGTGCCACCCCAGCCCATAAAGGTAACTTCAACCGCTTCGGTGCCGGCCACCGCACCACTTTCGCCACCGGCCGGGGCTGCACCTGGCGCGGCGCAGGCGGCCAAGGCTGCTATGCCGGCGACGCCGGCGCTGGCGCGCAGAAAATTGCGACGCGAGAGAGTGCCCAACGTTAACTTTGTGCTCATCTGTGTTTCCTCCTGATTGGTGATTGAGAAACAGCGAACTGCAATACAACTAGGGACGCAGAGCGTCCACGAGAACCATCCACGCAATGGGGAATTAAGAAAAATGGTTCCCCACACTAAAATCGCCAAGAACCAAAAATAACTGGGTAACCGTAGGCTGAGCTTCGTCCTGCGCCGATTGAAGGGCTTGTCGAAGCTGGCCCGCTTCGGCTTCGACAAGCTCAGCCTACGCTCTTGAACCTGTTTAATTTCTTAACTCTTTAAAGCGTGGAATGAAAATTATCGATCAAACCAAACGGTCATTTCGCCGATGCCACGGTGCGCCCATGCGTAGTACGGGATCAGCAGCATCTTGGCGCGGGGGTGGTTGACCTGAATCGTGTGAATCCCCTGCAACAAGGATGATTCTGCGGCCATTGTGCATTGCGCGTCGTCGGCCAAGGTCGCCTCTTTGATCGCACCACTGTTGTCGATCGCTTCAGCGCAGTAGACCAGTGGTCCGCGCTCGATCGCGACTTTACCACGATCTTCTTCAACGGCAACATGGCTAACCACACGCTGGACGGTCATGGGGAGCTGAAGCTTGACCACGTCGCCAGCCTGCCATTGGCGCTTGATCGTTGCGTAGCCCTTGTCGACTATCACAGGAATTGGATTGCCATTCACGGTAATGAGGATCGGTTCAGTGCTGTTGCTAAGGTACGCATAAAGGTCGCTGGGCAGCGGCTTGCCTTGTGCCCAACCCGGAACGCGCAGGTGCAACGCAAAGGTTGCCGCTTGTTCCGGCTGTACCGTCACGGTGATGTCACCATCCCACGGATAGTTCGACTGTTGGGCGATCTTTACCGTAGTATCGGCCAGCATTACCCTGCTCTGGCTGTTGACAAACAGATTGACGTATAGACTCGATTCGCTCTGCGCATAGATGTAACCGCCGAGCGAGGGGAAAACGCGCACCACATTCGTCGGGCAACAGGAGCAGTTAAACCAGCCCAAACGCTCATTTGAATTGTCGCGGTTGAAGCGATATTCACCATCAAAGGCGAGCGGATTGACATAGAAGAACTTGTCCCCACTAAAGGCGACGCCGGGCAGGAAGCCGTTGTAGAGCGAACGTTCGAGCACGTCGATATATTTGGCGTCGCCATGCAACTGGAACATGCGCTGATTCCAAAAGATGTTGGCAATCGCCGCGCAGGTCTCGTTATAAGCCGTGGCATTGGGCAACTCATAGTTGTCACCAAAGGCTTCGCCGTGGTGGCGGGCACCCAGCCCACCGGTGATATACAATTTCTTGCCGACGACATTCTCCCAAAGGCGGTCGATGGCGTCAATGTAGGCTTGTTCGCCCGTCAGCGCGGCTACATCGGCCATGCCGCTGTACATGTAGAGCGCGCGCACGGCGTGGCCGACCGCTTCGTCCTGCTCCGTCACCGGCAAGTGATCCTGCATGTAGCCGGGGTTGCCAAAGTTGATATGCGCGGGGCGCTGTTCATGGTGGCCACGCTCGTCAAGAAAGAATTTTGCCAGCCGCAGATAGCGCTCATCGCCGGTGACGCCATAGAGCTTGACCAGCCCCATCTCGATCTCTTGGTGGCCAGGCACATCGTGTTTCTTCTCTGGTCCAAAGACGCTGTCAACCAGATCGGCATTTTTGATCGCCACATCGAGCAAGGCGCGCTTGCCGGTGGCGAGATAGTGAGCAGCGGCGGCTTCGTAGAGATGGCCGACATTATAGAGTTCGTGGTTGACTCGCAGTTGTGACCAACGGCTCAAGCCTTCGCGA
Source organism: Caldilineaceae bacterium (assembly GCA_034432375.1). Classification (GTDB taxonomy): domain Bacteria; phylum Chloroflexota; class Anaerolineae; order Caldilineales; family Caldilineaceae; genus JAHBVH01. The sequence continues at coordinate 56,569 of DAOUCA010000162.1, forward strand.
TCGTCGTGTAGCTTCTCTGGCGTGCCGTTGCGCTCGGCAATCGTGCGCGCGGTGTAAAGATAGCCATCCGCTTCTTGCGCGGCGGTAATGCGCTCGATCAAGTTATCGAGATAGGCGTCGAGTTCAGGGTCGGGGTGGATCTGTAGCGAATAGGCCGCGCCTTCAATGATTTTAAAGACATCGGAGTCATTGAAGAAGATGCCAACGTGATCACCCGCCATGCGCCCGGCGGCCTTATCAAAGTTGGTGAGCCGGTCGGTCTCCTCACTCTTCTGGAAATCATAGCTAATCGTCACCGTGCGGTTGGTCTCGATGCGCGGCGACCAAAAGGCGTCATCGATGGTGACAGCGGTAAAAGGGATTGCATGGTATTGGTAGCGGATAGCTTCACTCATGGTCGTTTCCAGTTGAGTTGATTGACTCATCTTGCATCATTCCAGAGAAATTGAGATCATATCGCCACAGGCTGAAGCCTGCGTCTGATAAAAGAAGCCCCGCTAAAGCGGGCTGGAACCGCAGTGCGCTTCAGCGCAACTTCCCTAATAGGCGGTGGTTTCAACCACTGCTGCCGGTTATCTGGCGCCGCGTGGTCGTGCCAACATCGGGCAAATCCTGGGTTCGGTCTGCTTCTGTGGCACCACAGGACTCGCGAATGTATAGCTGACCACAGATCTTCACTTCCTGTTCATCGACTGCCTCGCCTTGCAACTTCTGCCAGAGCAATTCGGCGGCCCGCAACCCCATCTCATAGGCCGGCAAACTGACCGTGGTGAGCGTCGGGTGGAGGATGCGGCTAAACTCACTGTTGTCATAGCCGACCAGGGCAATATCTTCGGGGACACGCAGCCCCTGTTGTTGGATGGTGTTAATGGCACCAAAGGCCATGGTGTCGTTGGCCACATAGATCGCCGTCGGCAGCGGGCGTTGCTGCAACAAGCGCTGGGCGGCAATTGCGCCACCGCTGTAGGTCCAGTCGCCTTCAACCACGTGATGGGGCCGCAACAGAATCTGCTCTTCTTGCAACAGATCACAAAAGCTTTCATAACGCCGGCGCGCCGAGTGCCACCCTTGTGGCCCTGCAATATGGGCGATGGCCCGATGCCCCAATGTCAATAGATGTTCAATCGCCATCCGGGTTCCTAATTCATCATCGGGGACGACTGAGTTGGCGATCGATGCGCCAAAGAGGCGATGGACAAACATGTAGGGCTTTTGTGACTCGGTCAACTCGTTGGTATCGGCGACGTGATCTAGCTCCACAAAGATCAGACCCTCAATCGAACGACTCAGCAGTGTGTTGATCGCATTCCGCTCGACCATGGGTGCAGAATCGGTGTTGACAATCAGTGCCAGATAGTCGATCTCTTTTAAAAAGTCTTGAATGCCACGAATGATCGGGGGGGTGAAGGGACTGAGTAGATCCTCGGCAAGAATTCCAATCGTATGCGTTCGATCCGTACGCATCCCACGCGCCAGCATATTGGGGCGGTAGTGCAGGCGTTGGGCGGCGTTCAGCACCCGTTGGCGCGTCGCCGCACGGACGGGGTGTTTGTTGGCTGTCAACACCCGCGACGCCGTCGTCACTGAAACACCGGCCGCTTTGGCTACTTCTTCGAGCGTTGCCGACAAGGGATCGTTTCCTTGGTTGTTATGCCAGCGAGCGCCAAGAAGTAACACTTTTTGCAGGAGTATTGGGTTACTTCTTGTGCTGCTCGTGAGTAGATGTCTGCAGAGACTGTATGCAGTCCATCGCGCGTCAATTCAATTGTTACATTTTAGGCTGGGAGTTCGGGCGAAATGCGTTTATGGAAAACGTTTTCCATAATTGGAGGCTATCATACAAGAAAGTGGTTGCCATGTCAAGCTGGAGGACGGTGAGACAGTGAGACGGTGAGGCGGTGGGACAGTGAGGCGGTGGGACAGTGAGACAGTGGGACAGTGAGGCAGTATTACCTGCTCGACTCCCCTACCGTCCTACCGTCTTACCGTCCTACTCCGCCGCGCGTACCGCAATCTTAATCGCTGTCTCATCCCCCAGGCGATAGGTGCCGTTGAGCGCATCAAAGCCGTCCTTGACGCGGGAGAGGGGCAGTGTGTGGCTGACCATTTCCGCAAAGGGAAATTCGTTGCGTTCGAGGATCGGCAGGCCGCGCACGAAATGTTCATAGCCGCTGCCCCAAATCGCTTCAAAGCGCAGGTTGCGGCGCATCATCAGCCGGTTGATATTAAGTTCAATCGACCCCATGTCGACAAAGTGGCCAACCTCGACAAAGGTGCCGTTACGTTTGACATAGCCCAGCCCTTCTGGCGTGGCGGGTAGGAAGCCGGCACATTCAAAGACAACGTCGGCCCCTTCACGGCGCGGAGTTTCAGCCAATACAAGTTCTGTGCGCTCTTCGACGGAACGGACCTCCTCAATGTTGATCGTCACATCGGCCCCCATCCGTTTGGCATAGTCAAGCCGCTTGGCCGGCCCGCCAACGACGATGATCTTGGCCGCGCCACTGATGCGCGCACAGACGAGCGTCACCAGGCCAATTGCACCGGACCCTTGGACGACAACCGTGTCGCCAATCTGAATCTTGGCACGCATGGCCGCGTGCACCCCAATCGTGAAGGGTTCGGTTAGCACGGCAACCGCCGGCGGCAAGTTGGTTTTGATGACGCAGGTCTCGGGATAGTCGAGCATGATGTAGTCAGCAAAGCCGCCACGGAAGTGGGGCGCGATATCTGGTGTGCTGTAAAAGCCATAGGCACCATGGGGCGTGCCCGGCGCAAAGATCACCCGATCACCCTCTTTCAGCGGATTGCCGACATAGTCGGTGGTAACGCCTGCACCAAGCGCATCGATGATGCCGACATTTTCGTGGCCCAGCGTCAGTTCGCCGGGAATGCCGTTCTGCCACATGTGCAGATCGGTGCCACAGATGCCGGCCAATTCTTGGCGCACCAGAATTGCTCCCGGTGTCGGGTCGGGAACCGTGTACTCGCGAATCTCAAACGACTGACCTTGGGCAATGACTGCCCGTCCGCTGCGTGCCATATGCGTTCTCCAATGGTTTTGTGTGGGAAAGTAGAAAGGGTGGATGAGCACTATTATAGCAGAATTCGCCTTGAACTTTAGCAAATTAAGCAATTAAACGGGACAACGAGCGTAGGCTGAGCGGGAATCCTTGCGGGCGCGAAGCCAAAGCGGCTCTGGCTTCGACAAGCTCAGCCTACGTTTACCTGATTATTTGATTTCACCTCGGCCGTTCCAAGAAAATAACTATCCACGAAGGCGCACAAAGGCACACGAAGATTTGTCTTTTCTTCGTGAAACTTCGTGTATCTCTCAAGAAACATGGCGCCACCGCTGTTTCTTTAGGGTGAATAGGGCACTGCCCTTTAGTTGCTTCGTAGATAATTTAAATTTTGGAGTGGCCCTAGGTCAAGGCATCCACTTGACGTAGATTCCCGTTAGACAGAACAGGTAACTCTGGTTATACTTTCTTCATAACAGCTGACTGCTATAGATTGTCAGTGATTTGACTAACGCATGTTACGCAGTAAAGATGCCGGTCTCGAGTACGCCGCATCCCTAGATGCGGCGTACTCGAGTAGCGTGGCACCTTTATGGGAAGATGCGTAACATGAGTGACTAATGCACTTTTTGAAAGGATATCAAACCAGCAATGCGTACTTACCACGACATTAACCTCAACGATCATTCGATCCAATCCCGTGAACTGCACGGTGAAGCGATCATTAAGGCGGGGCGCTACCTCATCGCCAAGACGCTGCTGGAGCAGGAGGCCGCGACTGTCGATCCGCTCTCGCCGGCCAACCCGCTGATCTTTTCGGCCGGCCCTTTTGCCGGCAGCAGCTTCTCCAATGCCAACCGCACCAGCGTCGGCTGCAAAAGTCCGTTGACCGGTGGCATCAAAGAAGCCAACGGCGGCGGCACCTTTAGCTATGGCTTGGGACAGTTGGAGATTTCCGGCTTCACGCTCCATGGCGCGTCCGATACGTGGGTGGTGATCCACTTCAAAAAAGGGGGCGAAATCTCCTTTGATGATGCGACGCCTTACATGGGCAAAGGGAACTACGCCGCGGCCGCGGCTCTGCATGAAACTTATGGCAAAAAGGTGACGCTGGCGCTTTGTGGTCCGGTTGGCGAATATCAAGGGCTGTTGGCCGGCATCGCCTTTAGCGACTCAGACAGCCGCCCATCGCGGCTGGCGGCGCGCGGTGGCGTGGGCGCGGTGATGGGCAGCAAAAAGGTCAAGGCAATTGTCGTCGATCTGGATAAGACACCTAGTTTCCACGACATCAAGAAAGTGCGCTCCAGTGTGCGCGACTATGCCAAGCTACTGCTGGCCGATTCGGTCGTCACACAGTTTTATCAAGCAGTCGGCACAATGGGCATGGCGGATTATCAGAATGTGGTCGGTGGGTTGCCGGTGCGTAACTTTAGCTCCGGCCAATTTGCCAACGTCGGGGCCGGTGAAACCTTTAAGATGGGTGGCGACTACATCGGTGAATTGAACAAATCGCGCGGCGGCGAACAGACCCATGCCTGCATGCCCGGCTGCGTGATCCAATGCAGCAACATCTACCACGATGCTGACGGCAAAGAAGTGACCTCGCCGGTTGAGTACGAAACCCTTGGTCTGCTGGGCACCAACTGCGGGATCGGTGATCCTGATGATTTGGCGGGGCTGAATCAGATTGCCAACGATCTGGGTGTTGACACCATTGAGACCGGCGCGATGTTGGCCGTCTTGATGGAGGCCGGATTGGCAGAATTTGGCGATGTCAAGTTTATGATTGAGGCGCTCAAGGAGATCCGTTTGGGGACGGAGAAGGGCAAAATCTGGGCGCAAGGCACGGCGCGTGTTGGTGAGCATTACAACGTCGCTCGTGTGCCGGTCATCAAGAAGCAGGCGATCAGCGCGTATGATCCGCGCGTGATCGAAGGCACCGGCATTACGATGATGGCGACTGCCCAAGGGGCCGACCACACTGCCGGCAACCTCGCCCGTCTCAAATCGCGCGATATGAGTTTGGAGCAACTGTTGGAGGCGAGCCTCAAAGTGCAGACCCAATGTGCCACCAGCGATTCGATTGGTTTATGCATCTTTGGCCGCACGGTGACCGATGCGCAGTACCCCTTTCTGGCCGAAGCCGCCAATGCCGCGCATGGCACATCGATTACGCCTGCGTTCTTCTCGCAGCTTGGTGCAGATGCGCTGAAGCTAGAGCATGAATTTAATGCCAAGGCTGGCTTTGGCGCGGCGGATGATGAGTTGCCAAGCTTCTTCTACACCGAACCATTGGCCCCTGCTAATCAAGCGGCGCGCTTTCATGGCGAAGATGTGCATGAGATGTATGAAGCGCTGGCGTAGTGGTCTGCGGAATCAGTACTATTTTCGGCAGCTCGTTCCACGCTCCGGCGTGGAATGAGTGGTCCGACGCTCCAGCGTCCAGTGGCAGGGCAGGCGGCACTGGACGCTGGAGCGTCAAATAGGGTGCCTACGCAGGAGCGTAGGCACGAGCATTTCTGGATATCTTAACACAAATTAAGGTATTCCGTGACTCTCCAGCTATTCCTGTAAGAGCGCCGGCAACACTGAGATCTGGATAGTTACGGTATTTCTACGTGAACTCTCCTTGCTGATCTTTCCCAACAGTCGACAATAGCCTTCCCGAAGTGAATAAATTGTTCCCCCAGCCGCAGCAGGATGAGCAGCGCGACCAGGGCGGCCGGTGTGTAGACCGGCTGTGCATCAATGGCTTGCCGATCAAAATATTGGTCCACATAATGGCTGGTGCTAGCCGGCGTGAGCATGATTTTTAGCCATGTTCGCAGCGAGCGTACGGTTGCCGGCGTGGGCATGATCCCCATCGCTTGGGCCAGCAGGTCACAGTAGGGGAATTGCTCGACCGGGTACACATTCTCGGTATCGATGGTACGATACTCCTCGCCCAACTGCTGCCACGCTTCCGCCTGTATTTCTTTCAATGCCGCCGGCAACGCATACTTTCCGGCGAGCAGCCCAACGGTATAGCGCGCCTGCATTTCGCTGATGGTGGGAATGTTGCCGATGATCGGCCGCGCAAAGCCGATCAGATAGAGATGGTGTTGATCGGTATGGACGCAGCCGTGGTAAAAATCTTTTAGGTGAATGAGCCCGTCGGAACGATCCGGTAGCCCGGAACGATAGCCGGTGGCGCAGACGAGTAGATCCGGCGCGAGCTGCTGCGTTGCGGTCTGGTCAAAATCGAAATAGGTAGTCCATGCTTCATCGACGGGTGGGCCAATGATCGTCAGTCGCCCCGCTGCCACGGCATCGAGAAAATCATCGCTCTTGTTGTGGAAGACATTGAAAAGTCCCCCCTTCGCCCGCGTTTTGAGTTTGAGATCCCAATTGCGTCGTATTATTTGCGCTTGCTCGTCGGGATCGCTGCGCGCTTGCTGGTGCGGAAACCACCTTGCCAGCAGCTGGTGAAAACGGATGCGAAAAGTTACAAAGCGCTCGCCAACCCAATTCCGCGCACGCTTGTCAAAGGAGAGCAGCAGCCGGCTGCGCAAAAAATCCGACGGTACTCCCTTGATGGGATGATAGCGGGGGCTGACCCGGATCCCAGAACGGAGCGAGAGATAGACTCGATTGTTATGAATCGGTTTTGCCAAATGATTCGCCACATCTGCGGCCGATTCGCCGCCGCCAACTACCACGACCGTTGCATTGCGAATTGCTTCCGGATCGGCGGCGAGCGGGAGCGTTGTTGAGGCCATTGGCACTCTTTGATTGACGAGGCCGGTGCATAAAAAAACGGCATCGAAGGCCAAGAGTTCTTCTTTCCCCCTTTCCGCCATGCGGAGTTGCCAAATACCATTCTCCCAGGCAAGATGGCGTAACTCGACGCCAAACCGAATACATTTTTTCAGGTGGAAATGAGCGGCAAACGCGTCTAGGTAATCGCCAAATTCGCCACCGCGATAGAACTCGTCAAAAGGTTGTTCAGGTGCTACGGTCGGGGACCATTGACGGTAACAAGAAAATTGGGTGGTGTACTTGGTGGAGGTGGAGATAAAGTCGGCGCGTTGATCCCCCCAACAGCCGCGCACGGAGTGGCTCTTCTCAAAGCAGACGACATCCGCCGCGGGATAGCTGTCGAGCAGGGTTTTCAGCGTCACGAGGCCGCTGCTGCCGGCACCAATAACGGCAATCTTCATTGGGGGATAGGCTCCTATAAAAATTACGCAGCCACGGTGAGGCTGATGAGGACATAGTTGAATTGACCCGATTCGGGCACAAAGAGCAAGATGCGGTCGCCCACAGCCACCGGTTGTGTCTTTAGATATTCATCCAGCACGATAAAGATGCTGGCGGCTCCGGTGTTGCCGGCGGTGCGCAGATTTGTCCAATAGGGCACTGCTTTGCTCTGTGCCAGCTTAGTAATAATCTTTTGGACGACTGGTTCAAAATAGTACGAGGACATATGGGGCAAAACCATCGTGTAGCTATCGAGCGTTTCACCATGTGCGCAGAGCGCACCCTCGATCGCCTTTTGGGAGAGTGGTGCCATGTACTTGGCCAAAATGCTGATATCCTGGCGCAACACGATTGGATCGCTTTGCAGCTGCATACAGAGCGGGGCTTCATTGGCAAACGAGCGCGAATAGCTCCAGTTTACCTTGAGCGAGCGTCCCTGGGCCCGCGGTTCTTGTTCGAGGAGAAAGGCCCCGGCCCCATCTGACAACATAAAGCGCAGGAAGACAGCCATAAACCATTTCGATTTTTTGATATTGCGGAACATCATGGGCAGATCATAGGTGGGATGAAACGCTTTTGCTTTGAGGCCAGCCGAGGATTGCTCGACCCCCACGCAGAGGGCGGCCGTGGCATCACCCGCTTTCACCGCGCGGGCGGCATTTACAAACGCCTGCGCGCCCGAGGAGCAGATGCCCGCATTGGAGTTGATTTCGAGGGGATGGGTAATCAACTGCTCTTTGCGCAATTGGTCATGCACAAGCGAAGCCAGCCCGGGTGCAAGCAGCGGCGCATAGGTGCAGCCGGCCGAAAGATAGTCAATCTGTCGCGCCTGCTGATCCTCTGTCAAACATGCCTTGACTGCCGCCGCGGCCAGCTCATAAATCGAGTGCGTGGCGTTCTGCTTCTTATCAAGCGCATAGTGACGGGTACGGATGCCATTGGCTTTTAGAATCTTCTGCCGCACCCGTCCTTCCCCAAGAATCTTCCCCAGATATTGGGGCATGCTTTCATTGTCAACCGGCTCTCCCGGCAAATAGGAACCTGTGCTTGTGATATAACAATCGTTCATCTTACCCTCATTGGTAAACTATCGGTTGTCTAAACGCAACGTGTAAATACAAAATGACGAATCAGACCGTCCTGGCACGCCATTTCGCGCATACTCGTGTACATTTAGCTCAGGAAGGGGAAACCGCATCCGGATTTTTGCGCAACAACTCATAGGCAAACTCGTCGAATGCAATATGATAATAGAGATACTGGTTGGGATCGGATAGAAATGGGCCGCTGTTGTAATGGCTACGGTTGCTGCTCGCCGGCAGGTAGAAATCGAGGTCGATCAGCGCTTGTTTGTCCTCGGCATAAATATGTTTTAGGGACCAGAGCAGCAGCGAGTCTGAATCAAAGGAATTGAGCGCACGGACCACGGTGTGCAGGTCGCCAAATAGCGTGATGGTGAGAACAATAAAGATGACAACATTGGTCGCCCCAAAGATCTGCCAAGAATGTTGGCGATTCTGCGCAAGCACCGTATTGCCGAATTGGGCGATGTCTTCCGGCCGGCTCTTGCGGTAGAAAGCGAGATTGTCGAGAAAGGCGTTTTTATTGAAGCGCTCGCCGACTTCATAGGAGAGATCGTCGTGGCAAATGGTGAGGCCGTGGGCAACAATATCTTGGATCGAATTGACGGTGAAATCGCCATCAATGCCCTTAAGCATTTCCCCCGACCGCCCTGCCCGGCGTGCCGGTGTCCCCGCTAGTAGGTAGCGGTAGAGCAGCGGCTCGATCTGCACATGTCTGATGAGGAGCGCGAGGGCGTCGTGGGCCGCAAAGTACTTGATGCCAAAGGCCAAAACCCGATCGATCAGCCTTTTTTCAAAGCCCCAGGCGGTGCGATGGAAAAGAAACTTGCAGGGCACCACCGCAAGGCGCAGGAAGTAGTACAAGATATTGAGGAGTGGGCGGATAAAAATATAGTCAAACCGTGCTTTTTCAGCACTAAAGATCGCATTGACATAATCCGTAACATAAGGAAAATTTTGCATTGCCATTCGCACCCTTACTGATTCACGTGACAAAGTAGGAGTCACACAAGCCGCTCTAAGCCGTCTGTTGTCAACGGCCCCGCTACCTACGTGCGGTAGCGCTTGCTATTGATCACTATAACAGACCCGTCTGGATAAATCCTCAGTTTTCTTTCAAATTTTGGGTTGCCAAGTGACACAAATCTGAGAGTTTACGGCCGATATCCGGTCACTGCGCCTAACCATGACTGTGGCAATTAGTACCAATCGCAGCGCAGATTCTATAATACTGCAGTCTGACAAAACTAACACCTGTCAGGTGTTCAGTGGTAACGCTCAATTCGCCAGACTCCAGTATAATAGACACATTACAATCTTAACTGCCAACTTGGGTGGCTTTCTACTGCTCAATGCGAAAGGATTCCCATGCAAGCCCTTGTCCTCGAACGCAAAAATGAACTTGCGCTGCGCGATATCGCACTTGAGGAACCCCTCGGTCCACACGACGTGCGTATTGCGATCCGCACGGTCGGCATCTGTGGCAGCGATGTGCACTACTACACCCACGGCGCGATTGGGCCCTTTGTCGTGCGCGCGCCCATGGTCTTGGGCCACGAAGCGGCAGGCATCGTGACCGAGGTCGGTTCTGCCGTGACTAATCTGCAGGAGGGCGACCGCGTCTGCATGGAGCCGGGCATTCCCGACCCCAACAGCCGCGCCACGCAACTAGGTATCTACAATCTCGATCCCGCTGTACGCTTCTGGGCGACGCCGCCGGTGCATGGTGTGTTGCGGCCAACTGTCGTTCACCCGGCTGCCTTTACCTTTAAGCTACCTGCCAGTGTGAGTCTGGCGGAAGGCGCGATGGTTGAGCCGCTGGCCGTGGGGATGCACGCGGCTAACAAGGCGCGCATCAAACCAGGCGATGTGGCGCTTGTTATGGGAGCCGGCCCGATTGGCATGGTCACCGCGTTGGCCGTGCTGGCTGGTGGTTGTAGCCGCGTGATCATGACCGATGTGCAGCAGCCCAAGCTCGATCTGGCGGCGACGTTGGGGCCGATTACGCCGGTCAACGTTGCCCAAGAAGATCTGAGCGAGGTTGTAAACAAGATGACCGATGGCTGGGGCGTTGACATTGTCTTTGAGTGCAGTGGCAACGAACGTGCCGCCGCCGGTGTCTTTGCGCAGCTCTGCCCCGGCGGGACGGTGGTTTTTGTGGGCATCCCGCTGGCACCGATTGCCTACAGCGTCTCTGATGCACAGATCAAAGAGGCGCGTGTCGAGCATGTCTTTCGCTATGCCCACGTCTATCCACGCGCGATTGCGCTTATGGGCAGTGGGAAGATCGATCTCAAGCCGCTGATTACTGATACATTTGATTTTGCAGAAAGTGTAAAGGCCTTTGATTTTGCCGTTGCGATGCCAGCGACTTCGGTGAAAGCGCAGATTGAATTGGTATAGGGAAAGGGGAATTGCCCGATGAGTGCAGAAGAGCGTACACTAGTGGTCGATGCCTTGTTGGCGTCCCAAGCAGAGATAACCGAATTTTTTGAAGGGGTAGCTGATCCGGAATGGCAACCCGCAGCAGGGCAATGGTCAATTCGACAGATCGCCTGGCATCTCGCTACAGTGGAAAGCGCCTGCCTGTTGGTACGTATCCAACAGATCGCTTCAGGCACCACCCCTACCTTTGGTATCTATCTCGATACCGACACTGAATTTAACCGTCGCTCACTAGACTTTGCCTTGGAAGAATGGCATCTTGCGCGGGCGAACATGGTCGATTTTGTCAATGCGTTGCCCCCCGTAGCCTTGACCTACACCGGCAACCACCCCACCTTTGGCCGTTTGACCGTGCTCGGTTATTTGAAGATTTTTCTCGACCACGATCAGCGTCACCTGGAAGAGTTGCAGGCGCTGGACGTGGTCGCCAACCGCAGGCATTGAATGAATTCAACGCCCTGGTAGGCAAAACGTGTTTCGGGAGCCTTTCGGGCGCGTTTCCGGAGTGAGGCGTTGCATGCAATGCAAGTCATGAAAAGAGGCTCGTATGACAACTGATAGTGTCTTAACCGCCAAACCAATCCTTGACCGCTTTCGGTTGGATGGCCGCGTGGCGCTGGTGACCGGCGGTGGGCAGGGGATTGGCCGCGGCTATGCGCACGGCTTAGGTGAAGCCGGGGCCGCGGTCGCTGTGGTCGATCTGGTTCAAGCGCGCGCCGATAGCGTGGCGCATGAGTTAACCCAAAAGGGCATCGACGCCATCGCCCTGGCCGCCGATGTGACCAAAGAAGATCAGGTCGAAGCGATGGTTGCGGCCGTGGTTAAGCAGTGGGGTACGCTGACGATTGGGGTCAACAACGCGGGGATTGGTCTTTGGGTCGATTCGGAGACGATGACGCTCGACGAGTGGAATCGTGTGATCAATCTCGATCTGACGTCGGTTTGGCTCTGCGCCAAATATGAAGCGAAGGTGATGCTTGCCGCCGGCTATGGCAAGATCATCAACACGGCGTCGATGTCCGGGGGTATTGTCAACATGCCACAAAATCAGTCCGCGTACAACAGCGCCAAAGCCGGCGTGATCCACCTCACCCGCAGCCTCGCCGCCGAATGGGCGATGCGTGGCGTGCGCGTCAACTGTATCAGCCCCGGCTACACCCACACCAGCCTTGTCGATGATCTGGCGAAGTCGCCGGAGGGACAGGCAATGATTCCCGTTTGGTTGCGCATGACCCCTATGGGGCGCATGGTCGAGGTCGCCGAATTGCAGGGCGCGGTCGTCTATCTGGCCGCCGAGGCTTCTGACTTCACGACGGGCCACGATCTGGTGGTCGATGGCGGCTACTGTGTCTGGTAAGCAGCGCTCAAGCGAATCATTACAAATACAACAACGTTACCTTTCAATCAATCGACAGAATTCACTAGGTTCTCCCTCCGCTGTAGAGATCCTGTGAATTCTGTCCATTCTGTCTAATTTTACGTTGTCGGACTAATCATACGTTCTGTAAGGACAAAGGGCAGATGCAATGAACAGTGAGCAAGTCGTCAATGCCTGTATCCAAGCGGGGGTGCGTCTGACCCGCTTTCTCTATGTCGATAACGGCTGCACCATTCGTGGCAAGCTGGTCCCCACGGATCGCCTTGGCGGACGGATGGCAAGTGGCCAAGGGTTAACCGTTGCCATGCAGGCGATGAATCTGCTCGATCAACTCCAGCCAGTAGAGGGCATGGGGCCGGTGGGCGAGGTGCGCCTGGTGCCGGACCCGGAGAGTTTTGTGATCCTGCCCTATGCGCCCAACAGCGCGGCGATGATGTGTGATATGATCCAGTTGGACCGCTCGCCGTGGGATGCTTGCCCACGCTCTTTTCTCAAACGGATGATTGTGCAGGTGGCCAGCCAGGGCATGACGGTACAGGCGGCCTTTGAAGGGGAATTTAGCCTCTTTCGACGCGAAGGAGATGGTAGCCAGCCAGAGCACTATCAGCCAATCGACACCGGACTGTGCTTCAGTTCGACGGCCATGCACACCGCCGCGCCACTGATCGATGCCATTGTGGGTGCGTTTTCTGCGCAGAACATTCCCGTTGATGCCTACTACCCTGAGCTTGGCCATGGCCAGCATGAAATGCCGCTGCGCCACGCGCCGGCCCTCCGCGCCGCCGATAACCAGATCTGGTTCCGCGAGACGGTGCGCAGTGTTGCCACCAATCATGGCCTCGTGGCGTCGCTGGCACCCAAGCCCAAGCCGGACCAAGCGGGCAATGGCTGCCACATCCACTGGAGCCTGTGGGATCTGGCCGGTGCGCAAAATTTACTCTACGATCCCGCCGGTCAATTCTCGCTTAGTCAACTCGGCTACCACTTCATGGCTGGTGTGTTGATCCATCTACCCGGGCTGTTGGCGCTGACCACGCCCAGCTATAACTCCTTCCGCCGTCTGCAACCCCATTTCTGGAGCAGTGCCTACACCGCCTGGGGGCCGGATAATCGCGAAGCTGCCGTGCGCGTCGCCTCCGGTGCCTGGGGCAGCGAGGCGAGCAGCATCAATCTTGAGTTGAAGGCGAGCGATAGCAGCAACAATCCCTATCTAGCCTTGGGTGGGCTGATCGCCGCTGGATTGGATGGCGTGGCGCGCGGGCTCACACCCGGCGATGCCGCGCTCATCGACCCAGGCAACTTCAGCGACGCCGAACGGGAGCAGCGGGGCATTCAACGCTATCCAACTAGCCAAGCCGAAGCGCTAGATGCGCTTGAAGCAGACGAAGTGCTGATGGATGCGCTGGGTACGCAATTGGCCACAGCCTACCTGGCGGTTAAACGTTCAGAATATGCGGTATTTTCCCAAGAAGAGGTCGCTTTTGAAGTGCGGCATCATATTGAGAAATTTTAGATAGGCACCCAGAGAGGACAGTCAGTGGCCAATCGTTGGGGCGTTGATCCCACTTGTTACGGCCAGTGACTGTCACCTCGATCAAGCCCACGCTGGAATCGAAAAAGAACACAATGCTCGATCTGACCACCATTCCGATCCTGGATCACCACTGCCACGCACTGCTGCGCCAAGATGCCCCGCTGACCGCAGTCGAATTTCAGCGCTTCTTTACCGAAAGCGGCGATCCGATTATGCACGCCAACCATGTACCCCACACGCTCTTCTTTCGTTGGGCAGTGAAAGAGTTGGCGGCTTTTCTCGGTTGCGAACCAACCGCGGTAGCACTCTTGTCGGCGCGTGCCGAAATCGAGCCGACGGTATTGGCGCAGCGTCTCTTCCACGACGCCAATATTGAGATGTTGCTCCTGGACTATGGTTTTAGCAGCAAGATGAGTTACAGCTACCAGGATTTGCGTGCGGTGCTGCCCTGTCGCATTGAACCGATCTTACGGCTGGAGACGCTGGCGCAGGATCTGATCGTGCAGCATGAGCACTTTGCGCAAATGGTCGATGCCTATGTCGCCACGGTCGAAAATGCGCGCGCCGCGGGCCACGTGGCGCTCAAAAGCATTGCTGCCTATCGCACGGGACTCAACATTCAGCCGGCTGCGCGCGCCGATGTCGCGGCGCTCTTTCCCGCGCTCAAAGAACAGGCGCGGCGGGAGGGGCGTGTCCGGTTGGCCCACAAGCCGCTCAATGATTATCTGCTGCTACTTGCCCTGGAGATTGCCGAAACCCAAGCGCTGCCCGTGCAATTTCACACCGGCTTTGGCGACAATGACCTGGATATGTTGCTGGCCAATCCCTTCCACATGCGCTATCTCTTTGAGTGTGGTAGATACAATCACGTTCAATTTGTGCTGCTCCACGCCGCCTACCCGTATGTACGCGAACTGGGCTACCTCGCTGCGATCTATCCGAATGTGTGGCTCGATATGGGATTGGCTATTCCCCATCTTACTACAGAAATTCCGACGCTCTGGCGGCAGGTGTTGGCCTTAACGCCGATCAGCAAAGTGCTCTTCTCGACCGATGCCCACAGCATTCCCGAAATTTTTTGGCTGGCCGCGCGCTGGGGCCGTCGCGGATTAGCAACGGTGCTCACCGAATTGATTGACCTCGGTGCCCTCACCCAAGACGAAGCAATGACCGCAGCAACGCAGATTTTATACAGCAATGCTGCCCAACTCTACGAAACACAAGTATAGCGGATGCATACTCAAGTGGGTTAGTAAGACGGTAAGACAGTAGGAGGGTAAGACGGTTTCACTGACTCACTTTTTGCGTCTATTTATTTGCGTTTCATCTATTAATACCTTCGCCAAACCTTGTTTTGGCGGAAATTTCCAGATGTCATTCCTGCGCAAGCAGGAATCTACTCGTGTAACATGAAGATGGATTCCTGCGCAGGCAGGAATGACGGCTCTAATTTCTGAAATTGGCGAAGGTATTGATCTATATGGACTATTTAAATGAGTATACCTTCTACCTCTTCTATGTTAGCTGCCCGTCTCTATGGCCCGCGCGATCTGCGCGTCGAACTGATGCCCCGCCCCAGCCAACCCGGCCTTGGCGAGGCACTGCTGCGCGTTACCGCGGTCGGCGTCTGTGGCAGCGATCTGCACAACTACATCGATGGCCGCATTGGTGATGCCGTGCCCGACCATCCGATCATCCTTGGCCACGAATTTGGCGCAGTCGTTGAAGCGGTCGGGCCGGATGCCTACGACGGCAATTTTCAACCGTTACTGCTGGGTACACGCGTCGCGGTTGACCCAGCCCAACCCTGTGGCCGCTGCGAAATGTGCGAGCAGGGACACCCCAATCTCTGCTATCGCCTCCACTTCTGCGGCTCCTATCCCGACGACGGTAGCCTCTGCGAGACGATGATCATGCCGGCCCACACCTGTTTCCCTGTGCCGGATGCCATTGGTGATGACGCCGCCGCGCTACTTGAGCCGTTGGGCATTGGCATTCACGCCATTGATTTGGCTAAACTTCGCGTAGCCGATAGTGTTGTGATTTTGGGAGCCGGTTGTATTGGGCTCTACTTATTGCAACTCGCCAAAGCGTCGGGGGCGGACCCCGTCTTTGTGGTCGACCAATTCCCCTGGCGGCTAGCATTGGCTGAACGCTATGGTGCCATTCCGATTAACTTCAAAGAGACCGATCCGGCGCACTTTGTGCGCACCGCCACCAATGGACGTGGGGTCGACGTTGCCATCGAAGCGGCGTGGGCCGCTCATTCGGTTCAGTGGGCCGCGGAGATGGCGCGCTTGGGGGGGCGGCTCGTCCTCGTTGGCATTCCCGGCGACGACAAGATGGAGCTCAAGCATTCGACGGTGCGGCGCAAAGGGCTGACGATGCGTGTGGTGCGGCGGATGAAGCACACCTACCCGCGGGCGATTCAGTTGGCACTAAGTGGGAAGATCGATTTGACCGGCATTGTCAGCCATCGTTTTGGCTTGAGCCAGGCCGCCGAGGCCTTTGCGATGAATGCGGCCTATCTGGATGAGGTCGTGAAGGTAGTGATTGAGGTTAGTCAGTCATAGGGGGACGGTATACCGTCCCCCATTATACGCTATAGCAACGAAACAACCAAATGAATTCTGAGTAGTACGACACCGTTAAATTCGACAAGATTCACAAAATTTACAGGATTGCTACCCAGAGAGGAAATCATGTGAATGTTGTTCATCCTGTCTAATGGTTGAAATTTAACGTGGTCGTAGTAGTAACTACACTGATTCCCCACCGCTTCCGATTGCTGACCAAAGGAGTTCTGCATGTCCCCAACCTATGCCATCGGCATCGATTTTGGCACCGAGTCTGGCCGCGCCTTGCTCGTTGACGTGGCCGATGGGCGTGAAATTGCGACCGCCGTTCACCCCTACGCCAATGGCGTCATCGACCAGACCCTGCCCGAAAGTGACCGGCGCTTGCCCCCAGATTGGGCGTTGCAAGATCCCGATGATTACATTGCTGTCTTGAAAAACGCTGTTCCGGCTCTGTTGCGCCAGAGTGGTGTTGATCCGACGGCTGTGATCGGCATCGGCATCGACTTCACCTCATGCACCATCTTGCCCACCTTGCGCGATGGCACGCCGCTCTGCCGCTTGCCCCAGTGGCGCGCCGAACCGCACGCCTGGGTAAAACTCTGGAAACATCACGCCGCGCAGCCGCACGCCGACCGCATTACCGAACTGGCCCACGCCCGCCAGGAGCCGTGGATCGCATACTACGGCGGCAAAATTTCATCGGAATGGTTCTTTAGCAAGACATTGCAAATTCTCGACGAAGCGCCGGCGGTCTATCGTGCGGCCGAACGGATCATCGAAGCTGCCGATTGGCTTGTCTGGCAACTGACCGGCCAGGAGGTGCGCTGCACAAGTACTGCCGGCTTCAAGGCAATCTGGCAAGAAGAGAACGGCTATCCAAGCCGTGACTATTTTGCCGCGCTCCATCCAGATTTGGCGGATGTGACCACCACGAAGATGAACGCCCCGCTCTTACCGTTGGGCAGCCGTGCCGGGGGATTGAGCGCTGAAGCCGCAGCGTGGACCGGTCTACGCTCGGGCACGGCGGTCGGTGTGGGGATGATCGATGCCTTTACCGCCGTCTATGCTGGACAGACGAGCGAACCGGGAGTCATGGCGATCATCCTGGGCACCAGCACCTGTCACATGCTCGTTTCTGATGAGCGCGTTGCCGTGCCAGGGATCAATGGCGTTGTCAAAGATGGACTCTTGCCCGGCTACTATGGCTATGAGGCAGGCCAAGCCGCCACCGGTGATATTCTCGCCTGGCTGGTGCGGCGGGGCGTGCCGCCCATCTATTACGAAGAGGCCGAACGGCGCGCTATGAGTCTTTATGCGCTGTTGGAGGAAGAAGCGGCCAAGCAGCATCCAGGCGAACATGGGCTCTTGGCGCTGGATTGGTGGAACGGTGTGCGCACACCGTTGGTCGATGCCGAATTGAGCGGCCTGTTACTTGGTGCCACCCTCGCCACCAGCGCGCCGGATATCTACCGAGCGATTATCGAGGCAACCGCCTATGGTACCCGCCAGATTGTCGAAAATTTTGAACGGCATGGTGTCCCTGTCAACCGCATTGTGGCGGCAGGTGGTCTGGCTGAACAGAATAAGCTCCTGATGCAGATCTACGCCGATGTGCTCAACCGCGAATTGTGCGTCGTCAAGAGTAGCCAGGCCGGCGCGCTTGGTGCCGCCATGCTTGGCGCTGTGGCCGCCGGTGGCGCGGCTGGTGGCCATGCTGATATTCTGACTGCCACGCAAAAGATGGGTGGTCTGCGCGAGGAGCGCTACCGACCGGTTGCCGAGCACGTACTGATCTACGGCCAACTCTACGCCGAGTACAGCCGCTTGTCTGATTATTTCGGCAGCGAAAACAGCGTCATGAAAACCTTGCGCCGGCTGCGTAAGTGAATCCCAGTCACCCGTTGGGGCATGGCGTGCGGCGAGACCAATCGAGGGGGCGCGTATAAACGCTCTGCACCGTATGGCGTGCCCGCTCAGCAGACCAAATTGATCGACCGGGCACGCCATGAACACTACAGCGGATTTTGGAAGCAAGGGATAGGCAATTCGATTGACGAAACCCTTGACAACCTACAAACTTGTCGGTTTAAAGTGCCAGTTGCCCTTAAAATTCTGGATACGCCGTGGCAAATCCGCTTTTACCCTCATCTGTTGTAGTGTTGGTTACCGACCTTATTCCTTACCTTGATACTCATGAGCCGCCCGACGCCATACCCCTACAAAAATGAACATTATGAGAAACTAATATGAAAATCACCGAAATTCGCACCATCAACTTTGCCCAATTCCCCAACATCACGATGCTCGAACTGGAGACCGACAGCGGCATCGTCGGCCTCGGCGAAACCTACTACACCCCGCGCACGGTTGCCGCCTACATCGAAGAGGTGCTGGCACCCATGCTGCGCGACACCGATCCGTTGCAGATCGAAGCCTTCTGGCGGCGCGCCTACGACGGTTCCCATGTCTACGGCAACAAAGGGCTGGAAATGCGCGCCCTGGCCGCCGTTGATGTGGCGCTCTGGGATATTCTCGGCCAGCATTGTGGCCAGCCAATCTGGCAACTGCTCGGCGGCAACACCCACCCCGACGGCGTGCCGGTCTACAACACCTGCGCCTCGGCCGGCTATGCCCAAGGCACGCCGGGCATCCGTCGCACCAATGTGCCGGAAGTGCGCCAACTTTACCGCGATTACGAAGCGTGGCACGACGATGCTGGGGTGCTTGCCAAATCACTGCTCGATATGGGCATCAAGGCAATGAAGATTTGGCCCTTTGACGGCGCGGCCTTAAATAACCGCGGTCAGACCATCTCCTGGAAAGAGGTGGACGAAGGGTTGCGCCCGTGGAAGCAGATCCGTGATGCCGTTGGGCTCGATATTGACGTGATTCTCGAAGGGCACGGCTATTGGGCGTTGCAACCGGCCCGTCGCATTGCCGAAGCGCTCGAACCCTACAAACCAGTCATGCTTGAAGACCTAATGAAGCCGGACAATCCGCGTACCCTCGCTAAGTTGCGCGCATCCACCCGCACCCCGATCTGCGCCAGTGAGCTGCTCATGAATCGCTACGCGGTCGAAGATCTGATCCGCGCCGACGCCTGCGATGTCGTGATGACCGATGTCGTCTGGGCCGGCGGCATCACCGAAGCGCGCAAGATTGCCAACATGGCCGAGACGAACAACCTGGGGGTCATCTTCCACGACTGCACCGGCCCCATTGCCCTCGCCGCCGCGCTGCATCTCGCCACCCACTGCGCTAACACCTGGATGCAAGAGATCGTGCGCGCTTTTACGCACACCTATTACCGCGATTTGGTTGACCATGACTTTGTCGTTGCAGATGGACGGATGTCAGCCCCCAGCCGACCTGGCATTGGTATGGCGATTCGCAAAGAGGCATTGACGCGCGAGGATTGTGTTGTGCGCGTCTACTAGGTGCTTCTGTTCGCTGGGCACGTCCCTTACACAGCTGACAAGCTGCACAAGCTCGTCAGCTGTGGGGATAATCCTCTGATTGCGTTTGTCAAATTTTTGGCAAAAATTGGCTTCCTTTTGTTTGTTTCTCCTGCGATACTGTTGATCCCTTCGGGCAACAGATTTCCGTTTGCATCGGCAACAGGTAAGATGCTGGAGGAATTTACAATGACGGGCATGCGTTATCAGGATTTTGATCTCGTAATCGAAACCGCAGGTGATCATTATCGGGCGTGCGTGGTACGCTCGCCCGCCGGCGAGGCTGCTACTGCGTTTACCTTACCCTTTACGCCGCTGGAACAGGAAAACTTTTTGCTCCGGATGGGGCGACCACGGCGCGGGGTACGCGGCGGCAGCGCGCCAGAGGTTAATACCACCCGCGCTTTTGGGTTGCAGCTCTACAACGCTGTCTTTAGCGGTAGCGTGCAGGATGCCTTTGTTCGCAGCCTCGACCGCGTACAAAGCCAAGGGGATGGCCTACGCCTGCGGTTGCGGTTAAACAATGTGCCAGCGCTGGTCGATCTGCCCTGGGAATATCTTTATGATCCGACAATGGGCCGCTTCCTCGCCCATTCAACTGAAACACCCATTATTCGCTATCTTGATCTGCCCCAGCAGATTACGCCACTGCTCGTGCGGCCACCGCTCAACGTCCTGGTTGTGATCGCCGCGCCGCACGATGTCGAAGCATTGGATGTTGATGCCGAATGGCACAATATCGAGCGTGCCCTGGCTGATCTCGTCGCGCGCCAACAGATTGCGCTAACGTTGCTCACCACTGCCACACTGGGCGCTCTGCAACAATTGCTGCGTCGACACCAGTTTCACATCCTGCATTTTGTGGGTCACGGCAGCTTTGATGCACAGAGTGATGCCGGGGTGCTCTTCTTTGAAGATGAAGCTGAGCACAGCCGGTCGGTCTCTGGTCTCTATCTCGGTACGCTGCTCCACGATCACCCCTCCCTGCGTCTGGTGCTACTCAATGCCTGTGAAGGCGCGCGTACAACTGCCGCCGACCCCTTTGCCGGTGTCGCGCAACAACTGGTGCGTCAGGGTATCCCCGCGGTGATCGCGATGCAATTTGAGATCAGCGATCGCGCTGCAACCACGCTAGCCAGTGAATTCTATGGGGCTATCGCTGATGGCTATCCAGTCGATGCCGCGCTGGCCGAGGCGCGCAAGGCGCTCTTTCTGCAGGAACAGAGCACGGAGTGGGGTACCCCGGTGCTCTATATGCGAACGGATGATGGTCGCATCTTTGCGGTAGTTGAGCCCACAAGTGCAGCAGCAGCCGTTATCACCGCACCCACTACACCAACCGACACACCAGCAACGACGGCGGTCGGCAATGGGCCATGGCGCAGTAAACGAACGATCCTCGCCGCAGCCCTGGGCGTGCTCGCCGTTATCGCCTGGCTTGTCCTGCGCGACTTTGCCCCCGGTGTACCGGTGCAGGAGACGAGGGTGGGCAGTGCCACTCAGGCGGTCGTCCCTATCGCAGCTCTACCAACCGCTACCATAACGGCCACTGCGGTGCCGGTGCCGGTGACCAATGGCACAACCGTGTTGTTTCGCCACACCTTTGAAGATCCGGCCGATGATTGGGGCGACAACACTGATGGTGCCTGGCTGGTGCTTGACGACGGCACCGGCAATCATGTCTATCAAGGGCATGCCACCAGTGCTCCCATGGTCGCCTCTGACCCGCCGGAACAAGAGAGCATGGCCCACCTTGCCGACTACGCGATCACCATGCGCATGCGGATCATCAATGCCGGCCTGCCGAACGATGATTTTTTTGATGCGTGGCTGGCCTTCCGCCATGATGTGAAGAGTGCGGACGGCTGTGCTTATTATGATGTCTATTTTGATGCGCGCCTCAACCAGGTTCTGCTCTCTAGTGCAAACCGATGTGATTTTACGGTGCTGGCGACTGTGCCGTACAACCTCGATCCCGGCATTTGGTATGTGGTCCGTGTGGCCACCATCGGCACCAGGATCAGTGTAGCGATTGATGGCAATCCGCTCATCGCCGTCGATGATACGGCTTCGGCCCGCGGTACCTATTACCTCAACGTTGGTCAAGGCGCAATTGTTCAGTTTGATGATATTCAAGTGGAGAAACTGTCATGAAGTACAAGTGTACTATCCCCAATGTGTCTCAAGTAGTCGTATTCCTCGTGGTCGTTGTGTTGCTCTTGGGATTCGGTATTCTTTACTTACCCACCGTCTTTGCGCGGGCAACGGCCGATCATGCATTGTATGACGACACCTTGCAAAACGGCTGGGAGGATTGGTCTTGGGACAGCAGCACCGACGGCGATGCGGCAACCGTTGTCCACAGTGGCACGCACGCCTATGCCGTTACCTACAACGCAGCGTGGGCGGCCTTCTACCTCAAGCCGGATGCCGCCTTTAGTACGGCCGGCTACACCCATCTGCGCTTCTGGATCCACGGCGGCGCGACCGGTAGCCAACAACTGCAAGTCAAATTCAATGAGAGTGAAGACAATGCCTTTGACGTGACCGCAACCGCCAACAGCTGGACAAAGATTGACGTGCCGCTGGCGGCAATGGGTAACCCGGCGACCATCAGCGCCATCTACTGGCAGGACGCCACCGGTGCCGCGCAGCCACTCTACTTCCTAGATGACATTGCCTTTGTCAGCGCCGATGCACCGACCGGCTTCCTCGATCCAACACCCGATCGCCAGATATCCTTCACCAAAGGACCTTCCGGCGTCGCGATTGCGCCCAATGGCCGCCTCTATGTCGCCTCTTGGCGCGAGAATCGCGTCTACAGCTGGCCCAACGCCAGCACCGCCAGCGGCGCGCCCGATTTGACCTTTGGCGCTGGTGTCTATGGCCACAATGAGGAGACCGGTTGCCCGAATATCGCACCGACCAATGACAATCTCTGTGGACCGGAGAGTGTCGCTGTCGATGCCAACAACAACCTCTACATCGCCGATACCTACTTTGACCGAGTGCAGATCTTTCGCAATCCAGACAACGAAGCGGCTGGCGCAAAGACCGTCGCCGACCTTTCGCTTGGTGGTGCCGTGCCGCTGGGCTTTGGCGCACCACGGGGTGTGGCTGTCGATGGCAGCGGCAATCTGTGGGTCGTCGATGAGTTTCACCAGCGCGTGCTCAAATTTGTCAACCCGCTAGGCACCGACGGCGTACCCGATCTTGTGCTTGGCCAGACCAACTTAACGAATCAAGGGAATACCCTCTTTAGCACACCCTTGGGGGTTGCAGTTGATGGCGCGGGCAATGTTTATGTGACCGATATCTTTAATGACCGCGTGCTGCGCTTTAACAATCCTGCGGCAAATACGGCGACCGCAAGCCAGAGCTATTCAAATCTGAATCGCCCGCACGACCTCGCCTTTGACGGGGCCGGCAATCTCTACGTTTCGACTCCGAAAGCCGATACCAACAATGCTGAAAAGATCCATGTATTTGTTGATCCGTTGAATGACCAGACATCGGACTACGAAGCCTTTACCGGCTTGGATGCGCCCATGGGCTTGGCCTTTGATGCCGCCGGTAATCTCTATGTCACCAACTGTGGTAATCCCTACCCCTGTGATGGGGCGAGTGAAGTGCAGATCTTCAACGCGTCCGCTGCTGCCACACCCACGGCAACTGCCACCGCCACCGACCCGAACGCGCCCACCGCCACTGCTACGGCCACGCCAACCAACACGCCGCCCAATCAACCAACGGCCACCGCCACGGCGACTGCAACCAACATTCCGAATGTTGATATCACCTTATCGGTTGATCTCGCGGCCGACCGCAAGCCGATCAGCCCGGAAATCTATGGCATTCATTACGCAGATGATGAAGCGTTTGCCGCCGAGATCGATCTGCCCGTGCGGCGGTGGGGCGGCAACACGGCGACCCGGTATAATTGGAAGAATGACATGTATGGCAACCCCGACTGGTACTTTGAAAATGAACACGCCGGCACCTCGGCGGATCAATTTATTGCCCAGGGGCGGCGTACCAATACGCAGTCGATTATCACGATCCCAATGAGTGGCTGGGTGGCCAAAGATGCCGGTGAAGTAGGCAACAGCGCCACTTATCCCTGTAGCTTTGACACGCGCAAATATGCCTACGCACCCCAACCCCTATCCAACGGCGGCGCGGCCACCGATCCCGATGATCCCAACCGCAGCCATTGTGGCAGCGGGATTAGTAGCTATCAGAATGGTGTGCCCGTCTATTTGACCGGCAATGACCCGTTAGATACCAGTATTGCCATTGACGAGAAGTGGGCAACCGATTGGATTGCCCACTTACAGGCGCAATTTGGCACGGCTGCCAATGGTGGGGTGCGCTACTATAATTTGGACAATGAGCCGGATATCTGGTTTGATACCCACCGCGATGTGCGCCCGCAAGCCATTACACTGCAACAATTGCGCGACGATACAATCCGTTACGCCGCTGCCATCAAGGCCGCCGACCCCGCCGCACAGACGTTGGGACCGGTCGTTAATGGCTGGACCTACTACTGGCACTCGCCCGCCGATGGGCAGATCGAAGCATGGGATACGCGCCCGGATCGCAAAGCCAATGGCGATATCCCTCTGGTGCCCTGGTATTTAAAACAGATGGCGACCTATGAAGCGCAACAGGGCGTGCGGCTGCTCGATTACCTGGATTTGCACTACTACGTCGCCGCCGATGGGGTTACCCTCAGTGGTGCCGGGGATGCCGCCACGCAGGCGCGGCGGCTACGCTCAACCCGTTCGCTTTGGGACCCTACCTATGTGGATGAGAGTTGGATTGCCGATGCGCCCGTCTCCGACGAAAATGGTCAGGTAGCCGACTTCAACGTGGTGCGCCTTCTGCCGCGGATGCGTGAATGGGTGGCGGCCAACTACCCTGGCACCAAGCTCGCCATTACCGAATACAACTGGGGCGCGCTCGATGACATCAATGGCGCGCTGGCGCAGGCCGATGTGTTGGGCATCTTTGGCCGCGAGGGGCTCGATCTGGCGACCCTCTTTGATGATCCCTATAACGAGGAGGGTAAATTTACCGCTGATGGACCTGGTGCCTATGCCTTTCGCCTCTATCGCAACTATGACGGCGCTGGCAGTAAATTTGGCGATGTTAGCGTCCACGCCACCAGCAGCGACCAGGATCAATTGGCGATCTATGCCGCCGAGCGAAGTAGTGATGGCACGCTTACCGTGGTGATCATCAATAAAAGCGCTACGCCGCTTTCTGCTGCGCTGACAATCTTTGGTGGTAACGGGTTGGCTAGCAGCGCTCGCGTTGCGGGCAGTGCGGTTCAACGCTATCAATATAGCACGGCCAATCTCAACGCCATCACCCATCTGCCCGATCTGCCATTGACCAATGGTCTCCTCGTCGCAGAGTTCCCCGCCAACTCGATTTCTCTGGCCGTTGTGCCAGCGGCAACGTTACCGACGGCACCTGCAGCAAAGGTCTATTTGCCCTTAGTGAGTCGGTAGTATTTTGTGAAAGAAATACAACTATTCAGCCATCCCCTCCCTACCTCCCCCGCGAGCAGGGGAGGCGTATTGCTCCCCTCCATGATGTCGGGGGAGTCGAGGGTCACTGCCATTAACGCTGATCCAAAATTTTAAACTATGCACGAAGAGACACAAAGCTTTATCTTTTCTTCGTGTGTCTTCGTGCACTTCGTGGATCATTTAATTCTTGGAATGGCCTAAGGGCCTGTCCAGAAATAAAGTAGTCAATTGTACGGACACGGTGTACCGTGTCCGTACGGAAAAATTCTCCAAGTTATTTCTGGACAGGCCCTAAGGGTCTGTCCAGAAATAACATACCAAATTTTTGTAGTAGCACTAGAGTAAAAAGGTCTAAAACTAGATACTTTGATCCTGGACAGACCCTAAGGTAAGCGTTGCCATGTCATTCCTGCGTAGGCAGGAATCCATGGTAGGGGCAGTAGACCCCTGCCTACGCAGGGGTGACAATCCCACTTCATGTGCTTACCTTAATGGCAGTGGGGTCGGAGGTGGGGTAAATAGTAACAAAAAAATGTTGATCGGTAATCGTAGGCCACGCTTGCCGCGTGACAATCTGCCAAGCCATGCTTGCCGCGTGATAATCTGCCAAGCCATGCTTGCCGCGTGACAATCTGCCAAGTCATGCTTGCAGCGTGACAATCTGCCAAGTCATGCTTGCAGCGTGACAATCTGCCAAGCCATGCTTGCCGCGTGACAATCTGCCAAGCCATGCTTGCCGCGTGACAATCTGCCAAGCCATGCCCGAATTTCGCTATACGTCGCGTTGATACGACCTTTGTCACACTGCAACTGTGACCTACGCATCATCTCTCAGTACTTCTTTCACAAAGTAGTACTGTTTTGTGAAAGAAGTTGTGGTAAGTAAAAGTGAGCTATTGGCTTAGATAATCGGTGCTTCCTGTCAATTGCGTATACGCCACCAACTCCGCAAGTGATAGATGCAATCCTTCTTGCCAGGCCAGGTCGAAGCTTTCCACATCTGCCGCTCGCAGGGCCAAGGTCTCCATACGTAGCCTCTGATAGGCCGCTTCATCAGCCGGCGCAAGAAAGGGGGAAAGTTGATCAAAGATCCGTTGCGCCGCGCTGAGGAGGCAGATGGCGTGCTCGTGATTGGCCTGGGCCAGTGCTACTGCTGCCAGGCCTGCGGCACAGCGTGCCATCATGTGGCGGTTCTGCAAAGCATAGCTCTGCGCCATGCTGTCGCTATAGTCAATGGTCGCGGTCTGTAGATCACCCTTACATCTGGCAACTTGCGCCAGATGATGCAGCAGAATCGCGCTGCCATCCTTGTTGCCCAATTCGTTGAAGAGCCTGTAGGCGTCATGATAACTGGCAGCGGCCGTCTCTAGATCTTGTTGTAGCCACGCTGCCTCGCCGATGAGTGCCAACGACCAGGCAATGTTTAATTTGGCTCCTTGCGCGCGCCAGATTGTGAGCAGCTCGCGAAAGCGTGTGGCTGCAACCGCATAGTCTCCAACACTGAGCTCAATCTCACCCAGTTGCTGTAATGCGTGCGCGATACCATTCGGTTCGTCAACTGCTCGATACAAGGCGAGACCTTCATCTAGATAGCGCTGAACGGTTGCTTGCTGTTCCGGCTGTCGCTTCCAGACGTGAACCAACCCCAGTAACGACTCGGCAATGCCGGCCGGGTTGTCACCGGCGCGATGGAGCGCCAAACTCTCTTGAAAGCGCTCGACCGTCGTAGTACGGTTATGCAGATCGTAGTGCAGCCACCCATCCTGGCGCAGTGCATTTGCCAGACCGTGTTGATCATCGGTGGATCGATAGATTGCTATTCCTTCATCAAGATAATGGCGTGCCAACGTATAATCGGCTTGGCGGCGTGCAAAGGTAGCAGCCAAAGTAAGCACGGCTGCGCGCTCCACGGTAGGAGCTGGATAATTGGCTAAGAGCTGGTCGATCCAACGACGTGCTTCATAATCATGGCCGCGGGTCATCCAGAATTCGCCGAGGGCAATCACCAGGGCAGGGGCCATCGGTGATTGGGTTGTCAGGCTCCATTGCAGCGCCGCGCGTAGATTGTGATGTTCCTCATCAAGCTCCTCTAAACACTTCTGCCGTTGATTGGAGCGCAATCGACTGGCGTTCTGTTGTGCCACTGCCAAGAAATAGCGTGCATGCTCTGCCTGTAAACCTGCCAATTCAGCGATGGCGGTTAGCTGTTCTATCGCATAGTCACGTAAAGTGGAAAAGAGACTAAAGCGTTCTCCTTGGGTGGTTGTTTGGCATTGGATCAGGCTCTTGCGGAGCAGGGCATGGAGGATTGTTACCCATTGCTGTGCTCCCTCTGGCTCAGGTCTTGCGCCCCCATCGACCAGTTGTAACAATGCTTCCTGGCTACAGCCACCAACAAAGATGCCCATCGCCCGCAGCAGACGCTGCTCTGCGGCGGATAGGAGTGCGTAGCTGCGGTGGATCGCGTTGCGCACTGTTTGATGATGAGCAGAGAGATCGCGCGGCCCATCAGCAAGAAGATCGAGGCTGCTATTCTGTAGCTGGACCAATAATTGCGACAGAGAGAAGATCTCTAATTGGGGGGCGATGAGTTCAATGGCCAAGGGTAAACAGTCAAGGCGCAAGCAGATTGCGGCAACAATGGCGGCCTGTGCGCTGCCCGTGACGAAATCTGGATTGATCGCCTGTACACGCTGAAAGAAGAGCTCTACGGCGGCGGCTGGTACCAGAGGTGCAACCTTGAAGCGCTGCTCAGCTCGGAGGCGGAGGGGCGCTTGGCTGGTCACAAGGATACGCACAGCTGGGCATTCGCTCAGAAGGGTTGCGATCAACGGTGCCGCCTCAACGATCTGCTCGAAATTGTCGAGGATGAGGAGTGCTGTTTTGCGGCGTAGATATTCAATTAGCTGACTTTGCGGTGTTCGTTTGGCTATTGGTGTGAGCCCCAATGCGCTGACGAGCGCTGACGGCACCTGCGTGGGGTCGACCACGGTGACGAGTGGTACAAAAATGACTCCATCGGTAAAGAAGTGGCGCATCTTCGTACCGACTGCCAATGCCAACTGCGTCTTACCTACGCCAGGGGGCCCAAGTAAGGTCAACAGACGGCCTGGCGCTTCCCACAAGCGGTCAACGATGGTGGTAACATCCTCTGCGCGGCCAATGAGTGGCGTGGGGGGGGCCGGTAGAGAAGGGTCATCAACCAGGCTGATCTCTTCGACGGTGGCGCTGATACGCTGTTGGGTAATTGTCAGGATAGGAGCACGTTCGCCACGGGCGGCAGCGGCCAATGTTAATAGCTCCTGTGCCAAAAGTGGCTCTTCTTCTAAGGCGAGCACCGGGAGAAATTTTTCCATCAAAATCGCAAGATCGGGTAAGCGCTCGCCCTGCTCCAAACGAGAAACCTGGGCAATACTAAAGCCGACAAGCAGCGCTAATTGGCCTTGGGTCATTCCTGCGCGGCGGCGTAGGTGGCGCAATAGTTCACCAAAGGTCATCTCGGCTGTTAAAATTGTTTTTCGAGCCATAATCTGCTTTACTCCAACTAATTTGTATCATACTTCCCCGGCCAGGGAATAAATTCTTTTGGCTAGACCAGTACCTGATCAAATAAACACGAGTATCGATCGTTTTACAGCCTTATTTGCCCTATTGCAATCGCAGGAAGCGCCTCAACAATGAAGCTGACGTTTTTCAACGGTAGCGAGTAACGTTATAATAGAACGAGATTAACCCTGAATGCTGTTTGCCCCTTCCTTTTTAAATCACCTATAGATCGGAGACTCTGATGAGCGTGCGTAAACGCACTTCTCTAGATGGTGTTTGGCACTTCCAGCACAGCCCGACTGCACAGCAAGAGATCAGCGCAAGTACGGAGTGGCGTTCTATACAGGTGCCCATGCCTTGGCAGGCACAAGTTGCCGAGTTGCGCCATAGCAGCGGTGTCGGATGGTATCGACGCTCCTTTGCCTTGGAGACCAAACCAAATGAATTGAGTACTGCTCTCTCTTTGCATTTTGGAGCGGTTGATTATCATACCACGCTTTGGGTGAATGGGCAGCGGGTCGGTGAACATGAAGGGGGCTACTTACCTTTTGACTTCGATATTACGACGCTCGTTCGTGCCGGCGAAAACGAACTCATCGTCCAAGTTGCGGACCCTACTGATGATCAAACGCGCTGGCCCACTTTTACCTTCGGCGAGATTCCCCACGGTAAGCAGAGTTGGTACGGTCCGATTAGCGGGATCTGGCAGAGTGTTTGGCTGGAAGAGCGGCCATCTGTTTACCTGCGCACGCTGCGCTTGACGCCTGACGTAGGAAAGCGCACGATTGCCATTACACTTACGCTGCGCAGCAGATTACCAACTGGTTGGGAAGTGCGCTGCCAGCTAACTGACCAAGATGGCGCATCCGTACCCATTTTTGAACAGGTCAATACCGATACCACGATGGCCGACTGTCTGCTCACGTTGGAAGCAGCGCCGCGGTTGTGGAGCCCTGATCAGCCGGTGCTTTACACCGTCACCGCGGGTATCTATGCAGATGATCGGCTCATTGATGAATTGTCGGCTACCTGTGGCTTTCGGACGATTGAGGCCAAAGCTGGACGCATCTATCTCAATGGTGAGCCGATTTATCTACGGGGTGCGCTTGATCAGGCCTACTATCCAGAGACAATCTACACACCGCCGAGTCTGGCTTTTCTCGAAGATCAGGTGCACAAGGCGAAGGCGTTGGGCTTAAATTGTCTACGCTGTCACATCAAAATTGAAGATCCCCGCTACTACGAAGTGGCCGACCGGCTGGGCATTCTCATCTGGACGGAGATACCCAATTGGATTCATCTATCGGCAGGGGCATCGCAGCGGGCCAAAGAGACCTTTGTGCGCATGGTCGAGCGCGATTGGAATCACCCGTCGATCATCGCCTGGACCCTTGTTAACGAGAATTGGGGCACCGATCTGACACGCAACCCGGAGCACCGCATCTGGCTCGCTGCCTTTTATCACGAGGCAAAACAGATCGATCCCTACCGCCTGATCGTTGATAATTCCGCCTGTGATGGCAATTTGCATGTGGCCGGCGATCTCGACGATTTCCATCAGTACCGCGCCATTCCCGACCACGCTCAGGAATGGGACGATTGGGTGGCCGACTTTGCCGGCCGCGCCGAATGGGCCTGGGCGCAGGATTTCGCCCACGAACGCCGCTCTGACCTGCCGTTGATTGTCAGTGAATTTGGCAATTGGGGCTTGCCCGATCCAGATGCCATTCAGGAAGGTGGGGCCGATCCCTGGTGGTTTGAAAATGGATTGGAGTGGGGCGATGGCATTGTCTATCCGCATGGAATGCGCGAGCGCTTCATCTATTGGGGGCTGGACAAACTCTTTGGCGATCTACAAGCGTTCACCCAAGCACACCAGATCCACATGGCGCGCAGCCTGGCTTACGAGATCGCAACGATGCGTCTGCAAACCGCGGTGGGTGGCTATGTGATCACCGAATTTACCGATGTCCACTGGGAATGCAATGGCCTGATGGATATGCAACGCACCGTGAAAGCGGGGCTGTCGGACCATTTCACGCCACTCAACCAGGACCGGGTTGTTGTGGCACGTCCGCAACGGTGGAGTGGACGACCGGGTGAAACGGTCGCGGTCGATTTGCGTGCGTTTGGGGTGGATGGCGCGGAAATAGTGGGCACGTTGCGCTGGCAAACGGCTACCGATCGAGGCGAAATTGCTGCCCCTGGCGGCCTGGTGGAGATCCCTCTGCAACAACCCGGCTTGGTAAGCGTGAGGCTCACCTGGCTAGCGCCTACCGGTGAAGAATGGGCCCACCATCTGATTGAATTGGCCTGCGTTGCGCCTGCTGTACCCAATGTCCGCGTCCAGGTCATTGACAATGAGCCATTGGCAGCCACGTTGGTTGCCTTGGGCTACGAGCTGACAACGGATGCCAATGCGCCCCTCATTGCAACCCGTTATACGGTTGCTTTGCAAGAGGCTGTACAACAAGGTGCATTGCTCCTGCTCATTGCTGGGCCAGAAAAAGCTGCGCTTGCCGATCGCGCAACCCTGCCAACAGGTCAGTTGATCCCCCGCGCTGGTACCAGCTGGCAAGGCGATTGGGCGACCTCCTTTAGCTGGCTGCGTAAGGAGGGCCCCTTTGCTGCGTTACCTGGCGGCCCACTGTTAGAGATGGAGTATGCAACGATCATGCCAGATGCGGTCATTGGTGGTGTGCCGGCCCGGGCGTTTCCCGATGTTAGCTGGGCAGGATTGGCTTTGGGATGGATCCACAAACCGGTTTCGCTCTTACACAAGGCACCCTATGGTAACGGCGAAATTGTTGCGACGACCTTCAAGCTGACTGCGGAGACCTTGAAGGAGAATGTGGTTGCGCAGACACTGTTGGCTGGGTGCCTAGCGCTGTTAAGTGAATAAAAAATGCGGTGGCCGCGGCCACCGCATTTTTTATTCACTTAACAGTTTTATCTACTCTACTGTTGCCTCGACCACTTCACCGGTCAAGCGGTCGACGGTGACGGTGGCGACTTGGCTGGCGGTATCCAATTCAACTACCCACACATCGCGGCCGTCAACCGTGTCAGAGGTGATCACGCGATTGATGATCTCACCATCGAGCAGGTCGGCTGTCGCTTGGACAGCGATCTGGCTGGCCTGGCGAGCGCTGACGGGGCCGCTGGGCGTCTCCAGTTGCGTTAGCTGGGTGGTGGCGCTTGGGCGAGAGCCGAGTACGACATCTAACTTCAGCTCTTGATTGTCACGCAGCACGGTCAACGTTACAGTCTCACCGGGTGCAGCTTTGGTCACCAGATAGCTGACCAGATCTTCAAAGCGGCGCACGGGCATTTCATTGATCGCCGTGACAATATCACCACCGGCACCGACTTGGCTGCCGTTGAGCGCAATCTGGCGGGTACTTCCCTGTACACCGGCTGCCTCGGTTGGACCGCCCTTGACAACCTCCGCCACATAAACCCCCGTCAACGTGTTGGGGAAATCAAAAGCACGGGCGACTTCAGCATCAATGGTGCGGCCACTCAACCCCAAATAGGCATAATCATAGTGGCCATCGGCGATGAGCGCTGGCACCACCCGCTGCACAATAGCTGCGGGAATGGTGAAACCAACGCCAGAGTTGCTGCGCACGGCGGATTCAATTGCAAAGTTCACACCGACAACTTCACCGGCCAAATTGATCAGCGGGCCACCGGAGTTGCCAGGGTTGATCGCGGCATCGGTCTGAATAATGTCGGGGAGCGTGTATGAGGTGCCCAAATCACCAACAGGCATCCCACGGCCAATCGCGCTAACAATCCCAATCGTCATCGTCCCTTCGAGCCCAAAAGGGTTGCCCATGGCGATAACGGTGTGCCCGACTCGCAGGCTATTGGCGGCGATGGGCAGCGGTCGCCAATCCATACCCGCTGGTGGTGTTACTTTGATTACGGCCAAATCGGCCTGCGGATCGGTGGCAACCACTTCGGCGTCGGCCCAGAAACCGTTGGAGAAGAGGACGGTGACCTCTTCTGCGCCGTCAACCACATGGTTGTTGGTGACGATGTGCCCCACTGTATCGTAGATAAAGCCGGAACCTTGGCTCTGTTGCAGTGGTGCTTCCCCTTGCGGCAAACTAAAGCCTGGGATATTCACGGTCTGTGCATGACTGGTCACTTGAATGCTTACCACAGAGGGCGCAATCTGATCATAGAGATCGGCGAGCGCTTCCTGATTTTTCAACAAGGTCGGATCGACTTGAAAGGTCCGCGCTGCTTGGATACGGGCCGGGGCCGAGGCGGCAGGACTGGCGCTGATGCTCTGCATATCCCAGAGTAATGGCGCATAGAATGCACCAAGGACTAAGGTTAAGGCAACGGCAAGCGTAACGAGGATCTGCTTCCTGATTTTGCGTGAGCGATTGGCTTTGGTGGCCTGCTGCTCGTTGGGTGGCGTTTCAATAATTTGATAATGTGACATTCGGTCAGACATGTAAGCCATTCTCCTTGTAAACCATTTAAATCATGCCGAGCAGCGATGGCTACGACATCGGATTGGGGAAAAACAGAGAGTCACTTTCCGGATAAGAACTTGATTGTTTTTCAGATTGTATAACAATCAATACCTTCGCCAATTTCAGAAATTAGAGCCGTCATTCCTGCGCAGGCAGGAATCCATCTTCACGTTACACGAATAGATTCCTGCCTGCGCAGGAATGACATCTGGAAATTTCCGCCAAAACAAGGTTTGGCGAAGGTATTGACAATAGTACACCAACAATATAAAAGTTTGATCTAAATTTTGTCTGAAAAGTATATTAAAAGTTGGTGAATGGAGATTTATACAAAAGAGCTGCCAGCACCATTGTGCTGGCAGCTCTTTTGTAAACATTTATGGCTAAGGTGCCGTCGTCGGTGCCGCGTCAAGTGGTATTGTGTCGGTGGATGGCACTGTATCGGTAATCATCGTCGGCAGGACAACCCCTGTCGTCTGTGCCAACTGCGTCAGGATCGTCTGTAGTCGATCCATCTCGGTGCCATAGCCAGACCAATCGCCGTCGCGCAAGTAGGTTTGTGCCTGTTCGTAAGCGGTATTCGCATTGAGGATCAACTCATCGAGCGTTGCCGTGGCCAGATCAACCGACGGTGTCGTGCCAGTGGTGCTATCGCCCGGCTTGATCCCTGCTGCCAACTCTGCAAACGCTGCGTCACTCAATAGATCTTCCCCAAAGAGCTTTGCCAGCGCTAACCCCAAATTGTCCGCCATCACAACCCGGCTGGCCGTGGCGAGGATCACCTGTTTCAATTCTGGGATCTGGCCATTTTCCGCCTGTAAATAGAGTGGCTCGACATAGATGAGGCTCTCGCCGATTGGGATAACGAGCAGATTCCCCCGAATGACGTTGCTGCCGCCCTGATCCCACAGGCTGATCTCCTTGCTGATGTTCGGATCTTGATCAATGCGTGCCTCGATCTGTTTCGGCCCATAGAAGAGGGAATCTTTGCCAAATTCATAGACCAACTTATTGCCATAATCAGTCGGATCATTTTTGGCGGCTAACCAGGCGATCATATTTTCGCGGTTGGCTGGTGTAAAGGGCAAGATCTGGATAAAGTCGAGCTTCTCGCTCTCCGGCAATTGCATCAGCACATAGTAGGGCTCCATGTTCTGCGTCTGGCTATCAAAGATCTCTTGTGGCCAAGCCCACATATCTTCCTTGTTATAAAACTCAACCGGATCGGTCATGTGATAGGTGCGGAAGACTTCGGCCTGAACAGAAAAGAGATCATTCGGGTAACGAATATGACTCAGCAGGTCTGCCGGCATTGCACTCAACGGCTGAAAGAGATCTGGGAAGATGCGCGTGTAGGCGCTAACAATCGGCTCTTGCTCATCGACAACATAGAAGGTCATGGTCCCATCATAGGCATTAGTCACCACTTTGACGGCATTGCGGATATAATTGAAGCCGCCCGCTGACTCGC
This sequence comes from Caldilineaceae bacterium, assembly GCA_034432375.1. Taxonomy (GTDB): domain Bacteria; phylum Chloroflexota; class Anaerolineae; order Caldilineales; family Caldilineaceae; genus JAHBVH01. The sequence continues at coordinate 91,354 of DAOUCA010000162.1, forward strand.
TGTAGGGAAAGCGATCGCTGATGATGTAGGCATCCTGGAACCAATAGAGCCGACCATCGTCGCTGATGACAATATAAGGATCTTGGTCGTAGTGGAGGAAGGGGGCCACCAAATTTGTGCGCTCCACAATGTTGCGCCGCCAGAGCAGTTGGCTATCTGGGTTAATGTCACTGTTAAGCAAGATGTTGAAATCGGCAAAATTGAGCGCAAAGAGCAGGCGCGCGCCCAAAGTCATGTTGATGCCCGTATTGGCCGAGAAGCGGGTGGTCTCATTGCCCTCACCCTTTGGGAAATCGAATTCCGCCTCATCCGTACGGGTGACCACATAGTCGCTGGCCCTTTCCCCGAAGTAGATTTGCGGCTGGGTGATACTGATCACGCCGGTTGATGGCAAATCTTTGACCAAAAATTCGGGCAGGCCATCCTGCGTGACCTGGGCAACGGGCGAGGCCGCCACGCCATAGCCGTGTGTATAGACCAGCTTGCGGTTTACCCACGTCTGCGCGTTGACATTGAGCTTTTCGGGGGCCAGTTCGCGGGCGGCCAACATGACTTGGCGTAACTCACCATCGATGATATAGCGATCAACATCAACATCATTAAATTCGTAATATTGACGCAGGGCCTGAATTTGGTTATAGGTTTGCAGCAACGGTCGATAATCCCAGAGACGGACATTGCGAATAGTCTCTGGTTCGTTGCGGAGATCGGCGATCGTCAGCGGTTTCGAGGCATCGTAGCCGATCTCTTGCACACTGTTGAGATCAAAGGCGATCCGCGTATATTCAATGTTGTCGGCAATATAGGGCCGTTCCAGATTGAGCTCGTTGGGGTCGACCTGAAAACGTTGCACCAGTGACGGATAGATATTGCCGGCCACCACTGCAATGACGACCCATATCCCCAGCACCACAACAATCGCACGCCACGCGCTGCGCAGATAGACAGTGACGATAAGAAGCACGGCGGTGGCCAAAGTGACCAATGCCAGCAAATTATAGACGGGTAGCTGGGCGTGTACATCGGTATAGCCGGCCCCTGTAACCGCCCCACGTGTGCTATAGACCAGTTGAAAGGCATCGAGGCGATATTGCCAGGCAACCAAGACCAACAAAAACGCGCCCAGAACACTGAGATGGGTAAGCACCGGTCGGCGGTTGTTCCAGCCGCGCCAGCCGATGCCGTAGACCACGCCCGTTGCTAGCAATGTAAAGAACGCCGTGCCAAAGAGCAGCGACCGTAGTGCCTGCCAGATCGGCAAGGTAAAGACAAAGAAGCTCACATCGCGATTGAAGAGTGGATCAGCAAGGTTGAAGCTGCCTTGGTTAAGAAAGAGCAAGACCTCTTCCCAACTGCCCGATGCGCCCGCCCCGACGATCAGCGCCACAATTAGCCCAAAGAAGAGCAAGATCGTACTGATGCGGATCCGCAACGCGGCAGCAATCTGTTCGAACGGGGTACCAGCGAAGCCCCGTGGTTCAATTCGCCGGGCAATCAGAATGTTTGCTGCCAGAAAGAGCCAATAGGCTGCACTGACTGCGAGAAAGAGACCAAGTTGCGACCAGAGACGAGTTAAAAAGACGGAGGTAAACCTGAGGCTATCATACCAGAGCCAGTCGGTATAGAAGCTCATGATCCGGTTGAAAAAGATCAGGAGGATGATCGGGAGGAGAATCCATAAAAACCGGCGACCATTAAATTCTGGCATCTCCATTTCGGTGCGTGGCGGTGTCGGTGTTAAGCCACCACCCTCACCTTCTGGACGAGTACTCTCGCCCCGCTGTAAATTTTCCTCCAGCGACCGAATCAGGTCGGAAAAGGGATCATCGTTACGCATGTGGTTTATCCTTTGGGTTTGCGGCAATCGTGGTTGCTGTCCTGCCTAGGTTGCTACTGCCTTCTTGCCGTATGACAGCACTCGCTCTGCCGCTATCTAAAGCCGCACTTAGCACATCGCGCGGCAATTGCTCAGTTTATTGTAGTCTATCTCTATCATAGCTGGTAACAGCGGGGTTGCCTGTAATCTTCACCCCCACAAACCTACAAGAGTTGTTTCACTTTAAGTGGGCTAGTAGATGGCGGCCTAAGTAGGAGAGTGAGACAGTAGTTCAGCAAGACAGTAAATCGGTAAGACGGTAAATCGGTAAATCGGTAAATCGGTAAGATGGTAAGTCGGTAAATCGGTAAATCGGTAAATCGGTAAATCGGTAAATCGGTAGGACGGTAAATCGGTAGGACGGTAAATCAGTGGCTGTTCCACCGCCCTACCGCCCCACTGTTCTACCCGCGGCAAAGAGATATACTTGACCAGAAGAGCGGAATACAGTACGCTCTTCTGCCAACGACTCTTGCAGATGTGTAGGCAGATAGAGCAACTAATAGACAACCCATTTAAAAGTGGCACTCAGGCGACTGGTTATACACGAGAGTAATTGTGCCACTTAAGGGGTTTATCTATAAGGAGAACCATGGAATTGCTTCTTGCGACCAGCAGCCACCACAAAGCTGAACAGATCGCCGCACTGCTCAACCGTCCCGTTCAGCAGATCGCAATTGACCTGCCGGAGGTACAGGCGATTGCGGTGCAGGAGGTGATCGAAGCCAAGGCACGGGCAGCCTTTGCCCATGTCGGTCGCCCGGTATTGGTGGAAGATACCGGCTTGATGATCCACAGTTGGCATGGCTTGCCAGGGGCACTGATTCGCTGGTTTCTTGAATCGGTTGGCAATGCGGGGATCTGCAAAATGTTGGCGACCTTCCCCGATCGGTCGGCCACCGTGGTGACTTGCATTGGCTATTTTGATGGTGAGCACTGTCACACCTTTCTGGGGGAAACGGTTGGACAAATTGTCGAAGCACCACGGGGAGAACTGGGCTTTGGGTGGGATGCAATTTTTATGCCCGATGGCTCTGTCAAGACCTTTGGCGAAGTGACCGCTGTGGAGCGTGGTGCGCTTTCGATGCGTGGCAAGGCAGTGCGCGCCTTGAAAGCGTTCTTGGATGAACAGAGATTATAGCATGATGAGTGAGCATGACAAGGCTGGCCATCCGTGGCCCGATTCGTTGCAAAAACCGGAGGCCGACGCCGTCGCACACCTGTTGCGCACCTTTTGGCATCTACTCGAAGCGTTCCCTGATCTGCTCAATCGCCAGGAGTATCTGCTAGCGGACCGGCTGACCTTCCAGTTGCGCAGTACCGTGCTTGAGATGATGTTGGCGCTCAATGGCATCCAATGGCCAAACGGCACCCGCCACCTCAATAGTTATTTAAGTGCACAACAGCGAGCCGCGATTGAAAAGACAATGGCCTTGCCCGCTGCCAGTGTCGAAGCTTGGATTGGTTGCGCCGTTGCGCTATTGGTGATCTATCGCTGGTATGCGCCCCAGTTGGTCGAGCACTTCAAGGTGTCCTATCCTCACCAACTTGAGGCCGCTGTCTGGGAAAAGCTGCAAACAGAATTGGCGGACTGGCCGATCTCGGTGACGACGGATGACTGATGGCATTTAGTAGGACAGTAGGACGGTGGGACAGTAGGACGGTAGCTAGTCACCGATTTACCGATTTAGTGAATTACCAATTGTGAATTGTGAATAATCGTGCGAATTGCCTTTGTGGTACCTTTTGGGCTGGGAGAGAAGACGACAGTCTGGGCGCGTACGTTACCTTTGGCGCGCCAGTTAGTGGCACAGGGGCACGTCGTGACCATTCTGATCCCACCGTGGGATACGCCGCGCGACAGCGGGCGCAGGTGGACGGAAGATGGGGTGGCGGTGGTCAATGTTGGTTTAGCCGGTGGGCTGCCCTTTGTAATTGGCCGGCTTTTCGCCGCTCTCCAGCGGTTTGCCCCAGACCTTGTGCACGTCGTCAAGCCGCGCGCTCACGCTGGACTGATCCAATGGCTGCTCTGGTGGCGGCGCAAGCTCCTCGGTAAAGGGTCAGCGATTTTTCTCGATGTTGACGACTGGGAGCAGGCTTGGGCCGACATTAATCATTATCCGCCGCTTGTTGTCCGCTTTCTGGCCTGGCAGGAAGAGTGGGGGATCCGCCACGCCGATGGTGTGACCGCGGCCAGCCGCTGGTTGGTAGAACGGGTGCAGCAATATGCGCCATCGACACCGGTGCTCTATTTGCCCAACGGAATCACGGCCCCTGTTGCTACGCTACCGCCCATCCCGGCTACCCATTCCAAACAGATCCTATTTTATAGCCGATATGTCGAAGTCCAGCCCGTTTGGTTGGCTGATTTCTGGGGCGCACTCCATGCTGCCCAACCGGACGCAACGCTCCTCATCTTTGGCGATGCCCTCGAACCCAACCGACCGGCTATGTTTCAAGTGGCGATGCAGCAGCGTTGTCCATCCGCGGCGGCACAGGTTCGCTGGCAGCGCTATGACCCGGACGTGGTTGAACAACTTTATGCAGCGAGTGCCATTGCCATTTTCCCCTCGGACAAGACGCCATTGCACGAGGCAAAATGTAGCGTGCGGCTGGCTACAACGTTGTTGCGCGGCGTGCCCGTGGTGGCCAGTGCCGTGGGCGAACAGCAACAGTATGGGGCAGAGGGTGCAGCTGAATTGGTAGCCGCTACTGCGTCACCGGCGGAATTTGCGGCAACGGTTACACACGTCCTGGGGGATCCACAAGCGCGGCTACAAGAACAACAGGCAGCCGGGATCCGGTTATTGCGAGAGTACGATTGGAAAAAATTGAGCGGAGACTTGGCGGAGTTTTATCGGTTGTATACAGGATAAATTGTCGCTCGGATGCCTAATTTAGGCATGGGTTGCCAACCCATGCCTTCGTTGACAGCTAAAGCTTTTTTCTCTACAATGGCATATCGCGCCCAGGGGGTACCCGAGAGGAGGGGCTTTGCTCCCCTCCCCGCCATCGGCTTACCATTACCCATAAGTTTACGTGCGAAGCAGCGTTCCGGGGACGGCCCACACGTAATTTCGTCAACCAGCGTTTCTCTGGGCCGTCCCCGGAACGCTTGCCACCTCTGGTACACGCTGCTGTGGGTAATGGTAAGCCGCCATCGGGGAGGGGCTGGGGGTTGGTAGTTACAGATTTTGCCCCTATCTTTACCCTGGCAGCGGCAGTCGCGGGTATTTCTTGCCTCCATCATCGCGATCGGCCTGCCGCCGTGCCTCTTCTTCGGCCACTTGTGCTTCAAATTGCTTGCGTGCACGATACCGTTGCCGTTCGCGCACCTGCCAGAGTTTGGCGTCCACATTTTTCGTAATCGAGCGCGCCGAGATCAGATAGCCGGTGTGCGCGGCCATGCTATCCTCAGGGCGCAGGCGGTCGGGGATCGGTTTGTAGCCACGCAAGAGCAGCTCTTCGACCACAATATCGATAAAACTTGCCGCTTCGAGCTCGGTCAACAGCGTCGAGACCTGATTGGTCGTCGGTAACAGGCTGGCAAAGAAGCCACCCTGGCGCAGCGACGCCCGCACCTGTTCGAGAAAGTGCCACGGTTCCCGCATATCGAGCATGACGGCATCAACCCCTTGCTGACGAAAGCCCTCGGCGGCCGAGCCCTCGAACATCTCAACATAGGGCAGTAGCCCCACCCGTTCGAGATTGCGGCGGGCTAGCTGATGGGTTTCACTGCGGGCTTCATAGGTATAAACTTTGCCATGAGGTGCCACAGCCCAAGCCAATGCCGTTGTCAGCACACCGCTGCCTGTGCCCGCCTCGATCACGCGACTGCCAGCGCGTAGGCTCAGCCGGTGCACCAGTTGGACAGCATCTTTGGGATAGATAATCTGCGTGCCGCGACGTAAGTGGGTCATTAAATCAGTAAGCCCCGGCTCCAAAACTAGAGCGGATTGGCCTAATTGACTGCGTACTTCATTGCCCCATTGGCAACCGATCAGGTCATTGTGTTCATAGATCCCCTGATGGGTATGCAATTTGTTCTGGGGTTGTAATTTGAGCAGATAGCGCTTGTGATCGGTCGTCACCAGCAGGATCAGATCGCCAACTGTCGTCTGCGCCTGTCCACTGCGAAACCAATTCGTCGCGCCCACTCCCTGTTCTTCCATTGGCTCTTCTATCGATTCAACTATGGTCTCACTGCTCACAAAGTACGCCTTTTGCTCTTACGGTTAGGATTGCCATTCGACCGTCTATGGGCTACCGGTCACGCATCATGTGTCAGTGACCGTTTCACGCAACACGCAACACGCATTCTGTATTTCGCACAAAGAGAACCATTATACAGTCATTCCCACATATTCTGGAAAAGTGAATTGACACAACACCTCACGGCGTGTACAATGCTCACAGGCTGTCGGCGCACCTCTGCTGATTAGGAAATACCTCGAACCCCAAGGTTTATTGAGCAATCAAAGAATTGATTTATACAAATTGTCTGATATCGTGGACCATGTACATGCCATGATCATGCAAACCCTAGTAGATCTCGGCGTAAATTGTTACAGCTCGTCTTTGAAAAGAGCGAAAATAGAGGATTTTGCACAGAGCAAGTATTCTGTTTTCACTCTTTTGGCTGATGAGCGATTGTTGCAGGGATCCTGTACCCCTTTCATCGTGATTTCATCGTGATGCTGTAACAAACTATCGACGTCACTATCTACTCCAAAACAATTAGGAGAATCGGTTTATGTCCAGAAACTTCTTACGCTGGTCCTTGCTCCTCGCAATCCTGACGGTGGCAGTTGCTGGTTGCGCGCCGCGTATGGGTGGCGGTGAGACGGCCGCAGCAGCCGCAGATGGTGCCCTTGTCATTGATCTGCCGGCGATTGTGATCGACTTTAACGATGCTGGCCAGGCGAGCATTGGTGGCGTGCCGGCTGCTGATTTGGGTGCTGCGCTGGGCGCGCCATTGGACGGTCTGGCTTTATCGGCGGATCAGATCCAAATGCTGACTGGCGCTAACATTCAGCACGTACAGATCAACAATGGCGCGACAGGAATTGAGATCCTGGTCAACGGTCAAGCGATTCCCTCTATTACCTGGGATGCCGATTCGTTGGCGACGACCAACGAAGTATTCGCCATGCTTGGTGAAGATAGTATGGGGGCAATTGGTGATCTGCTGCCGCTGGTCAGCAATCTGGGGGCGGGGGTGATGTTGAACTTCCCACCGGCGCAGGGTGCCGACTTGATTCCTGCCGATGGGAGTGGCGATGCGAGTGCCACCGCTGCTGCCTCGGCACAAAGCGATTTCTTGGCCGCGGCTGGTTCTCCTGCGCGCATCAATCTACCCATCAATTACAATGCCGATGGTACCTTTAGCATTGGCAGCATGAGCGCCGAAGCACTTTCGCTATCGTTGGGGTTACCGCTGGAAAGCCTCACCCTTACCCAAGACCGGATCGATCGCTATATGGCAATGGGGTTGAAAACCTTCACTGTGGCGACCGATACGGATGGAATCCACATGACCCTTAACGGCCAAGATCTGCCCTACATTGGTTGGGGCGACGGCAAATTAGCCTATGGTCTGCAACTGGCTGCACAGGCCGGTATGCTGGGAGACGGCGGCGACAGCACTGCGATGGTGGATTTAGTGCAGCAGCTATTGCCGATGATCCAAACAGCTGAAGTAACAGTGAATGTAACCTTCCCAGAGTAACCAATCTTCGTTTAGTACAGAATCAGTATCGAATGAATTCAGCGGCTGGAATGCAAAAAAGTGTTTGTAAACGTTTCGCGTTGCAGGCGAGGAATTCATTCGATACTCTTCAATAGGACGCAGCCCGCCCTGTCGCGCGTAGAGTGGTAATCAACGGTGGTAACTCTTCGGGATTCAGGCCGGCTGTGTGCAGCGCCACTTCGATCTCCGGCTCCATATCCGCCTGCACTGCCACTTTATATAGCTGAGAACCAAAACGGGTCTGTAGATCACTAAAATTGTGAATAAGCCCGCTCGGATTTACACCCCGTGTTGCGTATTCGTAATTTAGAAAATCAAGCCGCCGCTGTACCCACAAGCTGGCATTGCCCCGCCGGCTGAGTGCCTTTGCTGGGATCCGTCCGCGTTGCCATAGTATCTCGGCTTCGGGTCGTTCGGTCAGGCTGGCCTGAATGACCAATCGCGGTAGTTGCCCGCGCAGCAGACGCCAAGGCCAGATCAGCGGATTTGCGCCTGTCAAAAAGGTGATGGTGATTCGACGGAAGGGTTCTGGCGGGGGCGAAAGTAAGACAAAAAAGCCCTGATGTCCAGGCGCACGTTCGACCAGCACTTGGCCGCGGTTACTCTCCTGTAACTTGCTGACCAAAGCCCAACCCCGCCGCACATTATAGATAGCGGTGACGATCCACAGCAGAACCAACAATGCGACGATTCCGGTGATGATCCACCGTTGTGGATTCGCTGCGAGCCATTGAAATGCCTGTGCCATGTCTGTACGACCTTTAATAAGGGAGATAAGATTCCCAGTCTACCAGTCTACCAGTCTACCAGTCTACCTGTCTCCATCATAAAGTACTATGGCTGATTTCAAAAACAACGTAACCCGGTTTCTCGATAGCAAAAAAGTAACGTATCAGGTGTATACCTATGATTATGCGGCCGGCGTCCATTCTGCGGTCGAAGTTGCTGATGCCGTTGGCTTGCCGCCGGCGCAGGTCTTTAAGACGCTGGTTGTCATTGGGGATGACCCCAAGCGCAAGCCGTTGCTTGTCGTTGTTCCCGGTCCCAATACGCTTGACCTCAAGGCATTGGCCAAGGCGACCAAATTCAAAAAGGCCAAAATGGCTGCCCACGCCGATGCGGAAAAGCTCACTGGCTTGCAGACCGGTGGCATTAGCCCATTGGCCCTGATCAATAAAGGCTTCGATGTTTATATTGACGACGCCGCTACCCGCTTTGAACAGATCGCGCTCAGCGCCGGTGAGCGCGGTGCTCAGGTTTTCGTGTCCGTTAGTGATCTGATCAAGCTAACGCGGGCACGGCTCGTAAAACTTGACGATTAAATCGTGACTGGTAAATCTTTACTGGTAAATCGTGACTGGCGACTGACGGTGCTCCACGCCGGCTGAGCCTGTCGAAGCCGGCGTGGAGCACCGTCAGTCGTCTTCCTACGCCTCAATCCAATCCCGTTTCAATTCCACTCCCAACCCTGGTCCCTGCGGCACGGCAATAAAGCCTTCGCCGTCGAGCACGGGTGGATTCTCGAGCATCGAGAAGCCGTTCTGGATTTCGCCAATCGGTGGATCGTGCAGTGTCTCTAAATAGGGTGCATGGGGCCAGGAGGCGACGAGATGGAGATGGGCAATGGTGCCCAACCCGCGTCCGCCATGATGCGGGCAGATCTGCTTGTTAAAGGCCTCGGCCAGCACGCCAATCTTGCGCAATGTCGTAATCCCCTCACAGACCATGCTCTCCGGTTGCAAGAGATCATAGACCCCTTGTTCGCACATCTGCACAAATTCGTGAAAGCCTCGGTTATTTTCGCCACCGGCAATCGGCATGGCGACTGCGGCATTGATGCGCGCCAGATCGTTAAAGGCAAAGCGGGGCAGCGGCTCCTCAAACCAGTAGACGCCCAACTGATCCAACTCAATTGCCGTCTGCATCGCACGGTGAAAGCTCCACTGGATTCCTGGTTGCCAGTTGCCGCTCGACTGCGCCTGGTTGGCATCAACCATCACGACCATGCGGTCACCCACGGCATCCATCACCGCCTCGACCAACGCCACATCTTCCTTCATCGTCTGGTAGTGGATGCGCAACTTGATCGCCTGCCAGCCCTCATCGGCCAACCGCACGGCGAGGTCGGCGCGCTCTTCTGGGGTAGAGAGGCGCACCATGCTCGCATAGGCCGGCACCTTATCTTTGCCACCACCCCAAAGCTTATAGAGCGGCTGGCCACACGCCTTGCCGATGATATCCCAGAGCGCAATATCGATCCCCGCCGCCCCACGATAGGGCAGCTGCGCGGCATGATAGCGCAGCGTCGACGTGTGCTGCTCCGTGTCAAAGGGATCTTTGCCGATGAGATGGGTGCGCGCCGCCTCGATCACCTCCGGGTGTGCCCCCGGCCCAATGCCGCTGATACCACCGTCGGTGAAGATCTCGGTAACGGTGCCGCCGCCCTCGGTGAAGGGCATCTTGCCTCCCACATTCCATGCTGGCTCAATCCAGCCGAGATCCTTGATGACGCGGAGTTTGTGGAGCTTGATTTCAGTGATTTTCAGACGAGATGGGGTGCTCATAGGCTTGACTCCTTTGGGTGAATTGGAGAGAAATTCGGTAGATTGGGGGTAGGGGTTATGGATACTATTGTAATTGCTCCGAAGACGTGTTGCAAGGCGTTGAAATGTGAGTGGTGTTTATTTTATCTTGATCACTAAATGCATTGGAGGAAACATGATTGAAAAATCGACACATAACCGCTGTCCGAGTTGTCCAAACACAACAGAAAATGACCGGATTTATCATTGTCAAAACGGTCATTTATTTTGTGAAAAGTGTGCTATAGGAATGGGTGGGGCACCACGTTGCCCCATATGTGAAGTTGTTGTATTTGATGGATATCATATTGGAACAATCAGTCGGCCAATCATCACTCCTGTAGACCTCAAAGAATGGGAAGATTATCCCCGATTTGATCGATGTCCGCGTTGCACGTGTACTGTCCAAGAGACAAAAATCTATAGATGCTATGATAATCATCTTTTTTGTGACGTATGCAAAAAAGTGGATCTCGGACATAATATTCTGTGCCCAGTTGAATCATGTACCAGCCAAGCAATCCAAGATTATCCAATGTTTGGTTTAATTATCTTAAGTAATTAAGGGTATTCAATAGAGGTACATATGGGATGGAAGTGTTAATCTGGAGAATTGCTGCTACTTAAACTGCGGTTGTTTTGAAAACGCGAATGCGCGTTCGACTAAACTGCGCAAAAAACTTGCATTATTAAACAGAACTGAGTATTAGTAGACCGCAATCGAGAAGTGAGCACGCCCACGTGCGAAATGGACAGGCACGTGAGCGTGCCTGCTACTCTGAGGTCTACTGAGTATAGATGTAAATGGCTTTGTGGTACAATGACTTCGTGAAATGAGGCATATAATCACCTGGAACCAGCCATGCACCAGCCACTACCGACCACCACCTCTTCCTTTCGCAAGATCCGTGAAGGAAACTATCTTTATATCGACAAGACCGAGTACATTTATCGACTTGTTCAACCCGCAACTGGGGCTTGGTTTCTTTCGCGCCCGCGCCGTTTTGGCAAGAGTTTGTTGATTTCGACGCTGGAGGAGTTATTCCGTGGAAATCGTGAACTCTTTCGCGGTTTGTGGATCGATGAGAGTGACTACAATTGGCAGCCATATCCGGTCATCCGCATTGCCTTCAATCTCTACCCAACGACCTCCGCCGCTGAACTCGAAGTGAACATCAAGCGCTATCTGCAATTGGTTGCACAGCAGTACAACCTCACGTTGGCTGACGGCCCTTACTATGTGCAATTCAGCGATCTGATCTTTCAGCTTTCTGCCGAAAACCAGGTTGTCATTCTCATTGATGAGTATGATAAACCGCTGATTGATAACCTAGACAATCTAGCAGAAGCAAAGGCGATCCGGGCGCGGCTCAAAGCATTTTATGGGGTGATTAAGGCGCTGGAAGAACATATTCGCTTGGCATTTATCACAGGCATCAGTAAATTTAGCAAGGTGAGCATCTTCTCTGATCTGAATAATCTTGGTGAGTTGACAATCGATGATCGGTTTGCTGGCATGCTGGGTATTACAGAAGCGGAACTCACAGAATACTTTCACGACCGTTTGCCCAACTTTGCCGAAGCGCAGGGGCTATCAATCGAGGAATTGCGCGCACAAATCCGCCACTGGTACAACGGCTTCCGTTTTACTCGACGTGAGGAGACGCTCTACAACCCATTTTCGATCATGAATCTCTTTGAGAAGCAGAGCTTCCACGACTATTGGTTTGACAGTGGAACGCCAACCTTTCTTGTCAAATTACTCAAGCAGCGTAACTATGAACTTGAGCAGCTAAATCATCTTGCCGTTGGTGAATTGGCCTTCAGCACCTATGAGATTGAACACCTTGCCATTATTCCGTTGCTCTTCCAAACTGGCTATTTGACGATCAAAGCCTATTTGCCTGAAACGCGCCAATACCGTTTGTACTACCCGAATTACGAGGTCGAAAATGCCTTCTTCATTCATCTCCTGGATGCCTTTAGCAATATGGAGCAGGGGCTGAGCGAAAGCCATCTGTGACGCTTAATTGAAGCACTACAAAGACGGAACGTAGATCAATTCTTTGCGATTCTGAAAGTACTCTTTGCCAATATTGACTACGATTTGCATTTGGATTATGAGAAATATTATCAAACGATCTTCTATCTGCTCTTTAAGTTAATCGGTCTGCGCGTGAGTGCCGAAGTGCGGACCAATGACGGTCGTATTGATGCTGTCGTAGAGACAGAACACTCGATCTATCTTTTTGAATTCAAGCTAAATCAAGATGCTGAAGTCGCACTGCAACAGATTCAAGATCGCGAATATTACCAATGATAACAATTGCATGGCAAACCAATTATCTGTGTTGGTGCGAACTTCAACACAGAGAGCCGCACAATCGATCAGTGGAGAACAATGACTGTTGATCCCCTATAATCGGTTGTGCGATCAACTACCCCAAACGCGGCATCTGCACCGCGCTATTGCGCCGCTCGTGCATATTCGCTTCCATCGAGCGGGGATAACGCTCGGGCAACTGCGAAACTGTATTCAGCCGCGCTAATGCCTCACTTGGCAATGTCCAGCCGCCAGCCAACAGCGTATCGCGCGCCTGTTCGACCGTCCTTGCGCCGATGATCGCGCTGGTGATCACCGGCTGTTCGAGCACCCAACGTACCGCCACCTGCGCCGGTGTGTGACCAGTTTCAGCCGCCACCTTTAATAACTCTGCCAATGACGCATCGGCATTGGGGGCAAAGTAGCGTTGGGGGTAGGCCCACCCTTCTTCAGAACGGCTGCCCGCCGCGCTGCGTTCGCCCGGTTGATATTTGCCGGTCAAGAAGCCGCCAGCCAATGGGCTCCAGACGACGACGCCCAATCCCTTCAATTCACAGACGGGGATGATCTCCTCTTCAATATCGCGCACGACGAGGCTGTATTGGGGCTGATAGCACTCGAAGCGCGCCAGATCCTTGCTGTCGCTGCGCCAGAGCGCCTCCATTAGCCGCCACGCTTCGTAGTTGCTACAGGCGGTGTAGCGCACTTTGCCCATGCGCACGAGGTCATCGAGCGTGCGCAACATCTCGTCGAGGGGGGTCTGTGTGTCGATATGATGGATGTAATAGAGATCGACATACTCCATTTGCAGTCGGCGCAGGCTGTCATCAATTGCCTGCATGATGTGAACGCGCGACATGCCCGAATCGTTGGGGCCGGCTCCCATTGGGTTAAAAAATTTCGTCGCCACAATCGCATCGCGGCGTTTGCCCTTGAGTGCATTGCCCAGCATGATCTCCGATTGGCCATTTCCATAAGCGTTGGCGGTGTCAAAAAAGTTGACACCGGCTTCGCGCGCCAGATCGACAATGCGGTTGGCTTCGGTTTGGTCAGTGCCGTGGCCAAAGGTCATGGTACCCAGGCAAATTTCAGAAACTTTCAGGCCACTGCGGCCCATACGACGGTATTCCATTAGGTTTCTCCTCTCATAATAGACGAATCATTTAAAAGTCATCCATAATAGAGTTACTTTTACACGAGAGAGGCTGGATGACTTTTAAGGATTTTATCTATAAGTTCGATCGGTTACACTTCTATTGTGGCCGATCCCATCCATTTGTGCAACCACCGGCAAAAGAAATTTCCTTGGCAAGCTAGAGGGCGCGCAATGCGGAAAAGCCACAAGAGGTAGTGTACAATGCGTGCAGTATTTAGAACTTACCCAGAAATTCTCTGTTCCCGCTGGGCCACAACCGCATTTCTGGATAGGCATTTACTGCGACAACAAGAGTTTGAGGTTAATTCATGGATATGAGCAGTCCGCTTACACAACCAACGATTCCGGGTTTTCGGCGCGTGCCGCGGACCGGGGTGATTTATGTGATGCATCGTGCTGGGTTACAGGGTTTTAGTTATGAAAACCCGGCGTGGGCCAACCTTGGCCAGGGCTCGCCGGAGACAGGCGAGTTGCCCGATGCGCCGCCGCGCCTCTCCACTGTGCCGGCGCTGGCGCCAACGCGCCATTATAGCCCTGTGCCTGGCCAAACTGACCTGCGTCAGAAGGTGGCCGATCTCTATAACTATCTCTATCGGCGGGGCAAACGTTCACAGTACACCTATGAAAATGTGAGTATTGCCGGCGGCGGTCGGTTGGCGCTGACACGCCTGGTGGCCGCGCTCGATGATATCAACATGGGGCACTTTCTCCCCGATTACACCGCGTATGAGGAGCTGCTGACCGCTTTTAAATCTTTTATCCCGATTCCCATCTTGCTCAACGCCGACCGTGGCTATCAGTTTTCGGCCGATGCGTTGCGCCAGGAGATTCGCGGGCGTGGACTTGCGGCCATTCTCGTCAGCAATCCCTGCAACCCCACTGGCCAAGTTGTGCAGGACTACGCGCTACGTGGCTGGGTGGAAACGGCACGTGAGACCTCGTGCACGTTAATTCTTGATGAATTTTACTCGCACTACATCTATACCGACGCCAGCAATCCCCATAACATGGTCTCGGCGGCGCAATATATTGATGATGTGGAACAGGATCCGGTGATCATTGTCGATGGCCTCACCAAGAATTGGCGCTACCCCGGTTGGCGGATTAGTTGGACGCTCGGCCCCAAGTCGGTCATTGAGACGATTGGCAGCGCCGGTTCGTTTCTGGATGGCGGTGCCAATCATCCCTTTCAACAGCAGGCCATTGCGCTGCTTGATCCGGAGCAGACGATTCAGGAGACAGAGGCGATACAGAAGACCTTTCGTCACAAGCGTGATTATACCTTGGAACGGCTTCACGATCTGGGGATTACCGTGGATGCTGTGCCCCAAGGGGCCTTTTACATCTGGGCCAATCTCGCCGATCTGCCGGCCCCGCTCAACGATGGGATGGCCTTCTTTGTCGAAGGGTTGAAAGAGCAGGTGATCACCGTGCCGGGTATCTTCTTTGATGTCAATCCGGGGCACCGCCGTCGCGCCCATGCGCGTTATCAACACTATTGTCGGATCAGCTTTGGCCCTGAATTGTCGACCTTAGAACAAGGGATTGACGCGTTAGCGCGCGTGGTGCGCAAGTTTCGCTAAAGGCGTAGAGGTGACTCCTCAACTGTAACTAAAGGGTTGTTAAGAGATGCTGATTTGCTATAGGATGAGTTACAAATGATTAGACGGGGTGAGTGTGATAAACCCCTAAAATGCAAATGAATTTCTGACAACAATCGTACTTTGGTATTGGCGATGAGCTACTTTGTGCACTTGCTCAACCGGTAGCCCTGTGGTATTGTGGCACAATCGAGTGCGGCCAACGAAGAGCCACCTTTGCTATAGAAAGGTGGCTCTTGTACTTTTTAATATGAAAACAGTAATGTAAGCTGACTTAAATATTTGTTTCGTATCTGTTTTTCTTAAGCAACATTCGTTTGGTTTAAAATCTGTCTCTCCGTACGATATTGAGCAAGGGCATAGAGGAAATACACACAGACGACTGACATTTGTCCGTTATTTTATCTGCATAGGCTTACGGTGTGTGGAACTGATAGCATATAGTCGCCGACAATGATCAGCTGAGGGATTATGGTTACAGCCAGTCAACCCAATCAACTTATTGAGAGTACCGACCTCAACATGAAGCTCTTCACGCCAACCTTTGAACAAGGTGCGGTTGGGATTGCCCACGTCGCGCCGGATGGGAGTTGGATTCGTGTGAACCAACGACTGTGTGACATTTTGGGCTACACGGTCGCTGAACTGCTGGGTAGAACCTTTCAAGAAGTGACCTATTCCGAAGATCTCTCCATGGACCTAAGTTATGTGCAGCAACTATTGGCCGGCGAAATTGCTACCTACTCGATGCATAAGCGCTATCTGCACAAAAACGGTACGATTGTCTGGGCCAAGCTGACGGTTAACCTCGTCCGTACTGAAGCAGGCCAGCCTGATTACTTTGTTTCTGTGATCGAAGATCTGACTACATTGCGCCAGATCGAACAGGAACTCCGCCAGAGCAAGGATCGTTATCAACAGATCGTTGACTTAGCGCAAAAAGGCATTTGGCTGATGGGCGAGGATCTCAAAACGACCTATGCCAATCCTGCGTTGGCAAATCTACTGGGATATACGTCAGAAGAGTTGGTGGGCGTGCCGTTGTCGGTCTTTATGTTGGAGGAGAATCGCAAGATTTTTCTGTTGGTTGAGCAATCTCCCGACACGGTTGTAGAGCGCCACGATGTTTGTTTCCAACGCAAAGATGGTGCCTATGTGTGGGGAATTGTGAAAATTCACCCACTCTATGAGGAGGGACTCCACGTCGGTGCGTTGGGGATGGTCAATGATATCACCGAACGCAAGCGTTATGAATTGGAGATGGAACGCAAAAATCGCGATCTGGAAACGTTGCTCTATATTACCTCCCACGATCTACGCGAGCCGCTGCGTGCAATTCAAAACTTCTCACAACTGGTGCAGAGCCGCTATCAACAAGCGCTCGATGCAAAAGGTCAGGACTTTCTCATGCGCATTGCGCGGGCGAGCAAGCGCATGGATATGCTGATCGAAAATATCCTAGAGCTGTCAAGGGCCCAGCGTCATGTAAAACCGAAAGAATGGGTTGCGGGGGAGGAGTTAGTTCGGCAGGCTCTGCTCAACCTAGAGCATCAAATTTCGACTACAAATGCTACGATCACGATCAAAGACCCTTTACCCAATTTTTTTGTAGATCGCATCTGGACCGTGCAAGCAATTTATAATTTAGTCGGCAACGCCATCAAGTTTGCTGGATCTGAGCAGCCGCCGCGCATTGAAATTGCGCCGTACTGTGCGGATACTCAATCGGCACCCAAAGTCGGTCTCGTAATTCGCGACCGCGGGATTGGCATTAACCCCGAACACGCCGAACGCATTTTTGGACTCTTTCAGCGCGCTGTTGGGCGTGACGTTGATGGCACGGGCGCTGGTTTAGCGATCGTTCGTGAGGTTGCCGAACGCCAAGGTGGCAGCGTTTGGGCACAACCGCGCGCTGGTGGTGGTGCAGAATTTTTTATCACATTTGGCATCGGCCCGGAAAACACAGGAGTGCAAGGAATATCCTATGGCGAACCTGATCCCGATCCTACTGGTTGAAGACAATGATGATGATGTCGTGCTCATTCGCGAACTCTTTGACGAGCAGCAGCTGGTTGATATTATCCATGTCGCCCCCGACGGCGAGGCTGCGTTGGCCTACCTGCGCCAACAGGGTATCTATGAAGATGCCGCGCGGCCAAATTTGGTTTTGCTGGACATTAATTTGCCGAAGTTAAATGGTCTGGAAGTCTTGCAAATTGTGAAGCAAGATCCAAATTTGCGTCATGTCCCGGTTGTCATGTTGACAACCAGCGGTCGCGAAGAAGATATTTTGCAATCATACCAACATGGTGCCAGCTCATATATTCGCAAACCGGTGAGTATGGAGATGTTGGCCGAAGTCACTAAACAATTTGCGATCTACTGGGCGCGCACCGCGCTTTTACCAAGCGGAGTGTAAAAATCTATGCAGCTGTTACTGATTGAAGATAACGAAGATGACTGGGTCATTATTTCGGAATTTTTATGGGATACGGACAATGTGACCGTGAACCGCTCTGCCACCTTAGCGCAAGGTTTAGCCTATCTCCAGGACAATCCAGTGGATGTGCTCTTGCTCGATATGGGTTTGCCGGACAGTGTCGGCTTGCAAACCTTTCTGCGGATCAAAGCGCAGCATCCTGCCTTGCCGGTGGTGATTCTCAGCGGTGACAGTCGCGACGAACAGGCGTTGGCTGCTGTTCACAATGGCGCACAAGATTATCTCGTCAAAGGCGAGGTAAGCGGTCCGTTGCTGGTGCGCTCCTTACGTTACGCCCAAGAACGCAAGCAGGCGGAAGTTCTGCGCCAGCGCTATGCGCAAACGTTGGAAATTCTCCAGGTGATCGATCGAGCGATCATTCAAGCAACATCCGTAAGTGGGCTGGCCCATACGGTCTTTCGCTATCTCCAGCGCCTGATTCCTTTTCAAGATGTGTGTCTGCTTTTAGTCGATAAGGTAACCAGAAGATCCAGCGCCTTTGCCTTTGACTTGACCACTGCTAGCCCCCAGAGCACTTGTTCGCAGCGGGCGGCTACCGATGATGAGATCATGCGGTTCAGCGCTTGTCTGACCTCTTCCACCAGTATCTCTTTGCTTTCTCCCAGTGAAACTGTCTGTCCGAATATGATTCCTCCAGGAATGGCTGCTGCGCTACAGGCACTTTTGGTTGTGAAGGAGGGGCTGATTGGTACCTTTACCTTGGCTGCGGCGGGACCAGAGACCTTCCAGCCGGATCACCTGGAGATTCTGGCCCAGATCACCAATCAGTTGGCCGTAGCGATCGATCGGTTGCAACTGATGGAACGGCAAGCGGAACATGCAAGCTTGCTGGAAAAGACTGTCGCACAACGTACGGAACAGTTGCAGGCGGCCAAGGAACGCGCCGAGTCGATTCTGAATCACAGTTTGGACGGCATGGTATTGCTGGATCACACCCTCTGTATTCGACGGGCCAACCCGGCCTTTCAGACGCTTTTCTGTGAGGGTAACCGTAGCGATAATACAGAGACGAATCCGCAAAGCTATATTGGAAAACAATTGGTAGGGTTGATCGCGCCAGATGATGCAAAGTTGGTGACAGCAACGATTCATGACTGTCTGGCGACCCGTCAAGAGAAGTACGTAGAAGCGCTGGCTTGTCGCACCGACGGCACACAATTTGATATCGAATTGAGCATCGGTTATGTCGATCAATATTATGTGGTCTGCACGATGCGTAATATCTCTGCGCGTAAATTGGCTGAAGCGGCATTACAGGATGCACTTGAACGGGAAAAGGAGCTGAATCAACTCAAGTCCCAATTCGTTGCCATGACCTCGCACGAATTTCGCACGCCATTGGCAGCGATCCTTGTGCTGGTCGAATCGCTGAGCTACTATCGACACAAGATGACGGCCGAGCAAGTGGATCAGCGGCTAAATCGCGTCAAGTCTCAAGTGGGCTATCTCACCGAGGTGATGGACGATATTCTGTGCCTGGCCCGTCTTCAGTCACGACAAGCCGAGTTTAAACCAGTAATTGGCGATATGGATGCGTTGTGCCGCACCATCATCAAAGAGTTTACCAGTCGATCCGATATTCGGCATGATATCCGCTATACTTGTAATGGTCCACAGCGGCACTGCATGATAGATGATCGGCTGATGCGACAAGTCCTTAGCAATCTGCTCTCCAATGCGATTAAATATTCACCCAATGCGACCGAGCTATCTGTCTACCTGGAGTATCAACCGACCACAATGGTCTTGTCTGTGCAAGATGCAGGCATTGGAATCCCCGACAACGCTCGCCACCATCTCTTTGAACCATTTCTTCGTGCCGACAATGTCGCAGGTATCGCAGGTACAGGGCTTGGACTGACGATTGTCAAAGAGAGCGTGGAACGCCACCAAGGGACAATTGCCGTCACCAGTGCTCTCGGTCAAGGTACAACCTTTACTGTCACTGTTCCGATCCAGGAGCAATCGACGGACGGATCGTTCGTTACCAACGGTACAGGGTAGCCAGTAATAGTTCAGTAAAGTAATACGTTAGTAAAGCGGTAGCGTCACCAAGCACCCACCGTCCCACCGTCCCACCGTCCCACCGTCCCACCGTCCACCGTCCACCGTCCACCGTCCCACTGTCCCACTGTCTGACAATGTCGCTGGCTGCCACCGACCTACCAGACCGTTGCATCCTGCATCTGACGCAACTTCCCAATAAATGAATCTGCGGGCAGCTCCACCATATCATAGGTAATCGCTTCACCGGCGGCCACATCGGTTTTGAGTTTGACCCCTTGCGCCAGCCCGAGGGGCAGTAGCCCTTCGGTACGTGCAACGGTGGCCTTTTCACAATGCCCAAGAACGGTGTAGCCGCCACCGCCATCGAGCGTCTCGCCCTCTTCGAGGTGGCGCTTGGCGACTGTCACACATTCGGCAGTCGGTGTAGGTAGGGGAGAACCGGTGGCCATACCGTAGAAGACCGCGTTCATAATTGAGATCGGCGCTTCGACGGCGACCAGGTGGTAGGGACGCCAAAGTACGTAGTTGTTGCCATTGCCGCCCGGCGCAACATAGTAGCTTTGCAGATCTTCCTGGATAAAGGGGTGGTCCGTGCGGATCACACAAAAGACCCCCATCTTGAGGGCATTGGGTAAGAGCGTTTTGCCATCAGCGGCAACGCTATTGGCTAATTCCACAACCCCATGTCGGCTGAGGATGCCCCCCTCTTGTTGTAAACTGAAGCGCTGTGCAATCTCCTCGATATTTACCGCCGGTTCGTGCATCCCACGCACATCGGGTACGAGGCCAGCCGCGTTGGCAAGGGCAGTCATCTCGACGTTGGCTTTGGTGCCATCGCGAAAAGAGTTAAACATTTTGGCGTTAATCGTGCGCCGTGCAATCAGCTCTTCACTAAACCCAAAGCGCTGTGGCACGGTATCGGGCGTACCCTGTGGATCGTCGGGGTAGAGGATCGTACCTCGCCCCGCTGCGACAATCTCAAAGCCGAGGCTGCGCGCCCAGTCGATCATGTTCATTGTGCAGCCGGGCTGGTCGCCATCGACCATCGTGTAGACGACGCCGGCCGCGTCGGCCAAGCGGCGCAGGATCGGACCAATCGTAATGTCCGCTTCCACGTTGACCATGATGACATGTTTTTTGTGGAGGATGGCATGGTAGGCCATACGCGCGCCTACTTCGGGGATGCCGGTCGCTTCTACGACCACATCGACCAACTCACATTGGGCAACCAAAAGGCCATCTTGGACGATTGCTCGTTTGCCACTGCGAATGGTCTCATGCAGTTCACCAAGAGTGTTGGCAACTTGTAGGGCGGCCTCGGGTAGGCGACCAGCGGCTGTATAGGCGTGGCGGGCACGGGTTATGTCAATTTCGGCAATGACCGCGACCTCCATACCGCGCATCTGCGAGATCTGGGCGACGACACCACCGCCAAATTTACCGGTGCCAATGATGCCGACGCGGATCGGGCGGTTTTCGGCGGCGCGCTGGGCGAGCAGAGTGCTGTACATGGGTTGGCTCCTTTGGGTTTACTGGTCGGTTTGTGGGGATAGGTTGCTTGGGAGCATGATACCGCAGGTGGGGAGGTCGCGCAATCGGGTGGTGTGGGGTGAGAGATAGATTGTAACTACTCCCTCCAACCTCACCCAGATTTACCTGTTCCCCGCCCTTGGGGGTGGGGTTAGGGGTGGGGGAGTTCTATCACTGCGTAACATGAGTTACTTATTGACTAAGTAAAGGCGAGAAGGTAAGTAGAAATAGAATTGACGTAGCGGAGGCTGAGCTTGTCGAAGCCAAAGCGGCTCCGGCTTCGCGCTCAGCGGGAACCCGCTCTGGGCCTCCACTACTATAAACTGAATTCCAAAAACTTTCTCGCTTTTACTTAACCGGCGTCTTATTTCATTGGTTAGTTAAAATCGCAGACATTGCCAATACCATCGTTGTCGCTATCATCCTGATTGGGGTTAAAGATGAAGGGGCAGTTGTCCCAGCTATCTTCGGCCCCATCTTCGTCGTCATCGCTGTCACAAGCATCGCCGTAACCATCGCCATCAGTATCGGTCTGCTCGTAATTAGAATTCAACGGGCAGTTGTCGTTCCAATCACTGACATCATCGTTGTCGTCGTCATTGTCACAAGCGTTGCCGATGCCGTCACCATCTTTGTCATCCTGGTTGGGGTTGTAGGCCAATGGACAATTGTCGACGTTGTCCTCGGCCCCATCCTCGTCATCGTCGCTGTCACAAGCATTGCCATAACTGTCGCCATCGGCATTTTCCTGGCCGGGATTGTAGCTCCACGGACAGTTGTCTTCGCCATCGGCTACACCATCCTCGTCGTCATCCTCATCACAATGGTTGCCATAGCCATCCTGGTCGGTATCATCCTGGCTGGGATTGTAGACGGTGGGACAGTTGTCGATGATATCCTCGGCCCCATCACCATCGTCGTCGGCATCACAGGGGTCACCTTGACCGTCACCGTCGGCATCGGCCTGGCTGGGGTTGTAGCGGAAGAGACAGTTGTCACCGCCATCTTCGACGCCATCGTTGTCATTGTCGGAATCGCAGGCGTTGCCAACCCCGTCGCCATCTTCGTCGTCTTGGCTGGGGTTGTAGATGGTGGGGCAGTTGTCATCGACGTTGTCGACACCATCGCCATCGTCGTCGGTGTCACAGGGGTTGCCGACGCCATCGCCATCGCTATCGGCCTGATCGGGGTTGTAGTAGAGCGGGCAGTTGTCGGCCCCATCCTCAATCTCATCGCCATCGTCGTCGGTGTCACAAGGGTTGCCGATGCCATCCTCATCTTTGTCATCCTGGTTGGGATTGTAGAGATTGGGGCAGTTATCTTCGTTGTTAAGCAGGCCATCTTCGTCGCGGTCGTTGTCACAGGCGTTGCCGATGCCATCGCCGTCGCTATCCTGCTGCTCATCGTTATAGACCAATGGGCAGTTGTCCGCGCCGTTGTCGATGCCATCCTCGTCGATGTCTGGGTCACAGGCGTTGCCGATGCCATCGCCATCGAGATCATCCTGTCCTGAATTAGAGATGAGTGGGCAGTTGTCGGCAAAGTCCTCGGCCCCATCATTATCATCGTCGGTCTCGCAAGCGTTGCCAAACTCATCGTCGTCGTTGTTCTCTTGGTTCGGGTTGCTGACCAACGGGCAATTGTCGCCGCCATCCACGACGCCATCGCCATCATCATCGTCGTCACAGACATTCCCTAACCCATCCTGATCGCTATCTGCCTGATTTGGATTGTAGGCAAGCGGGCAGTTATCGATGATATCTTCTGCGCCATCCTCGTCGTCGTCGCTATCACAGACATTGCCAATACCGTCGCCGTCGCTGTCGGCTTGATTCGGATTGGCATGGAAGATGCAGTTGTCCTGTGCATCCTCAACGCCATCGTTATCCTTGTCATTGTCGCAGGCGTTGCCAACCCCGTCGCCATCCTCGTCGTCTTGGCTGGGGTTGTAGATAGCGGGACAGTTGTCATCGACGTTGTCAACACCATCGCCATCGTCGTCGGTGTCACAGGGGTTGCCGACGCCATCGCCATCGCTATCGGCCTGATCGGGGTTGTAGTAGAGCGGGCAATTGTCAGCCCCATCCTCAATCTCATCGCCATCGTCATCGGTGTCACAAGGGTTGCCGATGCCATCCTCATCCTTGTCATCCTGGTTGGGATTGTAGAGATTGGGGCAGTTGTCCTCGTTGTTGAGCAGGCCATCTTCGTCGCGGTCGTTGTCACAGGCGTTGCCGATGCCATCGCCGTCGCTGTCCTGCTGCTCATCGTTATAGACCAATGGGCAGTTGTCCGCGCCGTTGTCGATGCCATCCTCGTCGATGTCTGGGTCACAGGCGTTGCCGATGCCATCGCCATCGAGATCATCCTGTCCTGAATTAGAGATGAGCGGACAGTTGTCGGCAAAGTCCTCGGCCCCGTCATTATCATCGTCGGTCTCGCAAGCGTTACCAAACTCATCGTCGTCGTTGTTCTCTTGGTTCGGGTTGCTGACCAACGGGCAATTGTCGCCGCCATCCACGACGCCATCGCCATCATCATCGTCGTCACAGACATTCCCTAGCCCATCGTTGTCCTTGTCATCCTGGTTGGGATTATAGATTAATGGGCAGTTATCCCAACTATCTTCTGCGCCGTCCTCGTCGTCGTCGCTATCACAGACATTGCCATAGCCGTCACCATCGCTATCGGCCTGATTGGGATTGGCATCAGTTGGGCAATTGTCACTTTCGTTGGGAATACCATCGTTATCGGCATCTCCGGTGCTCTGATATAGATCGGCGCGGCTTTGCGATGCGCTGCCCATGCCAACGTCACCACTGCGCGCCAGCGCAACCCCGCTATTGAGACTCAGTACCAACAGTGTGGTGAGCAAGGTGAGCCACAGCTGCTGCCAATGTGCCACAACCCGCGTGGTGGAACGTAACGGATAAGACCGGCTACTCTGCATGGGAATCGTTGATCGACTCTGCATGTTTAAACTCCTTTAAGAACAAACAATGAGACAAAGCTAGAAAGGTGCAAATGTGGAAGCTGGAAGGACGCAAATCAAACGAATCTACAACTGTTGCTGCAATTGTGCATAGGATGGGCAGAGGGTAGGAACTGCGTTCCCGTACACGCCTTAATACGAGTTGATGCCAATCAAACCTTACATTGATGTAAATAGCTGCAGCGATGTGTTTGGAAAACAGTATCTGTTATTTTTACACAAAGAGGGCATGTATAACAAGTATTTGATATTTATTTAAACCGATAATGGCGGCAATTACATCATTGTAAAGTTGTGTGCACTCTGTAAGCATTGTCACTTCTGTGCTCTCTGAAGAGGTCAATAGATGTAACAAAAGTGTCCAATGAAAATGCATAAAATATGCGTTGCGTTGAAAATTGTTTGCGCTTTCGCTTGAATGAAAAATATGAGAGAATTTGTGCGATTCCTATACGTTATCTATACGATTCTAGTATGTATACTAAACCCTTAAGGTTTTAGCGGCATTTGAAAGTTTCATAGGAAAGACGCTGCCGTGGTTAAGGCAAAATAACCGAATGGTGCAACTGTATGATTTCTGCCCAACCTACGATCAGATTTGTGCCACAATAGCAGTACAATTATGTGAAGCGGTGAGGTTGAGGTATCCATTGAATATTCTTGAAGCAAAGGCTATCAGCAAAGTCTATCGGGTTGATGGCCGTGAAATTTGTGTGTTGGATCAGGTCTCGTTTGCTGTACAACCCGGCGAGTTTATTGCAATCATGGGTAGCAGTGGCAGTGGCAAAACGACATTGCTCAGCCTACTTTCTGGTCTCGACAGCCCCTCTACGGGACGGCTCCTGGTCGATGAGCGCGACATTACCGATCTGAGCGAAGATGAACTTGCCCCGATTCGCAACCGTACGATTGGCTTTGTCTTTCAATCGTTTCATCTGATTCCCTCACTTTCGACGCTTGAAAATGTGATGTTTCCCGCCGAATTGCAAGGGGATCCCCATGCTCGAGCCAAGGCGACTACGCTTCTCCATCGTGTCGGTCTGGGTCATCGCACGAGCAACTTTCCCCATCAACTTTCCGGCGGTGAAAAACAGCGGGTCGCCATCTGTCGGGCGTTGATCAATGAGCCGCGCGTGCTCTTTGCCGATGAGCCAACCGGCAACCTTGATTCAAAAAATGGCGACGCGATTCTTGATCTGCTCCTCGACCTCCACCGAGAACATAAAACAACCTTGGTAATGGTCACCCACAGCCCGGAATTGGCGGCCCTTGCAGAACGGGTCATCACCTTGCACGATGGAAGGATTGTGGGCGATGAGAAGGCACCGCTGTCGCTCCAGCCTGCTGCTCTGCGGTTGGATGTTGCCCCGGTTGAGGCCATCCTGCCATGAAGCACTTTGTTGCGCTCTTCTCCCACCTGCACCCCACCTTTATTCGCCGTCAGGTGACCTCGGCACGTAAACAGTCAACGGTGCTCGTGCTCTGTGTGGCGCTCTCCATGGTAACCCTGGTGGCATTGCGCGGCTTTGGCGACAGCGTCAATCAAGCGCTGTTGCGTGATGCACAAGCCCTGCAAGCGGCAGATATCACGATTGATTCCAACTTTCCCCTGTCCGAGCCGCTGCTGACCGAAGTGGCAGCCATGCAGGCTGAGGGCGTGGTTGAAGCGGCACGCACCTATCAATTCCTCTCCGTGGTGCGGGTTGCCAATGCCGAAGCGACGCTACTTTCCAATCTCAAGCTTGTGGAGCCTGATTATCCTTTTTATGGGGAGGTCACCTTAGCCTCCGGTCGACCTTTTCACACGGTGTTGCAACCAGGAACGGTGATCGTGGCGCAAGAGTTGCTCGACCGTCTGCAACTCCGGGTTGGTGATCAATTACAGATTGGGCAAGCGACGTTAACGATTGGCGATGTTGTTACCTTTGAACCGGATCGGCCGGTGAACTTTTTTACATTGGGGCCACGGATCTTTATTGCGGCTGCCGATCTGGCAGCGCTGGACTTGATCCTGCCCGGCAGCCGGGTGAACTATGAAGTGCTGCTCAAGGTGAACAATGAAAGCAATCTCGATGCCCTGGCCGACCGGGTTGCCAAGGTGCTAGAGCCTCAGGAAGAGGTGCAGACCTATCGCTCGGCCCGTTCGGGGGTGCAACGCTTCTTTGAGAATCTGCTGCTCTTTCTGGGGCTGGTGGCGATCTTTACGCTGTTGCTCTCTGGCATTGGCATTCAAAGTGCCCTCACTGCGCTGTTGCGCGAACGCGATAATACGATTGCCGTGATGAAAACGCTCGGGGCAACAAGCACTTTTGTCAAGGTCAATTTTCTGGCTGTGCTCTTTATCCTTGGCCTCTTGGGGACCCTGTTGGGGATTGGTGTGGGGCTGCTGTTGGAGCGGCTCTTTCCGCTTTTGCTTGGTGACTTTTTGCCACCGAATGTGCAATTGACCATCTCATTGCGTACGCTGCTGGAAGGGGTGGCACTTGGTCTCATCGTCGTAACCTGCTTCACCCTGTTGCCGATCTTTCAACTGGATGATCTCAAGCCAAACTTTATCTTTCGCAAAGAGAGCGGTTCGTGGCAGTGGCGTTGGTCCCATGCGTTGATCATTCTTGTGTTGACGCTCTTCTTTGTCGGCATGGTGCTCTGGCAATTGCAACGGATCACCCTTGGGCTCTACTTTATTGGGGGCGTTTTGGGGTTGCTCCTGCTCTCAGCACTCTTAACGTGGGGGTTGCTCTGGTTGGTTCAACGGCTGCCAGGGCAAGCAATGATCGTGCGCCAGGCCCTGCGTGGTCTTTTCCGCCCCCGCAATGCGACCCACACAATTGTGATCACCCTTTCGGCGGCGCTTGCCGTGATCTTCTGCGTTTATCTGCTCGAACGCAATCTCAACGCGGCCTTTGTCGAAGCTTACCCCACCGATGCACCCAACGCTGTAATCATCGACATTCAGCCCGACCAACGGGAAGGCGTTGCCACCTTGATTGCGGCGAGCAATCCCGAACAACCGGCCGAACTCATCCCGACCATCCGTGCTTCGATCACAGCCATCAACGGTCAACCAATCGATACAGAAGCCGAAGAGGCTCGTCGCGGTGACAACTTGGCCCGTCCCTACACATTGACGTATGGCGATCAGTTGCCTGCTAATGAAAGATTCGTGCGTGGCGCGACCCTCTATCCCACCGATGGCAGCGTCAAAACGCCCGTCTCGATCCTCGATGAGTTGCTGCAACTCCATGCGTTTCAACTGGGCGACGTGATTACCTTTCGGATTGAGGGGGTGCCGCTGGATGCCACCGTTACCAGTATCCGTAGCCACACCACCGAAGAAGGGTTTGCGCCCTTTTTTACCTTTATCTTTCCCGAGGCCGTTTTGCATGGTGCCCCGCAGTCGATTATCACCGCGCTACGGCTACCCCCGGGCGCAATTGCCCCGCTACGCAACCAAATCGTTGCCGCCTATCCCAACATCACCGTGATTGATATCACCGAGACAGTGGAAAACGCGGCCGCCGTCGCCGAACGGCTCGTGCGGGTGATCCGCTTCTTCTCGCTCTTTAGTGTGTTGGCTGGGATCTTGATTGTGATCAGCTCGGTCTATGCGACGCGCCAGGCCCGGATCCAAGAGGCGGTCTACTACAAGGTGCTGGGCGCAAAACGACGCTTTGTGCGCAACGTCTTTATCACAGAAAATCTATTGCTGGGGGGAATTGCCGCCGCATTGGCGCTGTTGATGGCACAGGTGGGTAGTTGGGCGCTCTGCCGCTATCTCTTTGAGATCGCCTACCACCCGACCATCGGGGCGAGTGTCGGCTTGGTAATCGTAACAATGGCGCTGGTAACTGGTGTGGGCATGGCCGCGTCGCAGTCGATTTTGGGGAGCAAGCCAATTCTGATCTTGCGCGAGTTGACATCGACGGAGTAGAAAATAAAGCTACTCTACATGGGGCGGATGCCAGCCTTGATGAACCCAGAGTACCCGTGATTCAATGATGTAATTATTATTGAGTCGCAGTGTCAACACTGTTGCGCGACCGATTGCTGTTCTGCCGGCAACATGCGTACCACCGTCTATCCATTGGAAATGTTCTTGCCACCGATGTATTCGAGGATTAAAGAGAGCCGCTAATTCATTTGTAGTCGGATCAATACCATCTGTTCTGGCACACTTGTACTCGTTACAGCGATAGCAAGCTGCGGCTAAATTAGCGAATTCATCTGTGCCATCACGCGATACAGGAATGACGTGATCGATCACAAGTGGCATTCCACTGAGGCGACGGGCAGTTTGGCAATATTCGCAGCAATAATGGGCACGCTCAAAGACTTGGTGACGAATGCTTTCAGGAATAGCAGGCATGATCTGATTTCAAAACAAACGTCTGAAGCTTATAGTAATACCTTCGCCAAACCTTGTTTTGGCGGAAATTTCCAGATGTCATTCCTGCGCAGGCAGGAATCTACTCGTGTAACATGAAGATGGATTCCTGCCTGCGCAGGAATGACGGCTCTAATTTCTGAAATT
>DAOUCA010000163.1:0-79682 GCA_034432375.1 Caldilineaceae bacterium
TGAAAGCCCTAGTTTCGGCCAGCGTGCGTCGCACTGACGGAAGCATCTAGCGGACTGGAAGCAGTTGGCGGTCAGTGCGACGCACGCGATCCCGTTGGTCCGCAAAACTCCGGTTCTCATTCTGAACGCAGTATAACCCCGAAAAGCCGCCTCAGCGGCTAGGTATGTAGCCGCTGAGGCGGCTTTTCGGGGTTAGTCGGCCAATTGATTGGTCGTTTTGGCAAATGTCAACAGACCCTAGCCCAATATTCGGCTACCGAAACTTCTTTGCATAAGTGCACTGGGAAGCATATTAGGGAGCATATTAGGGAGCAT
The DNA here is from genome assembly GCA_034432375.1 of Caldilineaceae bacterium. Taxonomy (GTDB): domain Bacteria; phylum Chloroflexota; class Anaerolineae; order Caldilineales; family Caldilineaceae; genus JAHBVH01. Next base: position 316 of record DAOUCA010000163.1, read on the forward strand.
ATTAGGAAGTATATGAGGTGAACAGAGGGAACCTGAACCGCCTAATTCTTTATGACATGAGGTGAGGCCAATGGGAATGATCAGCATTTCCAGCTTATCTGGAACAAACGAAAGACAAAAGTATCACAGAAAATAGTAGTATCATTGTGTAGGTACATGATGATTCATGTACCTACACAATGATACCATAGAGAATGGTCTATCTTTACCGCCGCTTGCCCAAAATGCGCAGCAAGTAGAGGAAGAGGTTGATAAAGTCGAGGTAGAGGCGTAGCGCGCCCATGATCGCCATCTTCTGGAAAGTTTCGCTGTCACGGGCGTCGATGCGGGCGCTCATTTCCTTGATCTTCTGTGTATCGTAGGCGGTAAGGCCAACGAAGATCAAAACGCCGGCATAGGTTACGATCCAGCCAAGCGCATTGCTCTGCAAGAAGATATTAACCACGCTGGCCAGGATCAGCCCAATGAGGCCCATGAAAAGATAGGTGCCCCAGGAGGTGAGATCGCGCTTGGTGGTGTAGCCATACATGCTGATTGCGGCAAAAGTACCACCGGTCACCAGAAAGGTACTGGCGATCGATTCATTGGTGTAAGCCAGAAAGATAAAAGCCATTGTGATGCCATTCACCGCGGCGTAGAGCAGAAACGCGCCCGTCGCCATGGTGGCGGTCATACGCGTCAAGCCCCAGCTTAAGCCAAAGACCAAGCCAAGTTCTAGGATGATTAAGCCAAAGAAAACGGCCTGATTGCCAAAGACCAGGTTAAGCAGTGTATCGGACTGGGCAACATACCAGGCAACAAAGCCGGTCAAGGCCAAACCACCGGCCATCCAGGCATAGATCTGCTGCAACAGCGTACTAAATACCGCTTCGGTACGCGGGGTTGTTTGTGATGCGTACATATTCTATCCTTTCGTCTGAAAGCATGAAATTCTTCATCGCATGAAGATCGTCTGATTGTACCACGAGCGAACCAACATTACTGACATCCCGCCGACAATTCAGCCAGAGAAGCGCGGCGCTTGTGACCAAAATGCGTCTACTATAAAGAGCCCAACATAGCCAGGTTCAACAGGATTTCAGGGGGTTGACAAGAAGTGAGCGCCGGTTGAGTAGCGAAGCATTTCGAAACCCAAGCGGGTCCACCCCTGAAATCCAAAAGCGCCAATAGCCACAGAAACACAAACGTCACAAAGATGTACTTCTGCAAATTTTTGTGGCTTCTCTGTTCTTGTGGGCATTAGAGCCTCTGTGCAGGAGCGTCCAAAATAATTTACTGAAGGGGGCCAATCGCAAACGAGCCTTCAACCGTCCCATCGACGGCGGACTGTTGGGGAATGGTGTTGTGTTCGCCACAGGTACAGCCATTGGCAACCAGCCGAAACGTTGCTTCGCCAAGACCGGCATTGGCGGGAATCTTCCACGCAATCGTGCCCATACCACTGTCGACATAGTGCAAGGAGCGCTCAATTTCTCCGCTAGGATAGGTGACAACCAGAATCAACGAGGTACGCCGTCCCTGCACCTCATCGATCTGGATAGTAAGTTGCTGCTGGCCACCGATTTGTGCTGCGGGCCAGCCCAGGGTAAGCGCGATTTTTGGCACGGTATAGGTCAACGCTGACGCATAAGAATCTGTCGGGACGGAGGCAACCAACACCGTTGCACCGATCAAAAACCATAAGAGCAGAGATACGATCCGATTCATTCCATTCCACCTTTTCGGCGATCTTTTCGGCGATGAGCGTTCGGCTAAGCACTTAACTTGCTCTTGGAGAGTTTGCGCAATTCGATCACGAATAGCAGAAGAAGCAAGCGCCATCACCAATCGAAATAGAGTTCTCGCCGCAGCCCCTTATGCCACGCAAACGCCAGTTCTACCCAACTAGGCTTACCATCGAGCAGTGGTGACGGCAAGCGATTCTGTGCAAAGAAAGCAGCATGGCGGATCTCTTCGGTCTGTGGCTGCAACAGACCACCATCGATCCGACAATAAAAGTGTTGGAAAAGGTTAGCCCATTTTGGGCAACGCCCACGAGTTGTTGCGTCCAGCGGGCTAGCATTGCGGTTAGATTTGGTTCGGTCACGATCTAGATCTCCTCAGCCAGCACGCCCGACTGATACCACCCTACCACCGTCGACCGATGTAACGCCGCCCAAATCGACCAGACTGCTTTGACCTGCTGTTGCATTGCGGTGGCTGTCAGATAATCACTTCAAATAGGGCGACAAGACATCGCGCGCAATCAACAAGCCGCGCTTGACCAAGTCCTCGGTCCCTTCAAAGGCGCGATCCTCATGCTCAATGCTACAGACATAATCATAGCCCACTGCATAGAGCGCGCCGAGGAACTTGGACCAGTTGACCTCGCCCAATCCCGGCAGTCGCGGTACCTGCCAACCCATCCCCACTGCCATGACGCCGCGCTGATAGAGTTGTTCCCGATCAATGCGCATATCCTTGGCGTGGACGTGGAAAATGCGGTCGGCAAACTCATAGACGACGCGCTCGTAGTCGATCATCTGCCAGATCAGGTGCGATGGATCGAGGTTGAGGCCAAAGTTGTCGTCGGGTAGAATCTCATACATCTGCCGCCAAACATGGGGCGTGATTGCCAGGTTGTCACCGCCGGGCCACTCGTCGTTGGAGAAGATCATGGGGCAATTTTCAATCGCAATCTTAATACCGTGGTCGGCGGCGAACTTGACAAGCGGCGGCCAGACCTTACCGAATTCCTCGAGATTTGCTTCGACCGTCTTGGTCTTATCGCGCCCAACAAAGGTGCCAACAATCGGCACATGTAACTTTTCAGCGGCGACAATCACCTGTTTCAGATGGTCGATCACCATTGTGCGGTGTTCGACGTCGGGGTGGAGTGGATTGGGGTAGTAGCCGAGCGAGGAGATCTGGATATTGTGTTGGTCAAGTGTGTTGTGAATTTCAGCGACGCGCTTGTCGTCGAGGGTTGCCACGTCGATGTGGGTGACGCCGGCATAGCGCCGCGCCGCCTTGCCCACCGGCCAACAGGCCACTTCGATCATGCCAAAGCCATTGGCGCTCAACCACGCCACCAGCTCTTCAAACGAGAGCATCGGCAGCGCCGCGCTCATCAGACCGAGTTTCATGGAAATTTCCTTTCGTTATTTTGACGCGGATAACACGGATTGGGCGGATCAAAACAGATTTTATCTGTGGAAATCTGCTAAATCTGCGTTATCCGCGTCGGGATTTATGCTTTCTCTATGCCAACCCAACACTCTTCCCGTGCGCTCTGCAAGATCGCCTCGCCAAGTTGCAGCTCGTAGTGACCATCGGCAAAGGTGGGGAAGTCAGCGGGGGCAGTGTAGTCACCCGCTTCGATATAGCGATAGATCGCGGTGTAGAGTTGCTTGAAGGTGTCGGGGAACCCTTCGTTGTGACCGCCGGGGTAGGAGGCGAATTGGCGCGCTTCAGCGCTGAGCAACGCGGGATCTTTGAGCAGCAGTTCATTGGGACGGTCACGGTGACCGATCAGCAGTTCATTGGGGCGTTCCGAATCCCAGCTGAGCGAGGATTGCGCGCCATCAATTTCAAAGTAGAGGCGATTCTTACGCCCGGCGCTCACTTGTGAAACAGTGACTACACCACGAGCACCACCGACAAAACGCAGCAGGATCGTGGCGTAATCCTCGGTTTTGATCGTTTGCGGCTCGGTTTCCACGGTCGTTTGCAGCTTGCCGGTAAAGGTATCAATCGCAGTCTTGGGCTTTTGGCGCACAGGCAGGAACGTCTGAAAGTCCGCGCAGACGGCTTCAATCCGCTTGCCAGTGATAAAGGTCATCAGGTCGAGCCAATGTGAACCGATGTCGGCAACGGCGCGCAGTTCGCCACCCGAACCCGGTTCGAGCCGCCAATTCCAATCCGTTTCGTAGAGCAGCCAATCCTGTAGATACGATCCTTGAACGATGTAAATATCACCAGTGTCACCCCGCTGCACAAGCGAACGGGCATGTTGCGCCAATGGGTAGAAGCGAATATTAAAATTAACGGCGTTGACGAGTCCCTTTGCGCGTGCCAGCGCCACCAACTCGGCAGATTCGTGGCTGTCCATCGCTAGCGGTTTTTCACAGACGACATGTTTGCCCGCTTCAAGCGCCGCCTTCACCTGTGGATAGTGCAGATGGTTAGGCGACGTAATGTGGACTACGTCAATTTTGTCATCGGCAAGTAGATCATCGACCGTGGTGTAGACGGAATCTAGCCGCAACGCCTCCGCCTTGGGTAACGCGCGGCTAGGGCTGCTACCAACAATTCCCGCCACGCGGATCCCCAAGCGGCGCAGCGCCTCAACGTGAACCGGTCCGATAAAGCCGGTGCCCACAACACCAACCTGTAATTCTTTGTTCAAACGCACACATTCGCTCCTTATTTGTCCTCGAATGGGGTACAATCAACAACTACGTGGATAGGCAAACAATACCATAAAAGTCGAATAGTTGTAAATCGATTTATCCAGTGAAAATCCTCTGCTACACTGCGTTCAGAATGAGCATCGGCGTGTTGCAGGCCAACGCGATCGCGTGCGTCGCACGGACCAACCACTGTTGCCACTCCGTTAGATTCCTCCGTTAGATTCCTCCGTTAGATTCCTCCGCTAGATTCCTCCGTCGGTGCGACGCGCGCTGGCCCAAAGGAGGGGCTTCATGCTGACTTGTGTATAACATCGAGAAGTTGCCGCAGCGGCTGAGGTAGATTGGCCTCATCGATGCCCCGTCACGTGCCACAAACGCAATTCGTCTCGCCGCTTTGTTAGAAATTCCATTTTTCGTTTAAGATAAGCCCTATGATTCCGCCGATTGACGCACGTTGCGCCTGTGCGTAACAAGAATCCAGTCCCATCCCTTCTTTGGGACAAATGGCTACCGTAGAAGGAGAAGAGCATGCCCGTTCCTGTTTCCCTTGCCGCCGTTGTTGATGAGTTAGAGCTGATCAGCGACGATATATACGTCTATATCAATAAAGAGAGTGGCGAGCTACTTACCGTGAGCAATGATCAGTTGGTTACCGTTGAAACCGGCTACGAAATCGATGAGGTCCCCGAATGGCAAGTGGAGCTTTTGGCAATGGCCGAGCAGGTGCTCAATACTGCCGACTATCTGCGCCTACCCACGAGTGCCGACATCCACGAGTGGACCATTATGCAAGACTTCTGTGCCACCGTCGACAATGGTCGGCAACGTCGTGATCTGCTCGCCCAAATTCACGGCAAGGGCGCGTTTCGCAAATTCAAAGCTGCACTCGATGGCTACGGGCTGCGCGAGGAATGGTTTGCGTTTCACAAAGCCGCGTTGGCCCGCATTGCCGCCGACTTTTTAGACGAAGCAGGGATAGCCTATGTCGCTTAAACAAACATAACGATTCACCCCACCTCGGGGAGCCCTTTTTGCCTTTCCCCAACATCAGGGAGGGGCACACTTACTCCTTCCCTGCTCGCGGGGGAAGTTGGGGGGCGCTGGATCATTACAAACAAAGCCTTTCACAGATTGGGAAAATACCATGAGCAGCAGAGAGACTATTTTGCACTACCTGGAACATGAAGATGAAAAGCTCGCCTACGTCGCCAAGGAGATCTGGGATCATCCAGAGATTGGCCTGCAGGAGACCTTTGCCGCCAACCTGCTTGCCAAAGAGTGCGAAGAGGCCGGCTTTACGGTGACACGCGGCGTCGGCCAGATGCCAACTGCGTTTGTTGCCAGTTGGGGTACCGGCAAACCAATTATCGGTGTCCTCGGCGAATATGATGCGCTACCAGGTCTGTCGCAAGAATTAAGCGCAGCAAAGGCACCAATCGAAAACGGCGGTGCCGGTCACGGCTGTGGCCACAACCTCTTTGGCACGGCCAGCTTTGCCGCCGCACTTGCTGTCAAAGAAGAAATGGAAGCGCAGAAGATCCCCGGGACGATCCGCTTTTATGGCTGCCCAGCCGAAGAGACGCTGGTCGGCAAAACCTTTATGGCGAAAGATGGTGCTTTTGATGACCTCGATGCCGCCGTCTGTTGGCACCCAGGAGACACCAATCAGATCTGGCACAGTTCCTCGCTGGCGATGAATTCGTTTAAGGTCAATTTTCATGGCGTGGCAGCCCATGGCGCGGCGGCACCCCATTTAGGTCGCAGTGCGCTCGACGGTGCGCAACTGATGGATGTTGGGGTTAATTATCTGCGCGAACATATTATTCAAGAGGCACGCATTCACAGCGTCATCACCAGCGGCGGCCAGGCACCCAACGTCGTGCCCGCTTACGCACAAATCTGGTACTTTGTACGCGCCCCCAAACGCGCCCAGGTCGAAGAGATCTATGCGCGTATGCTCGACATTGCCAAAGGCGCCGCGCTGATGAGCGGCACGACTTATGATATTGACTTTCTCACCGGCTGCTATGACGTGCTGCCCAACAGCGTAATGTCCAACTTGATGCTGGAAAAGCTGCGCGAGGCGGGGGAGATGACATTTACCGAGCAGGAGAAGCGCTTTGCCAAACAATTGCAAGCAACTTTCCCTGCCGGCTCGCTTGATTATAGTTACGAGATGCTAGAAAAGAACGCAACCGATGGCTTCACCAACGTTGACCTCGACAATCCACTTTGGGAGCAGGTGATTGGCTTCAAGGCTGAGCCCCAAGTGATGCCCGGCTCGACCGAGGTTGCCGACGTCAGTCAAATTACACCAACCGGCCAGTTGACCACCACCTGCTGGCCTTTTGGTACACCACCCCACAGTTGGCAGATCGTGGCGTCATCGGGCTCGAGCATTGGTGCCAAGGGCATGCTCCACGCCGCCAAGGCGATGGCGCTGACCGCCTTCGATCTGATGACCAAGCCGGATCTATTGGCCGCGGCGCAAGAGGAATTCAAGGAAGCAACAAAGGGCAAAACGTACGTGTCGCCCCTACCGGATGGTGCCATGCCCCATTGAGTTAAACGACGGGGTAATGAGCGGAGGCTGAGCTTGTCGAAGCCAGAGCGGCTCCGGCTTCGACAAGCTCAGCCTCCGTAGCCCAGCTGATGTCATCAATCTGCTTAGGGTCCGTCCAGAAATAACATACCTGATTTTATAAGTATCCCAGTGTAATTCAAAACAAATCCGATACTTTATTTCTGGACAGACCCTTAGGCCATTCCGCAGAAATAATTATCCACGAAGCGCACGAAGTTTCACGAAGAAAAGACAAAGCTTCGTGTCTCTTCGTGCGCTTCGTGGAAAGTTTAAATTTTGTATTGGCCTTATCTACTCACCCAATGCCATGTCAGAAGGATTCCCATCAATGCCCGTCGATTTCAACACGCTAACCTTGGCCGTCGAAGGCTATCTTGACCGCCTCAGTTACTTGCCCGGCGAAACGATAGCATTTCACTGCTCGGCGCGCACAAGTGCCTTTACGATCGAGACTGCCCGTATCGGGGCAACACGCGAAGTGATCTGGCGCAGCAGCCAACTTGCTGGCACATTGCAAGCGACACCGAACGATGCCTATGCGAATGGCTGTGGCTGGCCGGTGACCTTTACCTTACCCATTCCCATGGATTGGCGCACTGGCTTCTATGAAGTAACCTTCCACAGCAAGGAGACAACGGGACCCGCCGCCACCAGCCACGCCGGCTTTGTGGTGCGCGCACCACAGCCATCCGCCAATGCGATCTTGCTCGTTTTGGCCACCAACACCTACAACGCCTACAATAAATGGGGCGGCCACTGCCTCTACACCGGCGCGACACAGGTCTCCTTTCAACGGCCGTGGGAACGGGGCTTTATCAGCCGTCCAGCGACGCGTTACGACGGGCGCGTCGCCGCAATTGCGCCGGAGGGCGATCCCGAACATCAGCAGTTGATCCGCTACCTAGAAGCGGGTCGCTATCCACTTTGGTGCGCGTCCGGCGGTTGGCACAACTGGGAACGGCGCTTTGTGCGCTGGGCCGAAAGCAACGGGGTTCAGCTTGACTATGCGATCAATAGTGATCTCCATTTCCAGCCAGAGATCCTTACTGGCTATCGCCTAATGGTCAGCATGGGCCACGATGAATATTGGTCGTGGGAGATGCGCGATGCGGTCGATGGCTTTGTCGAAGACGGGGGCAATCTGGCGATCTTTTCAGGCAACAGCTGTTTTTGGCAAGTGCGCTATGAAGATCATGGGCAGACAATGGTCTGTTACAAAGGCCAGGCGCATGACCGTGATCCAGTCATCGGCACGCAAGAGCAACGACGACTGACCAGCTTCTGGTCCTATCCGCTGATCCGGCGGCCAGAAAATCTGACGACGGGATTGAGCTTTACGCGCGGTGGTTATGTGCGCGTTGGCGGCGGCGTGCCACGTAGCTCCGGTGCCTACACAGTCTATCGACCAGAGCATTGGGCCTTTGCCGGCACCGGGCTGCACTATGGCGACCAATTGGGGCTTGGCTCCTACATCGTCGGCTACGAGACGGATGGTTGTGCGTTTACCATGCAGCAAGGGCTACCCATCCCCACCCACGAAGATGGCACACCAGAGGGCTTTACGATCCTGGCCACATCACCTGCGCGTCTGCTTTCGCAAACCGCCACCTACAGCGAGATCCCCAAAGCGATCTGGGCCGATCCAGACGGGCCGGGTGATCTCGAAGGGGTCGCCACCGGACTTTTTGGTGACGCTTCTCCCCAAAATGTAGCCCGGCTCGCCCACGGCAACGCGGTCATGGGCACCTTTAGCCGTGGCAACGGCACTGTTTTCAATGCTGGCACTACCGATTGGGCCTATGGGCTTGACAGCGATCCGCTCGTACAACGCGTCACAGCAAATGTGTTGCAACAGTTATCCAATGACGAATGACAACAACCCATGACGCTCTATCCTATCCGCCACAGCGCTCGTATTCTTCTACTTGATGAACAAGACCGTATTCTGTTGCTGCACGTTAATGATGGCGAAGCGTTTCACCACAACCGCCCAGAGATGATCACCTTTTGGATCACCCCTGGCGGCGGCGTTGAGTCTGGCGAAAGTTATGAGGAAACGGCGCGCCGCGAGTTATGGGAAGAGACTGGCATCGCCGACGCCACCTTTGGCCCTTGCCTCTGGCACCAAGAACGGCTGCTACACTTTCCGACCCGCACGCTGCTCTTACAGGAGCAGGTCTATCTCGCCCGTGTACAGCAGCCCCAGGTAACCCTTGCCAATCTGCTGCCCTATGAACAGAAGTTACACCAAACCTTTCACTGGTGGCGGGTCGATGAACTGGCACAGTCACACGAACAGTTTATGCCACCAAGGTTGGCCACACTCCTGCCGCCGATCTTAGTAGGGATCTATCCAGCGGAACCGTTACAGCTCAATTGCACACCATGAGCGGTGGGCATCGATCTCGCTCGTGGTACCATAGCACTCCGCGAATCGGTCAGCGGCCAGATGAAGACGCTCGCCGTGGAGCAGTGGGCCGGAAAGCAGTGGGCCAGAAAGTAGTGGGCCGGAAAGCAGTGGTTCAGCAATTTGCAGTATGCCAAAATCATTGACAATGTAGTGGCTTCGCCTGTATACTATAGACTCAACTCCCACCATTTCACAGAAAGCGTGAAAGCAAAATCAACGCAACGCACCGGCGGCGTCAACACCTCTACCGGCCCTTCTCATAGATAAAATCCTTAAAAGCCATACAGCATCTCTCGTATAAAAGTACCCTTGTTATGGATGACTTTTAAATGATTCGTCTATCAGTAACCATTCAATCTAATCCAGGGCTTGCGCAGTTTGCCAGTTGAGTAGCGTGCATTTCTGCGTATCGAAACCAGAGAAGTGCGTAAGTCCTATCATCAATCGACGAACAATCTTGCGCTTTGGCATGGCAGCAACGGGAATGCCTCTGGCACGGATGTAAGAAAGGACAAATTATGTGGGTCTCCTCTGGCCTCTTTTTTGGATTTTTAGCCTGGTTTGCAGTGCGCTATATTCTGACGAGCTTCTATACAGTTGACCAGAATGAGCGGGCCGTTAAGACAAGCTTTGGACGAGCGGAACGAATGGGGAAATTGACAACACAAGATCTACCGTTGGCCGAGACATTGCGGCCGAATGAACGGGAACGGTACATCTGGCCACAAGTACGCGTCATCGGGCCAGGTGGCCCCTATTTCAAGTGGCCGTGGGAGAAGGTTTACAAAGTATCGGTGGCCACCGAGACGATGAATATGGCCAAGGATTTGGAAGATCCCACGGCCAATCGTGGCGGCACGATGTTAGAAGCCGTCACCAAGGATCAGCTCAACACTGGGCTGGAAGGGCAGATCCGCTATCGCATCTCTGACCAGAATCTCTATGCTTATCTCTTTGGCGTGAAGCAGCCGATTGTCCACACCATGGGCTACTTTGTCTCGGTATTACGCAACCGAATTGCCGGCTTTGAAGCGCCCAGCGCCTCTCTACTGGCGACGATGACCCCTGAAGAAGCGAATATCATGGCGGGGATTTCGATCAATGATATTCGGAAAAACCTCAGCTCACTCAATGATCAGATGGAAGAAGATTGTCGCTCTTCCGAAGCAAGATATGGCATTATCCTCGATGCTTCGCTGATTACCGCGATTGATCCGCCCCAAGATGTGGAATCGGCGCTGGCGGCAATTAATACTGCACACAACCAAGTCTCTTCCGATATCAGTCTAGCCCAAGCATCGGCGGACCAGAAGATTGTCCAATCGAGACGAGCGGTTGAAATCGAAACGCTCAATGCGCGTGCCGAAGTTGAGCCGCTACAGGCACTTGCCGAACAGCTTAACACCCTAAAAAGCGATGGCCCAGAGGTGTTGCGCACCTATCTACGTAACGTTCGCCTGCAGCTCTATGCCCAGGCCAAACAAGTGATCCTCGCGGAACGACTGTAAGAGGAGAACAGACCATGCTTGAAGGATTGGGATCTATGCTAACAACGGCTGTTATTACCTTTTTCGTGCTCTTGATCGGTGAACCACTGATTAAGGGGATCTTTCGGATGTTTGGTGTGTACACGGTTGTAGAAGAGGGAACGAGTGAGGTCTACGTGCTCTTTGGACGGGTCATGGCGGTATTGCGGGAACCAGGTTTATACTTTCTCTGGCTCCGGCTTGGGCCGTTGGCGTTGATCGTACGCTGGTTTGGCAAGCGCTATGTTCTCGATATGCGCCTCGACCAGAAGTATCTACGCAGTCTCCCCGTCAACTCAGAAGAGGGCGCGCCCATGGGGATTGGCGTCTGGTATGAGATGTTTATCAGTGATCCGGTCGCTTATCTTTTTAAGAATACCGATCCACAAGGATCACTGTCGGCCAATGTGAGTAATGCCACCGTGCGCACTTTAAGCAACATGCCATTGGCAGATATGCTGCAAACCCGTCATGAGATGAGCCAAGCGGTACGCACTGAGGTTTCGCCCAAATCGACGGAATGGGGCTATAAACTGGGGTCGGTCTATATTCGCAAAGTTCACTTCCGCGATACCCAGATGATTCGCCAAATCGAAGAAAAGGTCGTCAATCGCCTACGCCAGGTCACTGCCGCCATTCGGCAGGATGGTGCCAATCAGGTGAGCATTATCACCAGCACCGCTGAGCGCGAGGCAGCGGTCGAGTTTGGCAAAGCCAATGCAATGCGCCCCAAGATTGTTGGGGAAGCACTCAAAGCGATCAGTGCGGATGAGGAAGTGGCCAACGCCCTCTTTGAGATTTTAGAGACACAGCGGGTTCTTGCTGGTAAGGCACAGATCACACTGATACCGGCGCAGAACAACAACTTATTGGCACAGTTGTTAGCGACACAAAGCGAGGTAGAAAGCCGCTAATAGAAGAGGGCGTCTATTGACACGCGTAGATCAAAAGATGCGCCGCCATTATTGGCGGCGCATCTTTTGATCTACCATGGCAGCGCGAACTACAAGGGTTAGCTATCCAAGTGTTTTACAGCATTGCCAACGGTGACGATCTCTTGCGCTTGTTCATCGCTAATTTCGCCACCGAACTCTTCTTCAAAGCGCATAATTAATTCGACCAGGTCCAGGCTATCTGCCTCAAGATCTTCACGGAAATTGGCTTCCATCGTGACTTCTGTAGGGTCAACACCTAACTGATCGACGATAATGTCACGGACACGTTCAAAAGTTGTTGCCATCGGTTTACTTCTCCTCTACTCTGATTATTAATCTACCCAAAAATTGAGATAAGAACTATCCTGCGCGTAGGCGTTCGGCCATTTTAGCTACCCAACCGCAACCTGTCAAACAAAGCAGGCTCCGAATGCACATGGGATTATCTAGCGCTGCACTTTACACAGGATTGCCCGAGTGTTGATTCATTGCAGTTTTGTAACACAGGAAAGCAGGAATAGTTGCGACCCAGACGGACCATGGGAATGCTATAGCAGATTGTGCCATTTGTAACTAGCGTGTAACTTGCCTGGCTACACTATTGTTGTGGTTGTGAAGTTTGAGGGGAGCTTACTTCACAACTACAGACAAGCACCTCTTTTGGTTCCTCCTTTGTATGAGCCCACCGTTTTACAAGCGCTCGCTTTGGAACGGTGGGCAACCTCTTTCTAGACCCTTTGCCCGATCTGCTAGCTTATAGGCAAGCGATCGAAAAATCGTACTGATTTATCTTTTTTACACGAAAAAGGTAAGGGGGCGTGCGTTGTTTGTCGCAACGACTACTGCCACTTTCAGCACAACAAAGTACATTATCCAACTGATGTTCTTCAGCAAGCGTTATGCTATTATAGGTCTTGAGTAGAAATGGTGCATCTACTCGTCTCCTTTTGGGTTTCCTTTCTCCTGCAAAGGCGCTGACTTTTTGAAGTCGGCGCCTTTGCATTTCTACCGATTGCCCCTTTTTTCCGTTATAATAGTAAACTAGAGGTCGATTAACCGCTCACGATAGAAGGATGTTGCCGCCTGATGTCTATTGCCGTAAGACATTTGATACGTTCAATCTTGGTGCAGATTGGACGCTTGCTCATTCGAGTGTTATTTCACGTTACTGTCGAAGGTATAGAGAATGCACCGCACCCCACCAATGGCCTGCTAGTCATTTCCAATCACTTCAGTTGGTTTGATGCCCCAGTGATTAGCCTGCTGTTGCCCTATCCCCCTGCCTATCTGATCGCCACTGAAGCAATTGAGAACCGCTGGATTCACCCCTTTACAACCGTGTTCGAGAGTATTCCCATCTGGCGGGGCCAGGTTGACCGGCAGGCGATGACGACAGCAGTGCGAACGTTGCGGGCTGGCGGCATTGTGGGAATCTTCCCCGAAGGAGGCATCAACCCGGATCTCGCCGATATCGTTGCCAAAGGGCAACAGATTGCCGAACTGCAAGGCAATATGTCCCGCACCGACGGCACGCTGATTCGCGCCAAATCCGGCGTGGCCCTGTTGGCAACCATGAGCGGGGCGCAGATTCTACCGATCGCACTAATCGGGAGCCAGCACATTCTAACAAATTTACGCCGTTGGCGGCGCACACCACTGACATTGCGGATCGGTCCACCGTTTGGCCCGCTTGCCCTTGACGCCGAGTACAAAGGCGCGGTGCGCCGTCGGCAAATGGATCAACTCACCGACAACATGATGCGCCACATTGCCGCCCTCTTTCCCCCAGAAAATCGCGGCCCTTACGCCGACTGAGACGCGGGCAATAACGGGGTGAGAATGTGACCATCGTCAACCGTGCCGTAGACCACTGTGCGGGCGGGGCCATGATGCCAGAGATAGAGGGCCGTGTAGGCACAGGTAATGGCGTCGAGCGTATCTTCATAGGCTTTCAGCGCACGTCCCCTTAGCGCAAGACCACGGAGCGGCGCAAGCTCCTCCGCCAGGATCGCCTCATGGCCAGCCAATGGCGGTATTGCTGTCGCCAAAGTTGCCAGTAGCCGCTGATAGCGTTGCAACTCGGCGCGGCGCATCGCGGGTGTTCGCCCAGGCTTCGCTTTATACTTCAACGTTTTTGGCAACTGAAAGAGACTGACATGTGCCGGATGGGGAAAGATTTCGCAGAGATAACGCGCCGTCCCCCGCTGCGGAATGGGCGCACTTTCGCGAAAACCAAAGCGCTCGGTAAACTGGGCAACCAACGCTTCACCACGAACTTCACCGTCATAGGCTAAGAGCTTGCGGTTGGCCGGCAATGCCCCGGCATCGTAGGCGCGCCAATCGGCACTCAATGCGCGATCGCAAAGGCGGGCACCAGTAGCGTTGGGCACCCGCAGTGGTGCGTCAATGGCAATCACCGCGCCTTCAGTGGGCTGCAATTGATCGGTTGCAAACGCAATGATCGCAGCATTGTCACTCAAGCTGCCACTGTGCGTGATCAACTGCTGATCCCGAATGATTGCGCCCCCGCTGGGGTTGCGTGGACTCCACGCCAGATCGATTCCAATAAATAACATCCGCTCATTTTACGTCACAATGCAGCCTTAGGCTATTCCAGAAAATACCGATCCACGAAGTGCACGAAGTTTCACGAAGAAGAGCTTCACCTACGTGTGCCTTCGTGTGCCTACGTGTGCCTACGTGGATAGCGAAAAACGCCCGTTACACGATCAGTTACATTGGGGTTTGGCGTTACAGAAAATCTGTGGCTGCGTTTAGGGCGGCATGAGATCAATTGCTGTATCAACAATTTGACAGTCTACCGATGCACAACATACAATGCCCCTATCACTATTTCCCGTCTACCCGATTGACTAATCTATTTATCCAAAGTGATGATCAAAACGAAACCCGTCCATCTAGCCTGTTGTTGTTGCATCTGTCTTGAGCGGAGACTGCGGTCCGGCGCTCGAGCACAGCAGTGCAACGATGCCTGATGATGCTCAAGTGCCCTCCCTGTCTCCGCCAGCATGGCCGAGTTCAGTGAGGGACAGACGCGAACGTGTGAGCGCCCAAGTTCCTGGGCGCTTTTTTATTGCTTAGAAACCGCCACTGGACCTGTCCGGTGGCGGTTTTTCGTACGATCAGCGTAACTACTCAGGTAAAGAAGGAAGAATTGATGGCAGAAAATGTTGAAACGCAGACTGGTCAGCCAACTTTACAACTCGCGGGTCCAGTTGTAACCATTGAATGGCTTTTGCAAAAGCTCGATCACCCAGCCTTGTGCCTGATCGATGTACGCAGCGCCGATGCCTATGCCGAAGGACATCTGCCTGGGGCAGTCCGTTTGGAGTTGCCAGAGATTACCACCATTCGGGACCACGTGCCCGGCATGTTGATTCCCGCCGCGGATTTTGCCGCCCGCATGAGCAGCATCGGCGTCAGTGAAGGCAATGTTGTCGTACTCTATGATGACAATTGGGGCATGCCGGCGGCACGAGTACTTTGGGCACTGGCCCGTTTTGGCTTTACCCAAGCGGCCGTCCTCAACGGTGGTTGGGATAGCTGGCAGGAGTTAGGCTATCCGCAGACAACCAGCGTGGCGACACCAGAGCCAACGACTTTTGCGATCCGCAACGCCGAAGAGCATTTGGCCGAGCGTGCGTGGTTGCTGACACAGCCACCCCGAACCGATCTCGTTGTCGTTGATACGCGCACACCAAACGAGTATGGCCAAGGTCATCTGCCCAACGCCATCAACTGGGATTGGATGAATGCCGTGCCGCCTGGTGGGTGGGAACTCATGCGCCCCGCCGCCGAGTTACGTGAGGAGTTAGCCGGCCTTGGCATCACCCCAGACAAAGAGATTGTCACCTACTGCCGCTCTGGCGTACGTGCCGCCCACACCTACGTCGTCTTACGCGCGTTGGGCTTTCCGCGGGTGCGCAACTACGACGGCTCGTGGCTCGAATGGTCGCGCTATCTGGCAATCGAGAAAGGAGCTTCGTCGCATGGCTAACCAACTGAACCGTGGTGCGACTGATGTCGTTGCCGGTGGGAATGTCTCTCCTGGCACCTTTCTGACCACGCTGGGTCCCCACGTGCGGATGGGCGTGTTGGCCACTCTTTCGGCGCTCATCATTCTGCTGCTCGTCAGCGCCTTTGACGGCGAAATGGGTACCTTCTGGGCCTTTGGCCTCGCCTTTGGCTTTGTGTTGCAACGCAGTCGTTTCTGCTTTGCCAGCGCCTTCCGTGACATCTTTCTGCTGGGCCACGGGCGCAATATGAAGGGGGTGCTCGTTGGGCTGGCGGTGGCGACGTTGGGCTTTGCCGCCTTTATGGCCAAGCAAGTACCCAATCCGGGGCTGGGGATGGTGCCACCTGCTGCCAACATTCTGCCGATCGGTTGGCATCTCGTTGTCGGTGGGTTGCTCTTTGGCGTTGGGATGGTCGTTGCCGGTGGCTGTGTCTCCGGCAGCGTCTACCGCATGGGCGAGGGCTACATTGCGTCGTGGGTGAGCTTTGGCGGCATCTTACTGGGGCTCCTGGGTGCCAGCTACACGTGGGATTGGTGGTGGACAAACACAATTAGCACAGGCCCACGGATCTGGTTGCCGGCGCTCTTTGGCCACGGCGGCGCGATTGCCTTGACCTTGGCCGGACTGCTGGTGGTCTTTCTGCTGGTGCTCTGGTGGGAAAGTCGCGCCGGCATGACAATGCCGGATCTACCCTTTGTTGCAAGCGACGAAGAGAGCCTGGGAAGCAAGATCGGCGACCTGCTCAAGCGTACCTTTGTCCACGGCTGGACGGCAACGACCGGTGGTGCTGTGCTCGGCGGGTTGAATGTGCTGCTCTTTATCACTTCGCACCCCTGGGGCTTCACCGGTGAGATCTCACGCTGGGCGATTGGCATTACGAATTGGCTTGGGGTTGGTCCAGGCGAGTTGGCGGGGGCAGCCGCTTTACCCGGCTGCTCGCTCGATTTTGGCGATGGCGGCATCCTGAACCACATGCTCTTTCTGGTTTGGGGCATGGTCTTTGGCTCCTTCATCGCCGCGCTCTTTGCCAGAGAGTTCAAAATCCGTCTACCCCGCCAAAAGAAGCGCTATTGGCAGGCCGGTGGCGGCGGCATCGTGATGGGCTACGGTGCCGGGATCGCCATGGGCTGCACGATCGGGGCCTTCTTCTCGGCCATCCCTTCGCTGGCACTCAACGGCTGGGTCTTTGCGGTTTTCCTCGCGGTCGGCGCGTGGATCGGCGTGCAAATTATTCAGCGGGTAGAGTAAAAACTGGATG
The DNA here is from genome assembly GCA_034432375.1 of Caldilineaceae bacterium. GTDB lineage: Bacteria > Chloroflexota > Anaerolineae > Caldilineales > Caldilineaceae > JAHBVH01. Next base: position 17,457 of record DAOUCA010000163.1, read on the forward strand.
CGTGTTACGTTTTTCGTGAACTGTTACCGAATCTTCGCTGATTTTCGGAACAAACGGTTTGTGGCTCACCTCTGACTACAATTTCTGGTCGTGCGCCACTGGCCCAGTGACAGTTCACGCAACACGCAACACGCATCAACAAACCTTATCCAACTATTTCAACAGACGAGGATTCCCATGTCACGCAAACAACTTGATGTGCGGGGCGAAATTTGTCCCTATCCGATGATGAAAACCGTGCAGGCGTTGAAAAAACTAAAAGGAGATGAAACTGGATTGGAAGTCATTACCGACCATGCGCCGGCCCTAGAGACAATTCCAACACAGGCGGCGCGCCTGGGCTACACAGCCAATATCGAAGAGACCGGCTCACCGGAGTGGACGATTACGTTGACGAAGAAATTGTAGTGTTTTGTAAACTAAATTCTGATTGAAGCCGAACCCCACCCTAACCCTCACTACCATTAAGTTAAGGGGATTGTGTGGGTGTCACCCCTGCGCAGGCAGGGATCCATAGGCTTACATCATGGATTCCTGCCCGCGCAGGAATGACAATTCGGCGCTTACCTTAATGGTAGTGGCCCTAACCCTTCCCAGCTTGTGGCGGGAACCATCACGCCACCGGCGGAGATCACGGCTCCTCTCCCAGACTGGGGGAAGTTGAGAGAGGGTAGAATTGACCTGTCACGATCTATTGTAGTGGGCCGGTGGACGGTGGCTGGTAAGCAGTTAATCTGTAGTGCTGATAGTAACAAATGAACCGAGAGAAGAGGAGCAACGAAGATGAAGTTTCGCACTATGACCTATTTGTTAATTGTTATACTGCTGCTGGCAGGGTGTGTGGCACCAGGCGCGGCCACTGCCCCGGCGGCAGTAGAAGCCGCGGCTAGCACCAGCTATGCTAACACCGACGCGCTGGTCGACACAGAATGGGTGCAGGCGAATCGAGAGGACAAAAATGTACGCCTGCTCGATATCGGTGGCAATCCCGATGCCTATACTGCTGGCCACCTGCCTGGTGCCATCTTTGTAAACCTGGGCGACTTAACCAATCCAGAGGATAGCACCGGTGGCCAGATTCTCACCCAGGATCAACTCTCAGCGGAGATGAGCAAGCTGGGCATTGAGCAGGATGACACGCTGGTGCTCTATGATGCCAATCGCAATCTGTTGGCTGCTCGCGCGTATTGGGTCTTCAAGTACTATCAACACCAGGGTGATCTCCATGTGTACAATGGCGGCACCACCAAATGGAGTGCCGACGGTCAGGAGTTAACCGCCGACGTACCAACGGTTGAACCGACTGCCTATGTCGCCGGTGCCGCCGATCCCGCCATTCGCACAACCAGCGAATATGTGTTGGATCATATTAACGATGAAAATGTTGCCGTCTGTGACACTCGCAGCCCAGCCGAACACTCAGGCACCGATGTACGGGCCGAACGTGGTGGCCACATTCCCGGTTCGGTCAATCTGGAATGGACCGTGGCAGTGAACGATGACGGCACCTTTAAGGATGCCGCCTTCCTCTCCGATCTCTATGCCAAGGCCGGCTTCACCCCCGACAAAGAGGTGATCACCTACTGCCAGACCGGCGTGCGCGGGGCCCACACCTGGTTTGTCCTCAGAGAGCTGCTCGGCTTCCCCGATGTGCGCAACTATGATGGCTCGTGGGAAGAGTGGGGGAATAACCCGGCACTGCCAGTTGAGTCATAAACCGGCAAGCAGAAGAAGGCAAAGCCGTAATAAATTGTAAATGGTGAATTGCCAATTGTGAATTGCTTGCAACGTACCCTTCGACAAGCTCAGGGTGCGTTGCAAGCAAACCCCTCTTTATACATCCAACTATCCCTAGAAGCAAAGGAACAACCCAATGAGTACTGTGCTGAATGAAGTTCTTGCCGCCAATGCCGACTATGCCGCTAGCTTTGGCGACAAGGCGAATCTCCCCATGCCCCCTGGCCGTCACTTTGCGATCCTGACCTGTATGGACGCCCGGCTCATTCCCGCTGCTTACGCTGGCCTGGCCGAAGGGGACGCCCACGTGATCCGCAACGCCGGTGGCCGCGCCAGCGATGACGCCATCCGTTCGCTGGTCATCTCGTATAAACTGCTCGGCACGCGTGAATGGTTTGTGATCCACCACACCGATTGCGGTATGCAGACCTTCACCGACGACATCATGCGCGACCTGCTCGCCAGCAGCCTCAAAACATCATCGGTCGACGCCAATGGTTGGCACGATTCCGGCGACGGCCCCGGCTCGACCGAAGGGCAGTTCATCGACTGGCTAACGATCGCCAACCAGGAAGAGAGTGTCCTCGCCGATGTGCAGCGCATCCGCAACCACCCGCTCGTGCCAGGGGATATTCCGATCTATGGCTACATCTTTGATGTGAAGAGTGGGAAGTTGGTTGAGGTGCCGGCGGCGACGGCGGCAGGGCAGGCGCGGTAGGGAAGGGAAGAGGATGACAAGATGACAAGATGACAGGATGAAGACGTATATCCGTCAATCATGTCATCCTTTCCTTTTGTCATTCTTTCCTCCTATCGGACGATGGCGACGAAATAGCCCCATCCCGCCCCGGAAAGTCACCACCATCGGTACCAATATCCCCGCCGATGTAACTGCCGCCACCGGTGTAAATAGCGCACAGTGAAGGTCACCGGCCTCTGTCCAACAACTCAGCGCGCTAAAGTGGTGAATGAATGCTTTCACTGATGCCACAGATTCGAGGTCGCTCAAACCTGGTTTACGCAATTGGTCTTTCCTCATAAAAACTACTCATGCTTTCGGTCCACGCATGTCAATGATCAATTCACTCAATGGCTGACCACCGACTGCATCTAGTGCGGCACGGACCTCTTCTAGGGTAACTGTACTGCTCTCGGCGCGGCGCTTTTCTTCGTGACTGATTTCAACCAGTAGCCCCGCCTTCCGCAACGCCGCTGTCACCAGTTCGCGTTCACTCAGTGGCCTTCCTGTCGGCATTCCCTGGCCTGTCAACAACCGGTGTGCGTACCGTTGCACCGGTTCACCGGCCTACGTAGCCTCAATTTGTAGCTGCTCATATTGTTTGGCTGATAATTCAAGCGTGAGGATTGTCATTGGTCTACCCCCTAAATCAACGATTTACGATACCCCATTTATCACGGCTATAAGTCAAAGACAATCGGTTGAGCCGTGCCAACCTACCCCCGCCCCGTCCATTGACTACCACCCCAAAACCTATGGCAGAGAACCTTCCCGCCAGGCAACTTCACATGACTCCTCTCCGCCTATTACCCCCGTTGTACCCCCCTAAGCATCTGCGCCACCTCATCCAGGGGCAATTGAAACTCGGGCAGGGGTTGGCCTTGGCTGCGCGCCGTGCAGCAGCGCATCATCCAGTTGCCGACCAACTGCCCGATCACTTCGGTTAGGGTAAAGGCCAGGCTTGATTGAATTGCCGATCCGAAGCCGGGCAGCAATTTGGCGAGGCTACTGGCGCTCAGCACGCCGATCACTTCAGCGATAAACGGCGTGACGGCAACCTTGACCCCTTCGGTCGGCAGGCCATAGACCACGGCCAGCGCGGCGATCATGGTGAATTGGATTGGCGTAATCAAGATGGCGTCTGAAAAAGGGATCGGCACCGCGCCGATCGCGGCGGCGGATGCAGCCGCACTGTGGATTACAGTCTGCGCCCGAGCCTGCTTGCTCGCCAGATCAACCAGTTGGGCGCTGAGAAAAGCATCGCGATAGGCCTGGGGGAGGGATTGCATGCTGAGGGTGACAAGCGCTTGGAGCGAGGCCCTGTCTTCCTCGGCGACCGCCACAATCTGCTCGCGCGCCACGCCGTTGCGCATCAACTCATCACAGATGGCCTCGTATTGTTGGGGACGCGTAATGTCGGTTTTGGTGATCACGACGATCACATTGGGGAAGACACGGCGAATCAGCGCGAGATCGGTGGCGGTGACGCGCGCACCTGGTCCCTGAATCGTGTACCAGACGAGGTGGATATGGTTGCGGGGGTCAGGGTCGGCTTGGAGTTGGGTAACCAGCCCCTGTGTCTTCTGCAGAAATACCGCCTCTTGTTCTCCCGGTTCCAGTCCTTTGGAATCCCAGAGGTTGATAAAGGCATTGTCATATTGGGTGAACGCTTGGGTCATCGGCTTGCCATGCCCAATCCGATCATCCGGTACGGTATCTTTGCCACAGATCGCTTGAATGAGGGTGGTTTTACCTGAGCCGGTGTAGCCGCAGACGAGAATCGTAGGCTTCACCACCTTGCCCATTGCTTCGGCATAGCGCTGCTCAAAGCGATCCCGCGTCTCAACCGGCGCCCCGCGCGCCTGCCATAGGGCGCCGATCTGCATCGCCATGGTCATTGCGCGCTCCGCCGCTTGACGCAGCAAATTTCCTGGCGTTTTACGCCCTTCCTTGGTTACCATCAGCCACGCTCCTGTTACGCATAACCATTCTGCTGCACCGTGGCAGCAATGATATTATCTTACTTTAAGTATAGCACGAATCGTGGAATTGTCTTTGATGTGAAGCGTGGGTAGTGGATGAGATAGAACGCCGACGGCAGGAGGCAAGCGAGATAACGGTGTTGTTGACCTAATCGATGTCCCGTATCTCCACTACCGGCTCTCCTGCAGCTAGCAATGTAAGGGCATTTCTCAATGTATCTCCCAATATTTGTTTCAGTCTATTATTTGACGTATTCCCGCAAGTCAGCCAAATAACTTGTGGAGGTATGCCAAGTCGATTCACCATATCGACAAAATCACGGTCCTTGGTCATGACCACGGCTGATGCACTTCGCGCAGCGGCAAATATCTCTGGATCAGTTGCATCTCTTAGGCCAAGATCCCGAACAGCTACCGCCTCAACTGCGAAGTTTTGACTGATCCATGCCGCAATTGATGGCGATAATTGCGCATCCGTCCATATCGTCATGCTGGCACCAATACAGGGTGATCGACCTGCTGTGAAGCGAACTTCAATGCAGCCGGCAAGTCTGCTTCTTCCAAATCTGGCAATTCTTCAAGAATTTCAGAAAAGCTCAACCCGGCAGCCAATAACTCAAGTACATCAATTACCCGAATACGCATTCCTCGAATGCAGGGGCGTCCCCCACATTGCTCTGGATTTACTGTGATTCTATCTGCTATTGTGCGTGTCATCTTTTGCTCATTCCTGTTCCTGATTCAATTTGCTTCAACCCAGTATAACAAAAAATTTGAGCGTTTGCCACTCGAATTCAATTCACATCGTAGCCGCAACCACCCACTTGTGCCGGAGGCATTTCGGCCTATGGCTAGCTCTTGCGGTGAAGACGGAGAGGTTGGTGGAGATGCTTGCGGCAACAGGCAACAAGCGCGGTCGAGATGAGCTGAGTATCCCACAAGGACGGTTGTGTTTAGGGTTCAACCATGAAGCTTCTACGCCCAAATTCAACCGCCCCTAGGGGATCAAACCTTATCGCTTTTCCATTTCGCCCAATTGCGTAAACATAAACACATTGAATTCAATCGCGCGCGCGATATCACTGATGCGGATATGCTCATTCGGTGCGTGGGCACCACTGGCATAATACCCTGGGTTGCCCGACGTGGAAATGCCCAGGACGCCGACGTTCTTCTTCATCGCGCCGAGTAAAGGCAAGGTGCCGCCGCCGAGCGCACCAATCCGCGGCTCCTGCCCTGTGAATGTTTGGCAGATTTCCATCATCTTTTGAATGAAGGGCCCTTCCAGCGGGGTCACGACCGGATCGCCAGCGCCTAATTTCTCAACGTGTACATCATCAAAGCCCTGGGCCTTGAGATGGGCCTGGAGTTTCTCAAAAAGATCATCGGGATCTTGATTGGGCACGAGACGGAAATCCATCTTGGCCATCGCTTTGCCCGGCAGCACAGTCTTCACACCCGGCTCCGTATAGCCAGTGAGGAAGCCGGCGATGTTGGCCGTCGGCTCAAAAACCGAGACCTCAAGCGCGTACCCACTGCGGTTGTGCAGGAAAGCGTCGATGCCATACATGGCCTTGATGCGCGCCTCCTGCTCCAAGTCAACATTCTGGCGAAAGACCGCTTTCTCGGCCGCGGTTGGCTCGCGTACATCGTCATAAAAGCCGGGGATCAGCACCTTGTCGTTCTCATCCTTCAAGCTGGCCAGCGCCTTGACCAAGCGCCAAGCCGCGCTGGGCAGCGTGTGCGCGCCGCCGGAATGGGCATCACGCGACATCGTTTCCACGCTATATTCGACATACAACAGCCCGCGGAAACCCAATGCAATATGGGCTTGGCCTTTTTCATTAAAGCCGCCCCCTTCCAACAGAGCACCGTCAGTTTTCAGAAGATCCCCATACTGGCGCGTCATCGCGTCGAAGTGGGTGCTGCCGATCTCCTCTTCGCCTTCGATGATCCACTTAATGTTGATTGGCAACTCGCCCTGCGCGGCTTGAATCGCCCGCAGCGCACAGATACGCGAAATCAACTCCGCTTTATTGTCGCAGATGCCACGCGCGAAGAGTTTGCCATCGGTTTCGGTGACTTCAAAGGGCGGGCTGTCCCACAGTTCAATGGGCGATTCCGGTTGCACATCGTAGTGGTTGTAGAGCAGCAGCGTGAACTCACTTTTGCCCTTGATTTCGCCATAGACATAGTTGGGCGCGCCCGCTACTTCTAGTTGACGGGTCGTAAAGCCGGTCTCCTGGAGTAGCTTTTCTACCCAATCCGCCGTCTCTGCCATCATCCGCTTCTGTGCGGCGACACTTTCTAGGCGGCAGTATTCGGTGATGAGGGGTTTGAAATTTTGGGTTTGGGTTTCGAGTTCTTGGGTTAGGGTTTCATTCATAGGGTTATCCTTTGTAATTGTTCTCTAGCTACTTCTTGTTGCAAAACAGAATAAGGTTCACGCAAAACGCTTCTCTAGATTTTCTTGGCGTTCTTTGCGCCTTTGCATGAGATTTTTGCGTTTCGCAACAGAAACTAGCTAGCAGACTGTTTGCGAGAAACACTTTGGCCACTTCGCAGAACAAAATCCGCGTTGTTCTGTGTAAATCCACTTTTTCGACTGGAATAAAACAAAGTGTCCACGATCTGGACACAAAGCGTACTTGATCTGGACAGCAGATGTGGGATAGTGTAGCACATATTGGACGAGTAATCCACACTTGCCAAATAGCACCCAAACTTCAGTTCAAAAAGGAGATCCCATGACTAATTTGCAATCTACTGCACTCGAACAGTTGCGCACCAATCTGCGCGGGCCACTGATCGCGCCGGGTGACGCCGACTATGAAGATGCGCGCCAAGTCTACAATGGTATGATCGACAAGCATCCAGCGGTGATTGCGCGCTGTGCCGATGTGGCCGATGTAATGACAGCCGTCAATTTCGCCCGCGACAACGATCTGCTGCTGGCGGTGCGCGGCGGCGGCCACAATGGGGGCGGTCTAGGTACCTGTGATAATGGCCTGGTGATCGATCTGGCTGGTATGAAGGGCGTGCGTGTCGATCAGCATGCACAGACCGTCCGTGCCGAAGGGGGCTGCACCCTGGGCGATGTTGACCATGCCAGCCATGCATTTGAATTGGCAATTCCCTTTGGCATTATGTCGACGACCGGTGTGGCTGGGTTGACGCTGGGCGGTGGGTTGGGACACCTGACCCGCAAGTGTGGGCTCTCGATCGACAATCTGCTGGAGGCTGACGTGGTGCTGGCCGATGGTCGGCTGGTCACGGCCAGCGAGAGCGAGAACAGCGATCTGCTCTGGGCGTTGCGCGGTGGTGGCGGCAACTTCGGCGTGGTGACATCGCTGCTCTTTAAGCTGCACCCGATTGCGACTGTCTACGGCGGTCCTATGATCTGGCCGATTGAACAGGCGACTGAAATCATGCAGTGGTATCGCGACTATATCAAGCAAGCACCGGATGATGTCAATGGCTTCTTTGCTTTCCTCAACGTGCCGCCAGGGACACCGTTCCCTGAAGCATGGCACGCCAAAAATGTCTGCGCCATCGTTTGGTGTTGCACCTATCCGCAAGCGCAGGCTGAGGAGGTTTTTGCACCAATTCGCAAACGCTTCCCGCCCGTGATCGACTTTGTTGGACCTATACCCTACCCAGCGCTACAAAGCATGTTCGACCCGCTCTATCCCAAGGGGTTGCAGTGGTACTGGCGGGCCGACTTTGTCAATGAACTGAGCGACGCCGCGATTGCCAAACACATCGAGTTTGGCTCGAATCTGCCCACATTGCTTTCAACCATGCACCTCTATCCGATCAACGGGGCCGCCAGTTGTGTCGGGAAGAACGACACCGCCTGGAGCTACCGCGAGTCCACCTGGGGATCGGTGATAGCGGGTATTGACCCCGACCCCGCCAATGCCGGGAAAGTCCGTGACTGGACCGTAGCCTATTGGGAGGCGTTGCATCCCTACTCGGCCGGCGGCGCTTACGTCAACATGATGATGGATGACGAGGGAGACGCGCGGGTAAAGGCCGCCTACCGCGATAACTATGGGCGGCTGGTCTCGGTCAAAAACAAGTACGATCCGAACAATTTCTTCCGCGTGAACCAGAACATCAAGCCAACGGCGGGATAAGCGTCTCTTTTAACTTTCTCAGAGGGGGGCACTACTGTTGGCCTACCTTGACAGGGTTGAAACCCTGCCCTAACAACGAGAAGCGCCCGCAGGCGCTAGCCTAGTCGCTGAGGCGACTTCTCGCTGTTAGCAAGGGATTTCAATCCCATTGCGTAAGGTAGCGCAGCAATGTCACCCTGCCAAGCTACAAAACCAAATCTTACGCAAACCGCGCCAACTTTACCTCGCCGATTGTGCCATTCGACTGAATTTCACTAACGGGGATGATTACATCGGCGGGGAGACCGGCTCTGTGTGCCGCCGCGCGGATCGCCTCAATGTTGGGCGCTTCGTAGAGACAGTAGGTCTTCTTCTTGTCGGCGCTGAGAAACGAGATGAGCCATTGTACACCCTCTTCGGCGTTGATCTGGTTGATTAGCGGGGCGCTACCTTCGACTTCTTGAATCTGTTCGGCAAAATTACGTTCGATGAGATAAACAGCCACTGGGATTCTCCTTTTGTGGTGATTAGTGTAAATGGGTACATCGCTAGCGCGGTAAATCGGTGATGGAGCAGGCGAACAAGGGTCACGTGTTCCGTGAGAAATATTGTTGACGGATCGCTTCAACCTTTGCCGCCAGAAACTTCATCCCACAAGCCTCGATGGTCTCCACTGCCTCATTCAACATCGCGATGGCGCGTGCCCGATCCCCTGGTTGGTTGCGTGCCAGGCGCAGCGCGGCGTACTGGACTTGCGTATGTGCCAGCCGGGGTCTTGACTTGATTTGCGCATTGAGACGCAGGGCCTTCTCGAAGAGGGTTTCAGCATCCGCCCATTGTTCCAGCACGGTCGCTAACAAGGCGAGATAGTGCGCGGCGGCACCCAAACAAGCGACCCCAAAACCGATCACAACCACAACATCGGCATAGGGGAGCAAATACTGGTACAATTGGGCGGCACGCGGCTGGTCCTGCAAAAAGGCACAGACCTCGCTCAGATAAGCCAGACTGCCAACCCACAGCGCATCCTGCGACAATGTCGTAAAGTTGTTGGCCGCCAGCAATGCAAACTGCTCACGTGCTTTTGTGACCCAGCCTAAATCACAATAGATCAGTGCCAACCCTGGGTGCCACACCGAACCTGGGTTGCGTTCAACATAGTCCGTGATGGAAGAGGTCAGTTGGGCTATGCCTCCTTGCTCACGATGAAGCGTAAACATCAGGATGCCATAGGTGCCATTGGCAACCTCAACCTGCATCTGTTGCCCGCTCACTAGGGCGCGCTGAGCAAATGCTTCGGCTTCCGCAAAGTTGCCGGCTAGCGCGGCGCGCATCGATTGTGCGACGTGTACAACAAAAAAAAGGAACGCTTGCTGGAGTTCGTCGGAAAATTTGACATGTGCGGCTAACATACGATCGACCGCTGCGATGTCACCTGCTTCCAGGTAGTCGGTGACCGACATGGTATACACATGGGCTTCTCGATCGCGGTCACCAAGCAGCCTTGCAAGTTGCAACATCTCCTGATCGGCCACCAGTCGCGCTTGGATATTTTCTGGCTTGCGGTAAGCGATTGCCCGTACATATAAAGCGTCAAACAACGCGAGGGGATCGTCCACCTGGCGCGCCATGGCAATCGCTTGTAGACTGAGCGTCTCGGCTTGTTCTGCGGCGGCGTTGAAGAAGAAAGCCTGGGCTAGTTGTCCTAAGATGCGCGCCTTCAATACACTGTCGGTTGCGCCGATTAGTTCCAGCGCATTCTCCAAAATACGAATCGCGGGCGCGGCGGGCCGATTGAAGCGGTAGCGAACTTGCTCATAACCGAGCGCAGCCTGTGTTAACTCATCCACCCATTGATGAGCATAGGCGATCTCTGCCGCGCATTGGAAGGAGTGGAGGGACTGTGTGAGTTCGCCTGTTTTGAATTGCGCTGGGGCCAAAGCCAGTTGTAACCTTGCCTGCTGTCGCTGGCGTTCCTCTGTTTTGGGCAGGCTCTCAAGCAACCGTAACGCATCGTTACAGAGATCAGCTGCCTCGCGAAAGGCAAGCCGCGCATCGGCCTGCGCCGCGGCCTGTTGCAGATAGGCCACGGCTTTGCTAGTCAAGCCTGCGGCTTGAAAATGACGCGCCAATTGTACGGCAACCTGTGCCGTTTGCCCTTGATAGAATTGCTCTAGGGCCTGGCCAATATCTTCATGTAGATAGGCGCGTTCGCCCTCATCCAGCGTTTGATAAAGGTAGTATTGAAACAAGATATGGCGAAAGCGGTAGTGCGAAAGGCGTTGTTCCCCCAGATGCAGATTCCCCTGACTGTGGACCAAATCATGCTGGCGATCAAGTCGGGCACCTAACTGATGGACAACGGTGCGTTCATCCTGATGCAGCACAGACGCCACCACTTCGGCGATAAATTCTTCACCCATCACACTGGCTACTTTGACAATCTCCAACAGTTGGCTGGGCAGCCGGTTGATCCGTGCACTGATCACGCCTTCGACACGGCTGGGCACTTGCGCCCAATCGATGGCGTTGCCGATGATCCAATCGCCCGTTTGATCGCGCACCAAATCAGCGCGTAGTTTCATGTCACGCAGAATTTCGGTGGTGAAGAGGGCGTGGCCTTGCGTATGGTGGAACAAGCTAGTGCGAAAAGTGACGGGCAGTTGGTGCTTTTCCAGGTTTAGGATGCTTTCGACAAACTGTTGGCCATCGCTCTGGCCCAAATCGAGCGGCTTTTCGCCAAAGAATCGTTGAAATTCATGGACGAGCGCCTCCAATGGGTGGCGTTCCGCCGCGCCCGTGGTTGTTGTGGTGCGCGGCACCACCAAATCGTGGGGGCGATAAGTTCCGAGCACCCAAACCCGTTGTCCGACCAAGTGACGTCCCAAATGAAAGAGCAAACTGATCGAGCCACTGTCGGCCCAATGCAGATCTTCCACCATCAGAATGAGCGGATGCCGTTGCGCCACCGCCTGTAAGACTTTGGTGTACATCGCAAAGAGGGCGGTTTGGCCAATGTCCAGTGGCGGTTGCCCTGTGCCGCTTTGCGCCACCAACACCTCCAGTTGTCCCAGCCACAGGGGATCGCCCGTGGCCGCGGCGGCGGCACGTGCATAGAGGGCCGCACCCGCAAGGAAAATCTCGATCAAACCGGCACCATGTTGGATCAAGGCTTGCGTCATGTCAAGGGTCAATCGCCTCAAGCGGCTGGCATGATCACCGCTGATCACCCCGGCGCGCAACCCCACTTCGACATCACCAGTCAGGAGCGCCATGATTTCGCGAAAGGGCAGGTAGGGGTCGCCAAGCCCGCCGTAAGCATTGCAATTGCCCGTGGCCACCACCAGAGTCGCATCCCTCGCCAAAGCACGCTGTCCAATTTCACGCAGCAAGCTTGTCTTGCCACTCCCAGCTTCGCCGATGACAAAGGAAACCAAACCGTGCCCTGCCAACATTTGATCGAGTTGGCACTCCAAGTGGGCCAATTCGTTTTCGCGCGCAACAAAGGCAATGTGTTGGGTCGGTGCCAGCGAATTGGTTGGCAAAACATCAGGCGAGTCCTGGTGCCACGAAGCCGTTGTGGCATGTTGTGCCACTGCACTCAATGCCGGCGCATGCCCCACGCCGTTGCTGCGTGAGGCGGCTAGATTTGTCGGTCGGCTCGTCGTTGTGACTGAATTGTATGAGGATGCGGGCGGGGCAGCCAAGTGCTGTAAAAGGGCTTGTTCGACAGGTTGATCGGCGCGTAATACCACCATTCCCGCCGCAGCCAGCAACTGATTGGCTTCGCTGACCGTCACCAGCACCGCCTGTTGGCGCAGCCAGTCGATAATCGCACAGACCCGTTCCCGCGCCTGTAGACCATTGAGCCGCTGCCCCTTGCACATCTTAGCGATGATCGAGGGGTCTTGCAGGATACCCGCGGCCAACTTAGCTTGGCTGAGGCCATGCTTGCGGTGGAGATGCTGACTGAGCAGATCGCCAAACGGGTGACTCATGCGGTTCTCTCGCTTCGTACTTGTACGTGCAACGACAAAGTGCCCATGATCTGGACAGAAAAGGCGCTTGATCTAGACAACGGTGTGTTGGCATAGTATAGCACAGTTTCGTGGATTGCGCACCGACGTGTGATCTGGTTGGTTGCTGCCCCTGTCCACCAACCACAATGATAAACAGACTAACGTCTTTTTATTTTCTAACACAAAGGAGAACCAATCCATGGACGATGCAAAACTGAAGGAACTGTTGGGCAAAATGGTTACAGAATAGGGAGCGGCCTTTATCGGTGCCAGCGTGATCATCGGCGATCATCAATTGGGATTGTACAAGGCGCTGGCCGCGCAGGGTGCTACCACGGCGCAGCAATTGGCAGAACGCACCGGCACGACCGAACGTTATGTGCGTGAGTGGTTGTCGGGTCAGGCGGCGTCTGGCTACATTGAGTATAATGGTGCCAACCAGACCTTTCACATGACGCCGGAGCAGGCGCTGGTCTTTGCCAATGCCGATAGCCCGGCGCTCATGACGGGCGGCTTTCATATTCTGCAAGCGGTTTACATCGATATACCGCGCATGACTGAAGCTTTCCGCACCGGCGAAGGCTTTCGCTGGACGGTGCAGTGGCGAAGCTACAAACGGGCGGCAAGGTGGCGGATGTGGGCTGTGGCCACGGCATTTCGACCGTGACCTACTATGCCGCCTCCACCACCACGATCTGCCTGCCCACTTCATTGAGCCAGGAGGTCGCCTTGGGATTGGGTGCCCAGGCTGTCGAAGCAAAACTGCGTGAGGTGGTGACCAAAGGTGGCTATACACAATTCCGTCGCACGACGGAGACGCCGATTAATATGATTTTGGAAGCACGGTTGTAAAGCTCATATCTACCCTGCCAACGGTGCCGCGTGCTGCACGCGTCGGAGTCAATCTCGGCCGATCATGGTCTACCGAATTTCTCGGCCTGACACCCCATCCCATCCGTTGTATAATACCTGCACCCATTACCATTCATTATCAACGAAGGGACCAAATCGCTATGTCCACACCCAACATTATCTTCGTCTTTGCCGACCAATGGCGCTACCAAGCGACTGGTTTTGGCGGCGACCCGAATGTGCAAACACCCCACCTTGACGCGCTCGCCGGGCGTAGTCTACATTTCACCAACGCCACCTCCGGCTGCCCAGTCTGTTGCCCAGCGCGCGCATCATTGCTCACAGGCCAATACCCCGATCGCCACGGCGTCTTTGTCAACGATGTCCATCTTGGCACGGACGCGGTTTCGCTGGGACAAGCCTTCAAAGGCGCTGGCTACGACACCGCGTATATCGGCAAGTGGCACGTCGATGGCAATGGCCGCTCGGCCTATATTCCACCGGAGCGCCGTCAGGGCTTTGACTTCTGGCAGGTGCTGGAGTGTACACACGATTATAACAATTCACACTACTACGCCGGTGATGACCCGACGCTGCGCACCTGGGAAGGCTATGATGCGATTGCCCAGACACGCGTCGCTCAACAGTACATCCATGACCATGCCGATGCTAGCCCGTTTCTGCTGCTACTCTCCTGGGGGCCGCCGCACAACCCCTACGAGACGGCACCTCAGCAATACAACGACCTGTACGATCCCGCCCAACTGTCGCTCCACCCGAACGTGCCCGCGGCGGATGAAGCCATCGCCCGCGAACAACTCGCCGGCTACTACGCTCACTGCAGCGCGTTGGATGACCTGATCGGCGATCTCTACCAAACGATTGAAGAGAGCGGCCAACTGGAAAACACGATCTTCGTCTTTTGGTCCGATCATGGCGACATGCTCTGGTCGCAGGGACAGGAGCGCAAGCAGCGTCCGTGGGAAGAGTCCGTCCATGTGCCGTTGTTGATTCACGCGCCACAGATTTTTGGCAAAGCAGGGCGGATGGTGGATACGCCGATCAACACGACTGACCTCATGCCAACGTTGTTGGGCTTGGCAGGACTCTCGATCCCAGAGACCGTGCAGGGCTCGAATTACGCACCCCATCTATTGAACGATGCGGCGGCACCGACCGATGGGATCCTACTTGCCTGCTATCACCCTTTTGGCGAATACAACCGACCAAAGCGCAACGGTCGCGAATATCGCGGCATCCGCACGCACAGTCACACCTATGTGCGCGATCTAAACGGCCCCTGGCTGCTTTATGACAATGTGGCCGATCCCTATCAGCAGCAGAATCTGGTGAACCAGCCAGAGGTGGCGGCGTTGCAGAATCAACTGCATGACAAGGTGGATGCACTGTTAGCGCGCTACGGCGATGAATTTCTGCCGGGCATGGCCTACATAGAGCGGTGGGGGTATCCATTGGATGAGACGGGGACCGTGCCGTATGTGTGATAGGCCCCAATTTTTGTCACCTGACACGCTGCGGCAACCGTTGTATAATACCCACCAATCCCAATGAGCAGTACACACAACACGTATCACGCATCAAGGAGCAACCCATGAAAATCACCCAAGTCCGCGTCCTTAAGGTCAGCGGCACGATTCATCACGAAGGCGAGTTTTGGGAGGAGCGGCTGATCCGTCCTGTCGATATTTACCCAGAGCACAAGGCCGAAGGGCCGGGCTGGCTGGCGAAAGTGAGCGAAGGCGTCTATAGCAACACCGCCTGGTTTGTGCGAATCGAGACCGACGATGGCGTCTATGGTATCGGTGGCCCTGTCTCGGAGGATCAGATCTACTTTATCGGTAAGCAACTTGGCCCCATGCTCATCGGCCACGATCCACTGGCGATTGAGCGGCTCTGGGATCGCATGTATCGCATGATGATCCACGGGCGCAAAGGGGTGGTCATGCAGGCGATCAGTGCCATCGACTGTGCGTTGTGGGATCTCAAGGGCAAACATTTTAACGCCCCAGTCTATCAACTGCTTGGCGGCCCCACCCGCACAGAGATCCCAGCTTATGCCAGTATGTTGGGCTATTCGCTCGACCCCGAATTGGTGCAAGAGCGCGTGCAGGCCGTGACGGCAGAGGGCTATGTGGCCAGCAAATGGTTCTTCCGCGATGGCCCAACGGACGGCAAGGCGGGAATCGAGCGCAATTTACGGCTGGCGCGGACGCTGCGTGAGTCGGTCGGTCCGGACATCGATTTCATGCTTGATGCCTGGTCTAGTTGGGATGTGCCCTACACGATTCAAATGGCAGCGCGGTTGGAAGAGTATATGCCCCGCTGGATCGAAGAGCCGGTGCTGGCGGACAAGATCCCGCAATATGCCGAGATCCGCCGCAATGTACGGGTTCCGATCTCCGGTGGGGAGCACGAGTATACACGCTGGGGAGCCAAGGCGCTCTTTGACGCCGGAGCCTGTGATGTTTACCAGCAGGATATCTATTGGGCCGGTGGTATTTCAGAGATGATGAAGATTATCACCCTCGCCTCGGCCTATGATATGCCGGTGATTCCCCACGGCCATTCTACGCCAGCATCGGCGCATGTCATCGCGGCCTGGCCGGCCACGACTTGTCCACTGCTAGAATTCTTAATCAAGTGGAACACGATCCACCAACATTTCCTCAAGACGCCACTCAAGCCGATCAACGGCGTGGTGACCTTACCGACTGCGCCGGGGCTGGGCATGGAGTTGGATGAGGATAAGGTAGAGACACAAGAAGATATTAAATTTTAAAAAACATCATCCACGAAGATGCACGAAGACACACGAAGAAAAAACAAGAGAAAAGCAAAAATTTCAGAAGATTAAGCGTTGCCATTCGAGTTTACCGGGGGAGCCGAAGTTGATGAGCAAGCCTATATGCAGACCGGTTGCTTTGAGGTAGTTGAGGACTTGGCCGACTTCTTTGTCGGTTAGTTCCTTGAGCGCTTTCAATTCGACGATGATTTTATCGTAGCAAACCATGTCAGCGATATAGTACTTTTCCAGCGTTATCCCTTTGTAGGCAATCTTGAGTGGCTGTTCACTGACAAAAGGAATTTTGCGCCAACTACATTCCATTGCCAGCGCTTCATGGTAAACTGCTTCAGCAAATCCCGGCCCCAAGACGCGATGCACTTCCATTGCTGCACCCATAATTCTATAAACTTCATGGCGGTGAAGTAGGTCCATAATGTTAGAGATCCTTGTCTTTGAGGCTCATAGCTTGTAAAAATGATGATGGCTAACCGCCAATGTATCATTTGTCGCTAGCATACATAACCGCAATTATCAGTAAATGTTTGCAACAAAATGTAACGTATTGACATATGAAAAACGTCTGTGTTTCTTCTGCTTTTCTTCGTGTGTCTTCGTGTGTCTTCGTGGACCAAAATGCTTGAGGAGTAATTTTGATGAACCCTGTACGGATCGGCATGCTTGGCCTGGGCCAACGCGGCCTGCAACATTTGAAAGCAGTCTACCAACTACAACAAGAAGGCTTGGCCCAAATCGTTACCTTGGCCGATGCCTTCCCAGCCAATGTTGAGCCGGCCAAGCTACAAAAGTTTGTCCCCGGTCTGCCCACCGACAACATCCAGCTGACCACCGATTTTGACGCGCTGCTCAACAGCGATCTCGACGCGCTCTATCTCTCGATCCCGCCCAATGTACACAAAGGGGAAGTCGTGCGCGCCGCGCAGAAGGGGATCCATCTCTTTGTCGAAAAGCCAATGAGCCTCTTTCTCGATGAAGCACTCGAAATGGAACGGGCGATTGCCGACGCCGGCATCATCTCGACCGTTGGCTTTCAACAGCGCTTTGATGCGCGCCACGATGCAGTGAAGAGCTATCTGACGGGCAAACAGGGAGTAATGGTCAGCTACACCCGCCATGGACCGCTCGAAGGGCACAGCATCAAACATACACCCACCGAGGCGGTCGGCGGCCCCGGCAATCGCGTCTGGACGGCCAATCGGGCTTGGTCCGGCATGACGGTGGTCGAAGGGGGCATCCATCCACTCGATGTCTGGCGCTACTGGTTTGGTGATGTCGAATGGGTGCAGGCGACCTATAGCCACCGCCCGCCGGCGGAAATCTTTGACGGGGCAGACAACCCCTACGCCTACAACGTAATCTTTGGCTTCAAAAATGGCGTCATCGGCAACATGATTCTTTCGCGATTGCGGCGGGTCTATCAGAGCTACGGCGAAGAACAGATCCTCTGGAATGAAGGGCGCATCGAACTGACCGACGATGCCGTCCTCGCCTTTCACTACGACGGTCCCTACCCGCCGCCGTCTAACCCTAAGGCCGCCGAACTCTGTCACGAGGTGGAAGTGCCCGACAGTGAGAATACCACCCTTGCTATCGCCCGCGCCTTTGTTGAAGCGGTCGCGCACAACGACCCCGGCCGCATCCGCTCGCCCTTCCCCGACGCCATGAACAGCTTGGCCGCGGTGTTAGGGGCCAATGTTTCGGATGAATTGGGGGGCGTGCGCGTGCAGTTGCAGGATCTGCTTTATGGGGATGAGTTTGCTCGCTTCCGGCAGAAGCCGGGGAGCAGGTAAAATGTGAAACGTGAAACGTGAACTCTTGTAACATAACGGTTATGCTATACAGTTATCCTATACAGTTATCCTATACAGTTATCCTATACAGTTAAACGATGCCAGTTGTAATCAGTAGACCGCAACGCTCTCTGGCTTCGGCAAGCTCAGCCGCCGAGCGTTGCGGTCTATTGATTACATACCCATCAATTTGTGTACAGGAGCGAACCGTTGCAAAATGGTGCAACTATCGTAACATCTGTACGTCCATCGCAAGAATCTGAGTCCCTATGAATCAACACCCCTGGCAAAAAGGATTGCTCATTCTACTGGCACTAATCGCTTTCCTCTGGATCTACTTAACGAATGCTGACCCCAGCAACGCCCAAAGCAGCGGCAATCTGCTCTACAACGGCAACTTCGAACGCGGCTTTACCTATCGCGAAGGCTGTGGCCACGTCGCCATTGGCTGGGGCTGCTTTACCAACCGCGGGCAAGCGGTCTACGGCTTCTACAACGACGAGTGGGATCCGGTGGTTTACAGCGGCCTACACAGCCAACTGCTCGAAATTAATACCAAAGGGCTTGGCCGCGGCACCGATGATCGCTACTCGGGTATCTTTCAAACGGTGCGGCTGACCCCAGGCGCAGCCTACCAGGTTGCCTTTCATGGAATGATCCGCAGCACCACCGACGAAAGCGACGAGCTAGACCCGTGGCGCTATCGCGTGCAATTCGGTTACTCGCTTGGGCGGGAAGCGGATTGGCGCGATGTGAGGAATTGGGTCGATGCGGGTTGGGATACCTATGACGATCGGCTGGAGCCAACGATCTTTAATTTCTACAGCGCCAAGTTTATCGCCCAAGAACCGATGCTGACCATCTTTATCCGCGTGTGGAAAAAGTGGGGCACCGTCGGCGAAGAGATCGATATCAATTTCGATGATGTCACCCTGTTGCGTACGGTCGCCGATGCTGACGTGCTACCGCTGTTGACAGCAACGCCAACTCAGGTCGTCTCGCCCCTGCTGCTGCCCAACGGCACACCGATCATCTCGCTGCCCGAGCCAACCCCCAATCCTGATATCCAGCGCTACGTTCCCCCTGGCCTCAGTGCGATTGCTCAGTGGCCGCGCTTTTCGGCCAACCATGTTGTCTTCGCCCACCCCAGCCCTTGGGAACCAATCCCGTCGCCATTGGGGGGCAATGCGATTATCGAAGAATATATCTTGGGCATTCCCGGTTGGGGCGGTGAACAGGTGCTGGGCTTTTCGAGCGTCCCCTTTAGCGAGTTGCAACCAGCCAACGTCATTGCCACCACACCTTTTATGATCGGGGGCAAGGAGGGGGTCAAGTGGTTGCGCCAGGATTTTAACTATGTTGGCTACCAATATTGTACCTCTGGCTTTGGCGACGAAGGTAGCTTCTGCGTGCGCGCAACCACGCCCGTCGCCAATGCCATGATCGAATTGCAACTTGATTATTTGGTCCGTTCCATCGCATTTTATTAGAGACTGGAGATTGGGAGCGCTAGATACGCGTATAATCCTGATTAACTGAGAAATTAAATCTAAGCCACAGAGAGCACAGAGGGGAAAAGTGCTTTTCTCTGCGCTCTCTGTGCGCTCTCTGTGCTCTCTATGGCAGAAAAATGAGATCTGTCCGTATAACCGCATATAATCTCGAATCGCCCCTCTCCAATCTACAAAAACAAAGGACAAACAGCCCAATGAGCATCCGCTTTCAGCCCACCCCCACCTCCCATCTAGGCTTTGGCTTGGCCAGGGCAGATATTACCCCGCCGGTTGGGATCTATCACCCAATGTGGGGTGCCGCCCGTCACCATCGCGCCACGGGGATCCACCGTCCTCTCACTGCCGAAGCAATGGCCTTTGCCCCGTTGGCCGACGACGGCAAGCCCTTTCTGCGACTGCAACTCGACCACATCGGCATGACCGCCGAGCACCATAAAACGCTCTTGGATTCGGTGACTGCCGCGACGGGCATCGCGGCTGCGAACATTGTCACCACCTTTTCGCACAGCCACGCCGCCGGCCTCTTTGCACCGGATCGCATTCCCCTACCCGGTGGCGAGATGATTGAAGCGCATCTTGCTACGATCTACGAGAATGTGACGGGGGCAGCGGTTGAGGCGCTGGCAAAGCTACAACCAGCCTTTATTACCTATGCGGTTGGTTGCTGCAATTTGGCGACCAACCGCGATTATTGGGATGATGAACGGGACTTTTTTGCCTGTGGCTATAATCCTGGCGGCAAGGCCGATGAGACGCTCGTTGTCGCGCGTGTCACCAATGCGGCGGATGAACTCCTCGGTATCATCGTCAACTACGGCTGTCACCCCACCACATTGGCCTGGGAAAATACGCTGATCAGCCCCGACTATGTGGGAGCCATGCGCGAGGTAGTGGAAGCTGCGACGGGCGCGACCTGCATCTTTGCGCTTGGGGCCTGTGGCGAATTGAGCCCACGCCAAGTTCACCAAGGTAGCACCGAAGTGGCCGACAACAACGGCCGCAATCTGGGCTATGCCGCGCTCGCGACATTGGCAACGATGGACCCACCGGCAGAGGATTTTCAATATGGCGGGCCGGTTATCTCCGGCGCAACATTGGGCACCTGGCACCATCTTCCCCTCAGTGCGGAGCGTTTGCAAGAAGTGGCGCGCTTCACCGGTGGCGAATATGTTGTGCAACTGCCCCAACGCACCCTGCCCGACCCGGTGGCGCTGGAAGCCGAAATGGAGGAGTGGGGCACCAAGCAACAGGAAGCCGACGCTGCTGGCAATGCCGTTGCTGCCCGCGACTTTGGGGCGCGGCTCGAACGGGCGCGCCGGTGGCGCATGCGCGTCCAACATCTGGTCGATCAACCGACCGCGCCCTTCCACTACACCGTCTACCGCCTGGGTGACGCCTTCTGGGTCACCACCGGCGGCGAACCCTACAGCATAATTCAGAGCGAATTACGGGAGCGCTTTCCCAACAATCCGATCCTCTTTTCGCCGCTCGCCCACGATTTTCAGATGGCCTATCTGTTGCCGGCTGAGCGCTACGGGCTGGGGCTCTATCAAGAAGAGCCGTCGATCCTGGCGCAGGGCTGTTTGGAGATTTTAATTGAAGCAGTCGCAGAGCGCATCACCTCGCTCCTGTAATGCGTATCGCTCTCATCGCCGATATCCACGGCAATCTCGCTGCCTTTGAAACGGTGTTAACGGACTTGCGCCGCCACGCGCCTGATTTAGTGGTGATTGCCGGCGATATCGTGATCGGTTCGCCCGATTCCCACGCCTGTTGGCAATTGGCGCAGAGCCTCGATTGCCCGATGGTACGTGGCAACCACGAACGGTATCTCAGTCATTTCGGCACGGCCACCGCCGATCCGCTATGGGTTACAGAGCGCTTTGCACCGGTGCAATGGGCCGTGGCGCAATTCAGCGCGGCCGAACGGCAGACGATTGCTGCATTACCGCTTGTCCTGCGCCTGCCGAGTGCGCCCGACCTCTTGATCGTCCACGCCTCGCCGCGTTCGGATAGTGAGACGCTGCCGCTGCACAGTACACCGGCTGAACTGGCCACCATCTTTGCCGATAGTCACGAGCAGACCATTGTGCGCGGCCACAATCACATCCCGCGTATCCACCCTTGGGGCAGCCGCCAAGTCATCACTACCGGCTCAGTTGGATTGCCGTTAGCTGGTCACCCACTTGCCGAATATCTGTTGCTCGATCAGGGCAAACAAGGCTGGATTGCCCAACATCAAGCAGTCGTATATCCAGTGGAGCAGACGCTACAGCGTTTTGTCGACACCGATTACGTGGCCCAAACCGGGCCAATGGGGCGGCTCTTCCAGCGCGAAGTGGCCACCGCCGCGCACTACTTTGTACCCTTCCTGCGCTACTATGGTCAGTGGTGTAAGACGGAGCCGGAGCTTACGTTAGAGACAGGGCTAGACCGCTTTTTGACGCAATTTTGAGCATAGACATTCGGTAGACTCTTTTGTAAAGCAAATTCTGCTACAAACAATCGGGAAATGATCGCTGTCACGCTGAAAGCGTCTTCGAGTTTAGACAAACGTGAAGACGCTTTCAGCGTGACAGAAGCTGGATTATTGTTTGCAAATTCTCGGTTTTCGTGGCGGTTTCAGGGCAGAGGTTACTTACCCAGCTTGAATCACAGGCAGATAGATATTAGAGAGTGGCTGCAACCGTTCTGCTTCGAGCGTAGCCAGCCGTTGTGCTAATTCCTCGCGTTTGCCACGGTAAAGCTCTGCCTTTCCGCTCGCATGCACTGTCGCTTCATGGGCTAGATTCATCTCTTCGTTGGGATCCACTGGCTGTCCATCGCCATCGCTAAGCTGATACATCTCGAATTGATCAGCAGCCATCCCATTGGGATCAAAGTAGCGCGCATACTTCCATTCCCCATCACTATCCTTGGTAAAAATCGCTCGGATGTAATAGGGCTGCGAGACGAGCTTCTGTCCTTGGGGTGTCGTCGGCATCCCATTGGCTTGGCCGATCTCTTTGTCATCAAAGGTAAAGAGAATTTCGCTCTGTACGTCTTCTGTCGGATCGTCAACAAGCGGCGTGAGATCCGTTCCATAGCTGAGTAAACTTGCTTTGTTCGGCACCTGGGCAAAGGACGCGATTGTCGGCAACAGGTCGATCAGCGAACCGTAGGCGTCGGTTGTCTGTGCTTCAGGAAAGAGCAGTGGGTTGTGGATGATCAACGGCACATTGACCGTCTCTTCGTAGATATTGAACATCTTCTGGCGCAGACCACCGTGGGCCATCCCCATTTCACCATGATCAGAGGTGTAAATAACAATGGTATTGTCACGCAGCGCTTCAGGCAGCGCATCAAGGATCCGCTCGACTTGCTTATCGACCTCTTGGATCAACGCCGCATAAAAATTGACATAGTTGCGTTTTAGCGGCTCGGTGGGCACCGCCCCTAACCCAACGGCATAGAGATTCACCGATTGCGCCTGACAGGCAGGTTTGCTGCTCAGATCTTCGCCCAATGTCGAGGGCAGGCTGATGCCCCGTTCAAAATCAAAACCGGTGTAATTATCACAGCCGGTCTCCTCATCAACCGTGTCAAAAGTCCTCGGATAGGCAAGCACATCATGGGGATTGCCCAGCCCGACAAAGAGGGCAAAGGGAGGCTCCCCTGGCGCTGCATCCGCTTGGGCCGTTAAAAAGGCGGTGGCCTGGTCAGTCGTCAGCCGATCCCAATCGGCACAGCCGCCGGCAAAATTTTCGACACCGGCATCGTTGGCCATCGTCGTGGGCTCCCATCCAGAGAAGCCCAAGGCGGCCACATCCTCGGCTGTCGGTTCGCTGCCATCCCCATGTTTGTTAATGTGCCATTTGCCCTTATAGACTACGTTGTAGCCAACGCCCGCCAACATCTTGCCAATCGTCGGCGAGGCAGGATTGAGGGAAGGTTCCGTCGGCGATTCGCTGCCACCCACCGTGAGCGTACGCGTGACGCCATGCTGAGCCGGGTGCAGACCGGTAAAGAGGGTGGCACGGCTGGGCGAACACATGGCGGCGTTACAGAAGAAGCGCCGAAAGGTGAGGCCATTCGCCATCAGCCGCTGGTGGGCAGGCAGATTATCCGCCGCCCAATTTTCCGGCCAATGGCGGGGATAGCGCTCCTGGTCCGTAATGAGAAAGAGAATATTCGGTCGCTTGCCAGGGGAAGGAATCGTACCGTTGGTTGGAGCTACTGTCGTGGCCCGCTGACTGGCTTGGCTCAACGATAAGGAGGTACCGACAAGCGTCAAACCGGCAATTCCAAGGAAATCGCGCCGGGTGAGAGGCGGCGAGCCGGACATGACTTCTTTGGCCGCTGAGTCCTGCTGCAGACAATCTGAACGCTGTACACTGCTAGGGGTTGCAGAGAAACGCATGTGCATCAACCTTTCTTACCACAATAGAGCTGCTGGCGATTAAAGAGAGTTGTAAGGTTGATACTATTGTAGCACAGCGCGATTGCTAGTAGCAATCGTTTAGATTGTTTACTTTTTTGGGAATCGAGCCACCTCTCACTTTGCCTTTCTCGTTTCGTCTGATGTTGACAGCGCTTATCCGCTCAACATTTATTTGACAAAACATTACTCTAGGAATAAGCGCTAGCTCCAAATTGAGCGCATTGTCCAAATATCGAGCGAAATCACCGTGGCCGCTCCATCACGGACCACGAGTTCAATCCCCAGATCATCGACTGGTACATCGAGCAACCGTGTGACTGCGATACGGCCACCGTTCACAAAGAGTTCCAAGACCGATTTGTCGAGGAAAAGATGCAACTTGAGCGGTTCATCGTCGCTCAATACTAATGGCACGCGGGTACCAAGCAGATCCAGAAACGCGCCATCATAGGTGATCTCCACAGCACGCTCCCCGTCGGCAGAACGGCGTGTGCGCAGCGTAACGGTGCCTGCATTCGGCTGTAAGAGCGCTTGGATCTCCAACGCATCGCCCTGCACTTCTGTCACCAGATGGCTCCCGTTTTGCAGTGCAATATTGCTTTGTCTGTAATGGCGGTCGCGCAGCTGTTGCAATTGCGGCACTGGCATCTGTTCCGGTCGCCCATCCGGCCCCATCGTAAGAATGCGTGGCAAGGCTAAGCAACCATTCCAGCCTTCTCCTTCGGGAAAGCCACGTACCCAACCCAGAAGAATACAACGACCCTGGCTGTCATAGAGAATGTTGGATGCGTAGAAATTGGGCACAGCATCTTGCCCGGGATCAAGCACCCCTTCGTGCTGTGGGATAAAGGTGAGGGTGTTGACATCGAAATCACCCACAACATATTCGACGGGACGATAGGGGGAGAGCAGCAAGAGCCACTCATCGCCAACCTTGAAGAAGTTGGGGCATTCGCAAAAGCCCATTTCGGCACGCGGCTGTTGGTAGATCAGCTTCTGATAACGCCAATGGAGCAGCGTATCATCCGTTGCTTCATAGAGCGCAACCGCGGCGATCTCCTCATAATTCCCGCCGACGACCATGAAGGTGCGTCCGGCTTCGGTAAAGATAAAGGGATCGCGCCAGCCGCCCTCAAAGGGTGGCCCACCATGTGTCTCTAGCGCCAGAATCGGATTGCCGGGATGCTTCTGCCAGCTGATCCAGTCGGCATCACCAATCGCGGCCCACTGTTCATTAGGCGGATGGCTATCGCGCTCACCACTTTTAACCGATGTGTAGAAGAGCAGCGGTTCACCAGCACCGTTGACCGCGGCGCAGCCGGAAAAGACATGCTCTTCGCCCATATCGAGTGAAGGCCAAAGGGCAATCGGAAGCTGTTCCCAATGCACGAGGTCTGTGCTACGGGCATGGCCCCAGTGCATGTGTCCCCACCGATCATCGTAGGGGTTGTGCTGATAGAAGAGATGGTAGGTGCCGTTGTGATAGATCGTCCCGTTGGGATCGTTCATCCAGTTGGCGGGCGGGCGGAAATGATAGATGGGGCGATTGGGATCAGCAGCGGCTTTGGGAATGGCGGCAGCAACGCTCGCCATGGCGTTTTCGATGGCAGGATTAGTGGATCTTGACATGGGTTCTTTCCAGAAGTAATGGTAACGGTTTCGCCCGCTTTGGTTTTGATACGTTTCCTACTCAACCGACGGATGGCTGAACGATTACAAAGAAGGGGTTCGTTGTGGGATTTGCGCTATTCAGCCAACGGATCATCGAAGATTTTGGCAACGGGCATGGCAAACTCGGGCAGCACCTCGCCACCGGTCACAACATCACCCGTGAGTAGAATCTCGGCATCACCATCCAAGCTGTAGACTTCGACCATCTGCTGCTCGGGATAGATGAGCCAGACAAGCGCAACACCATTTTGCAAATAGAATTCGACCTTCTCGCGCAATTTTCGAATCGAATCGTCAGGTGATTTGATTTCGATGGCCAGATCAGGGAAATGGGAAACGCTTCCCTTTTTTACTAACGGTCGTTGTGCGCTGGTGAATGAAACATCAGGCAATCGGGAATTGCGTGTGTCATTCTCCTGTCGATGACGTACCTCAGTTCCAACACGACCCAGCCGTCTAGGTTTTACGAAATTATTGAGAAATGTAATTACGTTGCCTGACAGCAGGCCACGTTCTTCGGTTGACATTTTTTCACTAATCTCTCCATTGATCAGTTCCAGCAGACGATCACGGTTTTCCGGCAATTGCTCAAATTGTTCAAATTGCTCGATCGTAATCGCTTTTTCTAGGGTTGGCATTTCCAAAACAGTCATCGCGCACTCCCAAATGGTTACCGTAACAATTCCTTGCCTTCAGCCCACCTATCATACCTTCGATCCAGTGGCATTGTCCAACAATCTGGTGAATTTGTCGAACTTATGTTGCTTTCTCTTCTGACGTTTTCTTGGGCAAAGGCGCTTGCACTGCTTCTGCCTGTTTAGTCAGCGCTTCGGCCTGCGCGCAGAGCCTATCGATCATGCTCGAAAAGACAAAGCCGTGAAAAGGATAGACGCTGTACCAGTAAAGTAGACCCAACAGTCCATGTGGCTCAAAGAGCGCGGTCTGCACGAGTTTTGTCTTACCCGATTCCTCATCCAGTCCCGCCCGAAAGCGCAGCCAACCATGGCCGGGCAGCTTCATCTCGGCGTGAAGCAGAATCAACTCGTTGCGTTCCACCGCTTCCACTCGCCAGAAATCGAGCGCATCCCCCACCCGCAGGTCGTTGGGGTGGCGCCGTCCACGCCGCATACCCGGCCCGCCGACAGCTCGATCCAACAAGCCACGAATCGTCCAAAGCCAATTATAGGATGGCCAGCCACGACGCCCACCAATCCCAGAAAAGATCTGAAAGACTATTTCTTGCGGCGCGTCAACGAGTCGTTCGCGCCGCTCAAACAACATCCCCTGCTCCTGGCTCAGATAGACCGGCGGCAGATCACCGCGGCTGGAAGCACGGGCATCGCTCCAGACCGTCTCAATATCGTTCGCGGCCATACGCTTTGCTGCCAATTCAACCGCGGTTTCGTAGGCCAGCGGTTTGATCTGCGGAAAAATTACTTGAGCATCATCCGTTAGCACAACCAGATCGTTGAGGAGCCCTTCAATCAGCGGTCGCGCAATCGTAACTGGCACCGGCGTCATCCAGTGAACCCAATAGGAGGAGAGAAAAGGGGTTAGAACAGGGACGCGGATGATCAGGCGTGGTAAGTTTCGGATCTTTGCATAGCGGCGCAACATGTCGGCGTAGGTGAGCACGGTCGGACCACCAATTTCGATCACACGTCCTTTGCTCTCCGGCGTCTCCAGTGCCGCCAACAGATAGCTCAGCACATCCCTGATCGCAATCGGCTGGGTCAGGTTAAAGGCCCACCGCGGGCAGATCATCACGGGAATCCGTTCGACCAGGCTACGCAACATTTCAAACGAGAGGCTACCGGAGCCAACGACCATGCCGGCGCGAAATTCTGTTACCGGGACACCACCGGTTTGCAATGCTTGGCCCGTCTCCTGGCGTGACTTGAGGTGTTCGGAAAGCTTCTGATCTTTGCCCCCCAAACCGCCGAGGTAAATGATCTGTTGCACGCCTGCGGTGGCCGCGGCCGCGCTAAAATTGCAAGCAGCTTCGTGGTCCCGTTGGCGAAATTGTTTACCGCCCATGCTGTGGATCAAGTAGTAGGCCGCGTCGACATTGGCAAGGGCTGCGGGGAGGGTGTCCGGCTCGAGAACATCGCCTTCTATGATCTCGACTTGATCTCGCCAGGGGCGCCCCGCCAGTCGGTTGGTCCCCCCACGGACGAGCAGACGCACCCGATAGCCTGCCTCCAATAGACGGGGTACCAACCGCCCACCGATATAGCCGGTGGCCCCTGTGACGAGAATCCGTTGGTCGTGGTGCTGCGGCATCTTTCTTCTCCTTAAATGACAGTCTATACATGACAGCACATGATAGTACATGACAGTACATGACAGTCTATACATGACAGTCTATAGCATAGCTCCATCATAACCGGTTTCTGCCGCCGCGCCGTAACCATCACAGCAATGTTTGTACAACCTTTGTCACGTCTGACATAAGCACTATTTGCTTGCTGTTTTACTGTTAAATATTAGTAAAATCCAGGCTTTTTGTAAGCTTTTTGTTTGCTATCCTCTATTATTCTCGTAACTATTGGTCGTCTTTCTAATAGACCACCGGACAACTAACAGGCGACCAGTGGTAACGCCCAATTTGCCAGACTCCAGTAGACTAATCATTTAAAAGTCATAACACTATTTGTTGACTACCCCTCTAATCGCGCAAAGCGGAAGAGTTCAATGTCGAGCGTGCTCTTGCCCTCTAGTGCCAACTCGGCCAACGTCTCACCAATCGCGGCCGAATGTTTAAAGCCGTGGCCAGAACAGGGCGACGCCACAATGACCCGTTCACTCTCAGGATGAACATCAATGATAAAATGTTCATCTGGTGTATTCGTATAGAGGCATACCCCACTTTTGAGACAACGCGGTCGCAAGCCGTTAATCCGCCAAGTGGCAAGTTTATTGTAGATCTGTTCAATTTCGTGCGGTTGAACGGTACGCTCAACCGTCGCCGGCGTTACCGTCGCAATATACTCTTCCGTCAACAATTTGAGGCCAACCGTACCATCTGGATCATAGGGAAACGCGCTGAAAAACTCCTCAGCTGTGTCTCCAATCCAGATCAGAAAAGGAAAGTGTTCGGCATCAAATTGTACGGGATCTTCAGCCTCAAACCAGTAAATTGCCTGGCGGTAGACAGCCAACGCTTGTGCGTAAGCTGGTGGCAGAAAATCAGCGCTCCATGGGCCGGCGCTGAGCACAACTTTTGCGGCTCGATAGGTAGCGCGCTCTGTCGTGACGGTAACACCATCGGCATCGTAGTGATGCGCCGTTACCCGTTCATCGAAATGCACATGCGCACCGTAGGCTTCGGCCAGCTTGAGTTGCGTTGCAACGGCTTTCTCAACGGCAACGATGCCACCCGTCGGCTCAAAGTAGGCATGTTCGTGATCCTGAATCCGCAGTTGCGGCCACCGTTGGCGCACTGCGGTGGCATCTAAAACCTCATGTGCTATCGCAAATTCACGGGCCAATGCGGCCGTCTGCTCGACAAAGTCCCCTTGACCATGAAACTGAGCACCCCCGCGATAGGGGCAGAGAATCAGACCACCAGAAAGAGTCAGTAGACGCTCACCACTGGCTGTTTCCAGATCGCGCCAGATCTCATGGGAACGTTTGGCAAAGGGCACATAGGCGGCACCCTCGCCCGTAGCCAGGCGTGTAATACGGCTTTCGCCGTGGGTCGAGCCCAGCGTATGCGGCGGGTGATATTGATCAATCCCTAGCACCTTTGCCCCTCGTTTTGCCAACTGATAGAGGGTAGCACTGCCCATTGCACCCAACCCAATCACAATTACATCGTATGCGCTTTCCATTGCTGCTGCTTTCTATCTTGGATGAGTGCACTCGTATCCCGGTTTACCTGCACAGCGATGTCACCAAGGATGGCAATGCCTCTCGTTTGCCAATATCAATAAAGTTCCCTATAGTTTGCGTCAACAAGTTGCCGTATGCAAATCAAACTGTGCAGCGGCTTTGGTATAGCAGCTAGCGAGTATCTGGAAACTAACAGTGGCCGGCAGGTGATCCTGCCGGCCACTTATACTGAGAGACGTACATCATTCTCTACACGAGAGAAACAACCTCGACTGCATCACTTATGCACACCGTTCAGTGCGCCTCTTCCAGGAAGGGTACCCCATACGATCCAGTAGAACCATTATTCCTAAACGGAGGCCAACCCATAGATTTGCGCGAATTGTTTGAGCTTGATCCCTTCTAAATCCTGGCTGCTCTGCAGTGTCTGATTAATCACGCTGCGGGCAGAGTTGATCACTAACCGTTCGCCTTCCCGCTCTGCAATGTGAATAAAGGCCTTGACCACCTCTGGATCAAATTGCGTCCCAGCACATTGGATCACTTCTTTGATAATTTCGGGGATTGACATCGCTTTGTGATAGGGGCGGTCCGAAGCCATCGCCTCCACCGAATCACAAACGTTGAGGATGCGCGCTTCCAAGGGGATACATTCCCCAGCCAATCCGTCCGGGTAGCCACGGCCATCCCAGCGTTCGTGGTGATGGCGAATAAAGGGCACCACATGGCGCAGGCCATGGCTGGTGGCAATAAAATCCGCGCCAATTTCGGCATGTTTTTTGACAAATTCATATTCGGTGTCGGTCAATTTTGCGGGCTTGTGCAGAATCGCCTCGGGGATCGCGATCTTGCCAATGTCATGTAAATAGGCGCTCTGCCGTACAACCTCAATCTGTTCGTCCGCCAGTTTCATCTCTTTGGCAATGGCCACGGCATAGGCAGCAACTTGGGCCGCGTGGCTGCCGACATAGGGGTCGCGCGCGTCAAAGATCTTGGCCAGGGTCAGTAACAGTTCGCCATTGAGTTGCTGAATTTCATCATTGGCGGCAGTCAATTCAGCATTGACCCCTTCCATGCGCGTCATCGCGTCTGCTTGCAACTTAGGTAGCATGAACGATTGATAGATCAGCGCAAGAGGCGCCAACATAAAAATTGAAAGTAGCGGATTCTGCTGCAGCAGCAAAACAGTGACGTACCCAATGCTGGCCAGTGGAATCTCAAGCAGCAGACCGTCACGGATCATGCCCGTATCCCAGATGGAGACTCCTCGCACAAAGAGCAGCCACAGGAGCAAAAACGTTTGATTGACAACGACATAGAGGCCAATGGCGGCAAGGATCATCGGAATATTCGTGTACTTATCAAATGCGCTTCCCCACTGCTCATAGCGTTCTATCAAAAGATAGACGCTTAGTCCTCCCAGTATCGTTTTGGCCATGTTAAATGGTTGGACGTACCAACCCCGCAACAATGTGCTATTGGTATAGCGCTGCTTTGCCCACTCCACTGCGAAAGAGATCGTCACCACCAAGAGAAATTGCCACTCATTGAGGAGCAGAATACTGGCAAAAAGGATGATGGTTGAGGCTTCGTAGCTGCGATGCTGTGGTCCTTCGACCACAAAAAGTCGCATCACTGTTGCCGTCATAACGATATAGAGAAAGAGTCCTATGGGGGCTGCCGCACTCAGTTGATTCATTGCAATATAGAGTGCTGCCAAGACGGTTAACAAAAATGTTGCGAAAATAAAGATCCAGGCATGTTTTTGCATTGGCATGAGTTACACGTCCCTATCAGTGTGTAAACCATTGATAGATAATCTAAGCGATACCATTTTGTTTGAAGTTAACAATAAATTAATGTAATGATGAACCCCACCACCGGCCCCTCCTCGACATCAGGGAAGGGAGGATTGCTCCTCCCTTGCGCGTGGGAGGGGTAGGTTCGTCGTTACAAATTTATTCTGAATTGCGTTGCACTCATCAGAATAGAGCTTACTATCTCCGTCGTTGGAACGCATGAGGTATACATTTGTAGTAGCTGCAAAGAGTATAACATTTGCGGCACGGCAGATTTCTGACAGATAACTGTCTGATGTTATCGTAAGTTTGTCCAACGGTGAGCAAAGAGGGGCTGACTCAGCCAAAACTTACAAAATGGCAAAGTAGAAATGCGAGGAGCGCGCGGAGAGGCAAAATGCACGGCGGTGCATCTAGTCACCATGCGACAGCGATGCCCAAAGCTCAATTCGA
Source organism: Caldilineaceae bacterium (assembly GCA_034432375.1). GTDB lineage: Bacteria > Chloroflexota > Anaerolineae > Caldilineales > Caldilineaceae > JAHBVH01. The sequence goes on from DAOUCA010000163.1 coordinate 49,209, forward strand.
TTGCCTTCGGGATCATGAAAATATAAGACATGCGCGCCCCAACGGTTGGCAATCGCGCTGCACTCAATTGAAGCCTCTTGTAGCTGCTGCATGGCTACCGGTAGGTTGCCGACCTGCCAGCTCAAGGTAATCCCATCGCCATTGGCCGGGCGAATGGTGGCACGTCGGTGATCAGCGATGCTCAAATAGCTTGTTGGCCCCAATTGAAATTCGACAAACCAGTCGTTGGCATAGGTCACAGGAAGCTGCAACTGGTCGCGATAGAAGGCAACGGTTGCCGTCCATTCGGCACAATAGAGAATCGTATTGGTGCGCTGAATCGGAATCATGGCTGGTGACTGGGGTTCAGCTGTGGAATGAGCGCTTCGACATCAGCCTGCCAGCGCTTGAGCAATGGATATAACGTTTCAACAATTGCCGGCGCGTGCGCAACCAAATTGTGCTCCTCACCTTGATCGTTGCATAAATCGTAGAGTTCCAGGCGGCCATCTTCAAAGAACTCAATCAACTTATATGCACCGGCGCGCACAGATGAGCCAGGCGTTCCCCCCTGATTGCCATAATGGGGATAGTGCCAAAAGATTGCCTCACGCGCAAATTCTCTTTCGCCGGTGAAGAGGGGATAGAGGCTCAACCCTTCTAGCGGCAGATCGGTACGCGGCGGTAACGCAGCTGCCTCCAGCAACGTGGGAAAGAAATCCGGGCTGGTTACTGGTATATGACAGGTGCTACCCGGTAGAACCACGCCCGGCCATTTGACGATGAGTGGCTCACGTGTGCCCCCTTCATACATCCAGCCTTTGCCTTCGGCCAGCGGGGCATTACAGGTGGGTGATCCTTCGGCGGTGGCCAGTCCGCCATTATCCGAGGTAAAGATGACAAGTGTATTGTCCGCCAACCCGTGCGCCGCCAACGCGGCCAACAGGCGGCCAACGTTCCAATCAAGATTTTCTATCATCGCCGCGTAGACCGGATCGGATTGCAGCAGCCGACGCGTGATGCGAAGGTGTTGCTTGTGTTCGGTGGGGAAGAAGTCGCCTTCGGCAAAGGTTGGCTGCTGATCCAGCCCCAACGCTTGCGCCTTTGCCACATATTTTGCAATGTCGGCCGCTTTGGCCTGGATCGGTGTGTGAACGGCATAGTGCCAAAAATTGAGAAAAAAGGGCATTGTCTGATCATGCGTATCGATCAGGTGAATCGCCTCATCAGTCAAGCGGTCGGTCAGATACTCGCCATCGGGGCCACCGTCTAGCCCTGGCACAGCATATGGGCTAAAGTAGCCACCCGGTGCCGGCGAACCAAGTTGACAGCCACCAATGTTCACATCAAAGCCATGATCTTCCGGGTAATGGCCCTCGCCGCCCAAATGCCATTTGCCCACGTGCCAAGTAGCATAGCCCGCTTCACGCAGCGCCGTAGCAATGGTAGTTTCACTCTGGGGTAGCTCCTTGAGATAGGGCACATCGATCAACTTACCGCGGGCGGGGTGAATGCTGCCGGCCCAATCGATCCAATCGGTAATGCCCAACGTCACCGGGTACTTGCCCGTCATGATGCTCGCGCGCGTCGGCGAACAGACCGGACAGGCGGCATAGGCATCGGTAAATAGCATCCCCTCAGCAGCCAATCGGTCAAGAGTGGGCGTCTCGTAGAAGGTGCTGCCGTAACAGCCCAAGTCGCGCCAACCCATATCGTCGATCAGAATAAAGATGATATTTGGTTGCATGGGTTGCCCTTTCGTTTCAAAACAGCGTGCTTGATCAATCAGCCGGAAGGAAAGACTATCCCAGCAAAAGGATTATAAACGCTTTGGGGGTTTCAGGCGAGTTACCCCAATACCTTTGTACCAGCGAGCAGACCGCCGTCCCTTTTCAACACAAAGAGGGCCGATGACGGTGCACCGTCATCGGCCCTCTTTGGTAATAGCTGTATAAGACTTACGCAGTTTTTTGACTTCGCGCCCCACGGGTTCCGGTCAAAAGCCACCTACTCAGTCAGCGAGCTGCGTAAGTCCTATATTTCTAACAACAGTTATTGGCCAGTGGCAACAGAGAAGTGGCAGAACCGTGCTGCACCAAAGGGCTAGCGGCGCAGCAGCGGTAGGTAGATCGATTGCAACAACTCACCGTGCGTGCTATCAAGTTCTGTGGTACTGCTATCACTGTTGACGGCAACCAACCAATAGGTATATTGGGTACCCAGGCGGACATTTGCATCATTGTATTGATAAGTCGCACCAGAGCCTGCGCTACCACGGCTGGCAATCATCGGAGGTGTCAACAGTTGGGCATCGGCCCGCTTGTCAGATGTGCCGCGCCAGAGTTGAAAGGCCTGCACCTGCAACTCTAAGGCAGTTTCCCAATTGAGCTCAACTTGCTCGCCATTGGCGGTTGCCGTGAAATAGAGCAAATTGAGTGCAGTCGGTGCGCGCGGTGTGAGTGAGGGGGTAGCGCCAACCGTCGGCTGCACAGGTGGCGTCGGCGTATCTGTCACCGTCGGCGTTGGTGTAACCGTGTCTGGTGGTTCAACAACGACGTCTGTCGCTGTCGCTGTTGCAGTTGGCGTCGCTATCGGCGTCGACGTTGCGGTCGGTGTCATCGTTGGCGTGCTTGTCGCCGTTGCAGTTGGCGTCAGGGTTGGCGTGCTTGTTGCTGTTGATGGCGGCGTGACCGTGGCCGTTGCTGTTGGGATTGGGGTTGCGGTCGCCGTTACAGTTGGCGTTGGCGTCGGTGGCGATGGCTCGAAACAGGTGGCAGCAATCCCAATCGAATCATTGGCATAATAGGACCAATTCCCAGCGACCGGAATATCAAAGGTTAGATATTCGACCATCTGTTGCTCGTCAACAATTAGATAAGGGTCAAGTGGATCGTCAACAGCCCACCAGTTGCGACGATCATCGTTGTCATCATCAATCACGACCAAATTGACGCGTGTGCCTGGCGTTAACTGACCTAAGTTATAGGCAGCGTGATAGACTGCCGGCAACTGACAATCCCCGCTACAACGCCAAACCCGTTCACCGGGTGCAGCAGTATAGATGGCATCACCAGAACCATTTACAGTCCCGTTTTCTAGAGCAAAGGTGAAGGGTAATCGTTTTACGATAAAGGTATCAAAGTCGCTACCCAGGGTATAGCTATTGGGTCCCTCACCAAGCCACTCAACCGTTGGCAGCACATTGCCACAGATGTTGGGTGCCTGCTGTGCGTTGGCAACAGCTGGTTGCAGGAGGTAAAAGCCAACCAACGCAGCAACCGTGAGGAAAACAGCGTGTCGAATAACTGCATTTGGGGTTTGTTTTTTCATTTTGCGCTTCCTTTACACGTTTCTTCTGAACGTGTTCTACGCATCTCTATCACTGAACAATACGAACGATCTACAGACGTACACGGCTGATGCAAAGAATCACATCATTTCTCCAAGTTTGCTACGTCATTTGAATTTACACCAATAAGACAAAAGTTTGCTATACATTTTCATTACGATTTGCGGTTTGCTCCGCCAGAACAGGCTGATGGCCGCAAAGATTCTACTTTAGCCATGACATTCTATGACATTTCCGCTATTTGCTTCCAACTAGCTAAAATGCGTCTAGTATCTTTGACGTACAACATAGCCATTACGTTCCTGACAATTTGACGCGAATGCTTACAAAATCTATATTCACGCAAAAAAAGAGAAGCCCTTTGCAGAAAAGTCCTTGTGCGACTAAACGTGCGTAACATCTGGTACTTATAGACTAATCTTTAAAAGTCATCCATAATAGAGTTACTTTTACACGAGAGAGGCTGTATGACTTTTAAGGGTTTAATCTATCAGTCACCAACAGCGTTCTCTGTTTGAAAGCGCATGAAATAACGGGTAGCAATGAGGAGTCAAGGTTTGGCAAGAGGCATAATGTGGGTAGTAACGAGGTGCCTAGTTCCAATGCGGTTCCAGCTAGATGGATTTTGTAATGAAAGATCTATTGCGATCTGCTTACACCATACTATCTATAGAGCATTCTACAGAGAAACCAGCCACTTTTGGCTGTGACAAGATAGAGTAAAGGGGTACATAAATATACCTTTCTCTCCTACCCTCAACGGATCGTGCCCAAAGTCTCGCTCTGCTGATTATTGGCCGCGCCAATCAGTCAGCTCGAAACCACTATTTAGTTAAGTTCTGCGGGATCAAGTCGATAGGAAAGCCGGCTAACGCGCTGAGATGCGTGCGCAGGGCCCAAAATTCAGCCAAGGTAGGCGTCTCTATAAAGTGAACCATGATCTGGGGCATCGCCGCGGTTGTCGGTGGCGCGCCTGAGGTCAGCGCAGCAACTGCAAATCGTTCGCGTAGACGCTCCATTTGCCCAGCAATTTCAGCGAGGAACTGATCGGTGGCAAACGATGTTGCGCTGGTTGTGAATGTGCCAACTAGTGGAGCAGCAGCGGTGCGGCTAGCGTGAAGATCTTGCTCGGCCCTTGACTGATGCTCGGCCAATGTATAGTAGGTGCCGCGCCCTTTGCCATGTTGCACCAATTCGCCTGCTTCGCTAAGCACGCTCAGGCGTCGAGTCGCCGTTGCCCGGCTGATCGGAAGCTCTTCGGTAAGTACTTTCGCCGTGATGCGACCGTACTTTGTGGCCAGATCCCGGATCGCCGCTTCCTCCGGAGAGAGGCTCGGCCGCTCGGGATTGACGCTTTCTGGTGACGGCGCTCTAGTCGAAGGTTCTTCGGCGACGGGTTGTAACAGCGCAGTCTCGACGCGCAACTGCTCAAAGGCGCTGACCTCATCTGCAAAACCAGCGCGCTGGCTCAGATCGTAGCCACGCTGCCAATGATCCCTGGCGTGTGCGCCCTGTTGCAGCTTAGCGTACGCCTCGGCTAAATTGTAGTGGGCCGTCGCTTCGACATGGGGTTGCCCCAATTGTGCACAGATCAATAAACTCTGTTGATAGTTCTGAATAGCGTCCGCCAAGCGCCCTAACGAAAAATAAGAAGAACCAATATTCATCAAAGCACCGGCGGTTGATGCTTGATTGCCCAATTTGCGATAGGTGACCAACGCCTCTTCATAGGCACTAATGGCATGGCCATATTCGCCCATGTGGCGGTAGATGTTGCCCAAATTGTTAAATGACGAAGCAATCCTTAGTAAATTGCCTGATTGCTCGCGTATCGCCAAAGCCTGTTGTGCCTGCTCCAGTGCAACCGTAAAGCGTTGCTGTCTGCGGTACAGATCGGCCAGCGCGTCAAGAATGTCGGCACGTAATTCGGCATCGGTGCGTTGTGCAATCGACAGGGCGAGGATCAGATCCTTCTCCGCCTCCGGCCAGTTGCGGCGCAAAATATGCAACCACCCCCGATCTTTTAGCAAATCTGCCAGTTCGGGATTGGTCGGCTCAAAACGTTCTGCCGCCTGTTGGTAGTAGGTCAGGGCGTGGAGTTGATTGCGCTTCTCGTAGAGTTTGCCCAATCGACGGTAGATACGCGCCAACATGGGTGCTTCGGTGGTGGCATTGAGCGCAGACCGGCAAGCGGCCGTTGCTTCCTCCAACTGTCCAGAACGGTGATAAAGGTCGCTTTGCAAGATTTGCAACTCGCGCCAGGTTGACTCGGCAACCTCGCGTCGGGTAAATTGTTGTAACACCTGAATCAATTCTGCCACCTGTAGCTCGTTGATCAGCGTCTCGGCCGCCGCAAAGATGATTGCTGCCGCTTGTTCATAGAGACCAGCCCGTTGCCAATGTCTAGTCGTAAGCAGCGGCGCATCTTGGATTGTATAGTAGCGCGCCACGGCACGGTGACAGCGCTGGAGCTGTTCTGCCGGCTGCCGTTGGTAAATGTAAGTGCGCAATGTCGCCGATAACCAGAGGCTACGACGGCCATCGCCAACGAGCAACAAACGATTTTTAATCAGGTAGTCGAGCGCACGGTCAGCTTGACGCACGCGCTCACTTTCCGCCAATTGCAGGAGCAGTGTACGCGGGAAAATATCATCAAAGATGGCAGCGATCCCCAACAATTGGGCGGCATCCGGCTGCGTTTCCAGCAGACGTACAATTTCGGCCAATGCCATGTGCTGCAAAATTGCATTGGCGGCACCATCGATCAGCTGTTGCCGCAAGCGTTCTGCCACTTCGCGAATGGCGCGGTTACGCTCATCAAAGAAAGCATCACTGCTACTGATACCAGTGAGCGCCATCAACGTCTCTGTGTACCGTCCACTATCTACGAAATCATCTGGGTGCAGAGGCTCCAGATAGCGATGGCGCAAAATATTGTAGCGCCACCAGAGTGGTTCACTCCAAGTTGGATCATCAAAGGGTCGAAACGCGCCCAAAGGATAGGCTGACGCCGCCGGCGCGATTTGCTCTACGGCCCAACGCAACAGCAACCGCAAGCCACGCCCTCGCTCTTCCGCCGTTGGCGAGGTATCATCCAGGATCAGTGTCGCGGTCACCAAGGTCGAGTTGGCTAGCGGCGACCGCGAAAGCGCAAGCGTGCTTTGGAAATTACGGAAAGCCTCGTTTACCAATTGCGTAAACGAGCTATCGGACAACAAGCCCAATGTCTGGCCGCTACTCGGTTGATTGATTGGGAAAGCGATTGTAGTTTCAGACATAGAAACCCCATTATGACGCATTTTTGAGGCAATTGTTGCACAGCGATTGCCAGTAAATACGCATCACTTGCGATTATAGTTGGCTGACGATAACCCTGCCGCCCACTCCCTCCTGCCGATCCCTAGCGGGCAGTGAGGCGAAATTTCACTCCTGATGGGCAGGGATACACAGGGGAAATCGTAGCAGTGTGAGATAAAGGATAATGATTCACCCCACCCTCGGCCCCTCCCCGACATCAAGAGGGGTGAAAGGTTCCTCCCACTGGATGTGGAGGGGATACCTGCATAGCTATAGACAAAGGATAAAGATCCATGGACAAACAGAATATCCAGACCATTCGTAGTAGACGCTCGTTGTTCTTGATGGCAATCATTCTCTCAACCCTGCTTGGGGGCTTGTGGCTGTTGACAACCATCCCGGCGCGGGCGGCGCTCCCAGCCAGTGCACCCCTTGGCAGCGAGTGCCAAAGTGTGACGGCAACAACGGAGAATGAATGCAATGCGTTGACGGCGCTCTTTCGCGCAGCCGATGGCCCCCATTGGATCACCCAGAGCAATTGGCTCAGCTTTGATAGCGCTGCGCCTTGTCATTGGTATGGGGTGCAATGCGCCAATGGCCACGTAACCGCGCTGAGGTTGGCAGCCAACGGACTGAGTGGCACCATTCCGATTTCGATTGGCTATCTCTCAAATTTGGCCACGTTACAGCTAGAGAACAACGGGTTAAGTGGTCGTGTCCCCCCGCTCGTCTGTGGGCTCTTATCCAATGGGACCGAACTCAGCATCGCGTATAACGCGCTTTACACACTTTCCGCACGGGCGCGCGCTTGCCTCAATCAACTCGAACCAGATTGGGCCGCAACCCAAACCGTGGCACCGCGCAATCTAACGGTTACCGAATTTTACACAACTTCGCTCCGTTTGTCATGGGATCCCATCCCGTACATTACAGATGGCGGCTATTATGAACTCTATTTCAGCACCAACAGCGACGGGCCCTATACTCTATATGGCGCCACAACGGACAAACAAGTCGATAGCTATCTTGTCAGCGGTCTAACGCCTGGGCAACGCTATTTCTTTGCGCTGAAGAGCTACACACCAGCCCATGGTGATCAAGTCAATGCATTGCGCAGCCCAAGCGCCAAAACAGTTGGCGTGACCAAGGCAGTCAATGGTAATGTGGTCGTTGCCGCATATTTCCCAGCCGACAATGATCTTTCTAGCCAGATCCGCTATGTCGGCACGCGCTTCCGTCTGGGGACCAAGCTCAATCCCAACGTTACCGTTCTGCTTTTGGTCGATGGCAGCGGCGCAGATGATTCACAATTGCTGCAGATCCAAGATGGGGTGATCACTGTAACAAGCGCTGTCCAGGATGAATGGGGCAGCAACGAACTAGACACCTCGGATCCGGCAGTACTTACCTGGTTTCTTCAATATGTCCGTCTCCATTATCCCGCCACCAAGACGATCGTCTCTTTGATGGGTCATGGTGTGGCATTGGCACCAGAAGTCGCCTGGCCAGAGACAGCCGCTGCCATTACAGCCGCTGCCGCAACAGGCAACGGTGCCAGCAATCAGTTTCCGCCGTTGCCGCGCGACTGGGTCGATACGCCCAGCGACGTTACAAACAATAGCTACATGAGCACGACCGATGTGGGCGAAGCCCTGCTGGCGGCCACCAACAATGGGGCCAATCCTTTTGATCTGCTTTATTTCGACCAATGCTTCCAGGGCAACCTAGACTCACTATACGAAGTAAGAAAAACCGCCAATGTCTTTGTCGCCTCGCCCAACTACGCCTGGCTCGTCGCCGCCTATGACAAGTATATCACCGGTTTTTCGCCGAACCTGACAGCCGAAGAGATGGCAACCCACATTATCAATCCCTACGAAGTTACCCTGAATAACCGCCATCCCAATGCGATCTTCTGGGTTCGCAGTGCCGAAATCGCCACCATTGCCGCAGCCATCAGCAACTTGGGGGATGCCTTAACCCGCGCCCTTGATGATGGACAGGCAGGCGCGATCGGCAATGCGGTCCGTCAAAGTCAATATGTGGACACAACCCAATGTGGCAGACGCAATTTGCAGCTCGGCCCACCCGATGAGTTGATTGGGATCGAGACCTTTGCCCAAAATTTACGCAATGAATTTGGCACAAACGACAGCTATGGGGTCTCCACAGCAATTGACGAGATCCGAACCGCGATGGTCAATGTCGACAAACGCAACCGTAGTGGCAATCCTTACATTGCGCCCGATGAATTCTGGAACTACACCAACTCTCTGACGATCCTTACGCCGCTGCCGCGCAATTCGCCTTCGGGTGTGGCCTGGCGGGCCAGCATCTATCGCCCCAATGCGCCCTTTACGGCCACCTGGACACTCGACCCGACAGAAGCCATAACCGTGACGAAAAGCCTGGCCTTTGTCAAAGAGGGGCGTTGGGATGAGTTTCTGGCCCATTGGTTTCAGACTCTGACACCAACGGTGGGACAATGGTGCAATTACATTCCGCCAGCGCAGCTACTGCCTGATGAAACAGATGCGCTAACGCTGACGGCGGCGCTCGATGGGGCCAATCAACTCTCGCTCGCATGGACAGCAACCGATGACACATCCGCCAGCGAGTATGCGCTCTATCTGAAGGATCCCTTCCATGTCAGTTGGGTTTTAAGCCAAACTCTGGCGATTACAGAGACCAACGCGCACTTCGCCGCGTTGGATCCAGGGAGCTATCAGGTACAAATTCTGGCCCGCAACAGTGACGAGGACTTTGTCGCACAGTCCAACGCAGCCATCATTGATGTGCCAACCATTCAGCCGCCGAATGAGGAAAAGATTTATCTACCCTTTGTAAGCCGGTGAGCCATTGCCGTAGCACAAGAAAGTTGGGGCAGAGAAATCTATCCTGTACCGCAGAGTACGCAGAGCACACAGAGCACACAGAGCACACAGAGCACACAGAGCACACAGCGGTATAAGGTATAAATCTCTACGCGCGCTGTCTGCTCTGTGGTAAAAAAGTCAGAGTTGTCAGCCCATCCGCAGCAAACCACTGGTCCGTTGTTTTTTACCAATCGGTCTCATCGCCAATGTCCGATCTCAGATCTATTCCACTTGAGCAGCTACGCCAACAGTGTCCCCCACTAAACCAGCAATTGGAACCAGCAGCCGATGCGGCCTGGCACGAGTTGCTGCACCGCGCGTTGGTCGCGCAGAATGATGCAGCCTGGGATGCTATGATCAACTCTCTCTGGATTTCGATCTTTACCTGGCTCTACGGGCGTGCCCCCAATCTATCGCCCGCCGCGGCTGAACGCCTGGCCCAACAGGTGTTGCTCGCCCTACGTAGAGAATATCTTGGTGTAGCCGCCACCGCCCAGGTGCAGACGACCACCATGCTAATTGGGTTTCTACAAGAGCAAATTGCGCTAGTGCTTACCAACAAGGAGACGCTTATGTAACATTTAATTGATTGGCCCACTCCAATGTGTGGATGTGAGCGATCTCCGCGGTGGCACCAAGCCGCTGATAAAGATCGAGTGTCGTTTGCAAGGCCCTCACGGCGTGGTCAGCTTCGCCGGCACTGTACAAACAGTGGGCCAGAGCCAACCAGGCTGGCCCCAATGCCCAAGGATCATTGAGCGCGGTGGCCTCGGCAATCGCATCGCGACAGAACTGTTCCGCCGCCGGCCAGCGCTCCTGCACCCGGCGCAGATGGCCGATGATGTACAGGCAATAGGGACGGACAATCGGCTCTTCGCGGGCGAGTGCACGTTGCGCATGTTGCTCGGCATTCACCAGATCACCCAAATAAAAATAGGCTTCGGCCAGATTGGTTTCATTGAGTGCCAACCAATAGGGATGGTTTCGGTCGGCAAAGTAAGCAAGTGCGACTTGGGCTGGTGGTATCACTTCGGCATAGCGCCGTTTTACCAAATAGGCGTAGGAGAGATTGGTATTGGTTACGCCCACGGCGCAGATCTCGTTACCCGCAGCCCGATAGTACCGTCCAGCCGCTTCAATATGCACAACCGCACTCTCTAGATTGCCGTAGCGCGCTTCCAAAATGCCCAGCGCCTCATGTAATTTAGCGAGACGGTGCTGGTTGGGTAACTGACTGGTGACCGTGTCCGCCAGCTCAAGTGCAGTTGTATAGTGCAGACGGGCAACCCGGTGGTTGCCGGCGGCATCTTCAATCTCACCTTGCAGAATCTCCAGGTCAAAGCGGGCCAACGTGGCCTCGGTGCGGGCTTGCCCAAGGTCATTGAGATAGGTGAAGTGACGCCGACCAACCTGGAGATGCAGGTCGATCTCTTGCGTTTGCCGGAGCGCAGTCACCACATGGAGGCTCTGGCGATATTCGACGAGCGCGCGGTCGATGTCCCCTAGCGTTGTGAGCAGTTCTCCGCGCAGCGCGTGGGCTTGTGCCGCACCTGGGCTGTGGGCCGGCCAACTGACCGTGGCCAACGTTTGCAAACCCTCGCTGTTCTCCCCCGACCATCCACTCAATTGCGCCTTGAGTAAGGCGTAGATACGGCGGTCATCTTCGTCGGGCAGGCGGTCGGGGGTCAGTGTCCGAAAAATGCGGTTGGCAGCACCGACCTGTCCTTGTTGGATCTCCTGATCACGATGAGCATACCAGATCCAGAGCGCCATCGCCGGCTGATCGCCTAGCATATAATGGTGGGCCGCTTCGGTAAAGCGGGCGCGTTCCGCAAAGATCGCCGCCGCGGCCAGATGGAGCTCACGCTGCTGCTCTGTTGGCAACTGTTGATAGATTAGCGAACGTAACGCAGGATGTAGCCCAATGCGATCGGTGCCAAGCGCGTTGGCCAGCCCCAGATCATAGAGTGCCTGCAACGCTTTGCGGTTGCTTCGCCAACTGTCGCGCGGTGCGCCCCCATCAAAGACGGCAAGTTTGTGTAGAACGGCCAATTCGCTAGGCGTTAAATGGTGGCGCAAGCGAGCCAGAAACCATTCAAGGGTCAGCGGTGCACTCAGCTGCGCCAGCGTGGTAGAGAGCGGTTCCCCGCGCCGATGTAATAGAAGAAATAGCTGCAACAGCAGGGGATTGCCGCTCGTATAGCGCCATAGCTGCTCTTGTTGATCGCTCGCCAGCTCGATTCCAGCCTGGCTCAACAATATCGCGATATCTCCATAGGTAAGCGGCGTCAAGGTAATGAGGCAGCCACTGGCCGGCTCCAGCAACAGCTTCTGCCCGATCAGGATCATGGGCGCGCCGGCGCGGTCGCTCTTCGCCAGATCTTCAAGAAATTCACGCAGACGCCGCCACTCGGGGCGGTCGTTCAATGCATCGGGCAGCAGCAGATCGACTTCATCAAAACAGAGCAGCGGTGGCGTGGCCTGTGGATCGGCCCGCAACGCAGCCAATTGCTGACGCAACGCATTCATACTTTTGCCAAGATCAGCCGCCGCTGGATTGGCACTGAGGTGTAACCAGAGACTAGAGGAACCTTGTTGATGTAAAAAGTAGGCCAGTGCAAAGAGCAGTTGTTCAAAGTGATCAGTTAGCCCAGGGCGAAAGGTATACCAGAAAACCAGATCGGCAGGCCATGCTGCGGCCAATTCTGCCCCTAGGCTGCTCTTGCCCAAGCCACCGCCACCGACCAAGTGAAGCACTCGGCCCGCTTGCAACAGTCGACGCGCATGTGCCAGCAGTGCTGTACGCCCGACCAAAAGCCGCGGTTGGGGACGCTCCAACTGGAGCGCAGGGCGCAGCATCTGTGTTACCAGATCGCCCAGCAGGGTGACGGCTCGCTCTAGGTAGCGGTAATAGGTAGAGCGGCCCAAGGCCAGCGCCTGGATCACCGCACGTTGCCTAGAGCGTGGCTCTTCAAAGTAGGTGAGCAGAAGCAGCGCTTGGCTTTGGCTTTCCAGATCTTGCGGCAGTTGGCAGAGCGCTTCCCAGATCAGCCGTTGGAGGGGCGATTTGGGAAGCGCCTCCCAGTGATGCCAAATAGCGCGCAACCGTATGTCGACTTCCGGGAGATTGGTCAACAGAATTTGGCGCTGGCGAATGGCGTTGGTAACCCAAGGACCAGTAAAGAAAAGCGATGCCAATGGGGACTGTTTGCGCAACCACTCTTCATCGCCGATATTCTCCAATGTTTGGCGGAGACTTTGCATAAAGCGATCGCTCTGTACAGATTTGCCGGTGGTTCCGGTCGCTGATTTGTTTGCATGAGTCATATCATAACTCCGCTCTCTGGTGGCCAATCCTGGGACTAAACGGCTGAAATCTGGGACTTTTCGCTATCGTTACCCGTTTGCCCTAAAGTATAATAGATTTTATCCGAAATATCGAGTGCCACCCTATGGTGGGGTGCGATTCACTTTGGGGGCAAGTTGCGTGCGACGCATACTCGAAGTAGAAAATCATGCCCCCAAAAGTGAATCGCACCCCCTACCGTGAGTCTAGAAACGTATAGTTGAATTTGGAAGAGAGGAATGGATGAAAAAATCAGATCGTGTAAACCATCTTTGGCACTACTCGCTGTTATTAGCGCTGTTGTTAGCGCTTTTGCTCACGATTGGGTTAGCGCCGGCCACGCCACTGTATGCCAAAAGTGTACCGGCTGCCTGTCTGACAGACAGCGGCCAACCCATTCGGCCCAATCCAGCCTATCTTGATCCTGGTTGGACGTCGGCTTGGACATTGATCCTGAACTTCAACCATGCGCCATCAACGATCGCCACGGTTGGCTGTCTTGCGACGATCACCCAAGCCAATCCAGGCGACGTTGACTATACGCTTGTTTCATGTCCGTTGCTCAACAACGCAGCCGGTGTAGCGGTGGGCAGTGGCGCGTCAAACTTTGATGGTAATTTTTGGATTGAATGCCCCGGCGTCACCACCAATAATGAGCCCCATTCTAGCTTTGGCGTCTGGGGACGGCTTCGTTTCCCAGTGGGTGGCGACACGCTGACACTACTTGATCATACGGATGTGACATTTAAGGTCAACGCCAAACCAATTTTGCCCTCAACCTTGCAAAGCCGCTATGGCAGCTCGGTCTCTTCCAATACAACGATGGGGGGAATGACGGGCAGTACGATTGGCGTCAAATCGGAAGTTGACAATGGCACTGGCACCCACTATGTCAACGGCACGGCCTTGCTGCCCCATTTTACACCCAGTAGCTTCAGCTTTGATGAGAGCCAGCCAATGCGCATCGGCGCGGCGGGAGAGCGTGCCATCCTCTTTGAAGTAATTATCGACCCACCTGGTCACTGCTGCATCTCCTGATTCTCTTCTCCGCCACATAACCCACCGATCCCGATGCCTGGCCAGGCACCGGGATTTTTTATCTATACTGCGGTTGAAATGGGAACCGGAGTTTCTACCCCAGCAAAACTCCGGTTCCCATTCAGAGCTGAGTATAACATTATCCGGTAAAGCCCACGATGGGACTTCCCAGCCTTTTCCTGGGACTTTTGCCATTGAAGTCAAGCTAGCCACCTTCTATACTCAGCTCAGTTAGGTTGAGACACCTCACTGACCTAATTGCCTCAGCAATCGCTCATAATCTTGCGTTAATGATCGCCAGAGTTTACCAGAAAGGGTGCCATCACCCTGCTAGACTGAGAGACAGCCAAACAAAAAATCCGCTAGCTTCTCCCGGGCAAAGAGAGCTGTGGCTAGCGGATTTTGAGGGGCTAATCCTGATGGCCTGACGAACTTCTATAGACATCAAGCTAAAGATTTTCCACCTTTCCCTTCGACAAGCTCAGGGGACGGTGGAAAATCATTAGCTTAAAAACTATAGTTTCGTTTATCGGCTCGTTCATCGTCATCGCTAAAAATTTCAAGGAGACAGTATCATGATTCGTTCACTTCGCTCAAAGATTGCCGTTGCGCTACTAAGTTTTGGTTTACTCGCCGGTAGCGTTGGGCCAGTTGCAGCCGCACCAGTTTCACAAATTGTTATCGGTGGTCAGTTGCATCCGTTTCAATGTTACAAGAATGGCACTTACTATGCGGTGGGCAGCACCCTTCCGGCTGGGCCACTCTTCTACTGGAAGTGTGAGATGGGTTGGGTAACTGATGGCCTGGGGATTCCCCACTATGAGGCCGTTTGGAAGGTCTACCCAAGAACGTAGAAGAGCGCTACCCCTACCGCACGATTTAGGTAATGGCAAGCCTTACTTGCGGGAAAGGGCGGGGGTAATCGCCATCAAGAGAATTGATTCTCTGTAGCTGAAACCGCGCGATTCACCGCTACACGTTGTGACCCGAATGGAACAGAGGAGCATTTCATGAGTATCAACGTATCGCCAGTAAAACAGCTACCAACACGCTCGAGATCGCTTGTATCGATTGCGCGGAAGATAGTCGGTTGGCTTCGTCGCTATCTTCCAGCAGAGGCAATGGGAATCACAGCGGCGCTGCTCGGCATCAAGATCGCGCTCTTCAGCAATCAGGGCACTATTACCGTCGCACTCGTCGGTGCTTGGTCTGAAGTGGCGGGCTTCTACCTGGCCATGGTTGTACAAGAATATATCATTCAGCGAACGCGCAGGCTCCAACTAGCGGCAGATACCTACCAAATAGCATTGACCGACGCCACTCGATCTGCGATCACGTCGGCTTGGCACCTATTCGTCAGGGAACAGACAGCTCTAATTGGCCGATCCTTGCGTACCTTATTGTTTGAGTTTGGTGTTGCTGAATTTCTGGACGCCCTTTTGGTACGCCCAGCCTTCTTAACGATCGCCATGCAAGTAGTACCCGATCTACCGTTGGCAGTTGTCATCGGCAAAGTAGCCGCCGACTGCGTCTTCTATACCGTGGCCATCAGTAGTTTTGAGATGCGCAAACAGTTCAATCCTATCGATTGATACCCCAATTGAGTCGATTTGAGGCAATTTATCTTAGTAACTGCCAGCAACCTTTGCCTATAGCCTCTACAATACGTTCATATCCATCTGCCGCCACACGAGCCCTCCTCACTGCAACAGAACAGGCAGCTGTACTGGATTTACATTAGTAACTCATGTTACGCAGTAAACATGCTGGTCTCGAGTACGCCGCATCCCCAGATGCGGGTCAATCCGCATCTGGGGATGCGGCGTACTCGAGTAGCGTGGCGCCTTTATGGGAAGATGCGTAACATGAGTTAGTAACACAATAGAGAAAGGAGTCCAATGCGATGAGGCAACGTTATGCCAACAACCGCTCACTAGGTTTGCAACACCCCCCCACTTTTTATGGATTTACGGAATAAGGAGAAGAAGACAATGAATACCAATCATCAAACAATCAAACAGAGGGCGCTCACTTTGTTGATTGCACTCTGCACCCTGATCGCCACCGTGGCACCAGCGATTCCCACGCAGGCAGCCGCAAACACGGCTCGACCGGCTGCACAAACATCATCGTCAGTTACCCTTACACCAACCGATGATGCTCGCACACAGCCTGGCTCGCCCAACACCAATTTTGAGGAAGGTTTTCTATGGGTGGGCCATCCAAATATCCACTTTAGCCTGCTCAAGTTTGATCTCTCGCAGTTGCCGGTCGACGCCACCATCGATAGCGCCGATCTACAACTCTACTTTACCGGAATTTACACCGGAACCAATGAAGTGGAAGTTGGACGGGTTGACGGCAATTGGGATGAAGCTACGTTAACCGGTTCAACGCCAGTGACCTATACCTGGAGTGGCCAATTCCAGACGGTCAGCAGCAATGGCAAAACCGATGGATCGACGGTCGATTGGAATGTGACCCCCTTGGTCCAAGCGTGGCACGCCGGCACCATTGCCAACGATGGCCTGGCACTGCGCGGCAATGGCGGCGAACTCAAGGCAGCCCATTCCAAAGAGACGGGGGTCGCCAACGACCGTGGCCCCAAGCTGATCATCAACTATACCTTGCCGGCAGAGGATGGCCAACCCCGCCCCGATCTTGGCGATGCGCCGGACAGCAGCAACCATCACGGCCAAAACAACACCGCCTACCGCGGCACCGGTGTCTTGGGCCAATTTCCCACCGTCTGGGATATGCCGGCTGGGCAGGTGGCCGGCCCGCGCCATGCGAACAAGAGCATGGAAGGCTGGCTGGGCAATTTCCTCTCGCGTGAGAATGAAGCCGACCAGGGGCCTGACCAAGATACCCCGCGCAACAACATATTGCGCAACAGCGTGACGGGCAACATTGCCGATGTGGCCGACAATGACCGGGCCGATGATGGCTGGCGCAACCGCACGATCAAATTCTTTGATTGCCAACGCCAAACGCTCGACATCCGCATTAGCAAGGGTGCCAATGCGACACGCCAAACGATGTATCTCAACGTCTGGTTCGATGGCAACCGTGATGGCGACTGGGGGGATCTGGGTCAATGCCAGGCCAATGAAGAAGAGCCTGCGCAGGCCAGCTATGAGTGGATCGTACAGAATTATATTGTCGATATGACGGCCATTGCCGCCGGCGGTGCCTACGATTTTTCCGTGATCACCGATAAGGTCCTCAACGCTACACCCAATCTGCCCCATTGGATGCGCTTTACCTTGAGTGAGGAGCCGGCTGTCCAACCAGTTGCCGGTGGCCTGCCCGATGGCCGCGGTCCCCATCCGACTAGCCCCCTCGGTGCCTTTCAATTTGGTGAAACCGAAGATGTGCTTCAGAAACCACCGCCAGCCGGTCAAGATGGACAGTTGGTCTTGCAAAAACGGGTGATCACACAAGAGACCCCGGTCAACTATGCAGGGACAGTCACCTATGAGATCAAGCTGCGCCATGAAGGGGGCAGCCAGCCGATGCAAGCCCAACTTCGGGATGAGCTTGACTACCCGTTACATCTATTACCTCATCTCGATGGGAGCGGTAGCATTGTCTATGTAGAGGTGACCAGCGCCACCGGCGGTGTTGCCCCCTTGCAAGCCGATCTGAGCTACAACACCAATGCCCCGAATGGGATCAATCAGATTGTCACCTGGCAAGGCACGCTGGAGCCAAACGCCGAAATCCTATTGCGTTTCGATGTCCATATCCATCCACTTTGCAGTGCCGACCAACAGACGGAGACGATCACCAATGTGGTGCAGGCACGCCCCAAAGCCGGTGCATCCATCTCGGCGGAAGCGACCTTTGTCGCAAAGTGCCCCGGCTACAATCCAGCCAGTATTCAAATCGATCCCGAGCCAATCAGCGATCTCATCGATTTGGCAGATCTGTCTCAAGTACAATGGCGTGGCACCCTGCGCAATAACCATGCTTTCCCCGTTACATTGGGTGCCGTTTTTGAACCGAACGACGCTAATACAGAAGCCACAGCGGCCGCGACAACAGCCCCATCAGGTTTACGGCTGCTCGACCGCATACCTTTGGCCGCCAATGAGACGCGGCTGGTCAACCTCGACCTGCGCCTGGAGACCAAATTCACCGACGAATTGCGCCTGGCGGACGATGTTGCGATTGGTGGCAACCTCTCCTTCTGCTTCCTGGAAGATGAAAGCACCGCCTGCCCCGACGCAGCCACCTACCCGAATTTGGTTGTCAATGCACCACCGGTTGTCGTCTTCTATCGTCCCAATGATCTTGGTGATGCGCCGGACAGCACCAACCATGCCGGTGTGAACATGGCGGCGTATGCCGGTGTGCAGGCTAATTTCCCGACCGTCTTTGACCCAGCCACGGGCGCGCCCGAAGGACCGCTCCACCGCCATCCCCGTCCCTTCCATTTGGGTCAGCGGGTGAGCCTGGAAGCCGAAGCCGACATTGGCCCGGATCAGGATCCGCTCAACAATCTGGTGCCCGCAGCCAACGATCCAGACAATGACCGAGGCGATGATGGCACCAACCTGGCCCTCTGGAATCTGAACAATTGTCAGACAACAAATCTACCAGTACAGGTCGCCATCACGCCCCAAGCAGTGAACTACTTCCAGAATTTGGGCACATCGGGCTATCTCAACATTTGGGTCGATAGCAATCGCGATGGCGACTGGGCCGATGCGACCCAATGTGGCCAGCAGCCAGCCGTGGAACATATCGTCATCGATTTCCCGATCAATGTGGTGGGGTTGGGGGCTGGGCTACACCTGATCAACGTGCCGACTGGGCTTGTGCCGTGGCCGGCGACCGATAAGCCAGCTTGGGTGCGCCTCACCCTCAGCGAACGGCCATCCAACAAGACGTTGACGGCCGGCGCGCTCAACTATGGGGATGGCCGCGGCTATCCACTGCCCTTTAAGACAGGCGAAACCGAAGACTTCCTCTATCGCCCGGCGGCAGCGGGTGGCGGCCCAGACCTTGCGCTCCACATGACAGCCCGTACCCGCAAGGTGACGGCAGAAGAGCCAGGGCTGCAAGCGGCAGCCGTCAACAAACTGGGTAACTTTGAGATTCAGGATTTCAAGATTGATGTTGAAAATGTCGGCAACACAGGGGTAGAAGGCGCACTGCTTGAGTTCCAAATCCCGGAAAAGCTGATGGGTCAAAAGCCCACCCTGTTGCGTGCGCCAGGCATCCCTAGCGGAAATATCTCCTTCAGCGCCGGCAAGGTGAGCATACTTTTGCCATACATGGAACAAAATAGCTTCTTGCCGATTGTAATGGGCTGGACTGGGTGCCTCACCTGTACGGTAGCGAGCAACGTCAGCGCCGCCGGCATCGCTGCCGACTACACGGGTGTCGCTACCTTGACGGTCGATGGCGATATTGACACAAGCAACAACGAAGTCAGTGCAACCGCCCGCGGTCTGCTCAGCTCACCGATCATCGGTGCCTTTATGGATTACACCGATGATGCCTGTACGGATCGCATCATTAGCGGACGCGCCGTGACCAATCAGACAACCGTCGAATTGCGTGGCAAGGGCGAACCGAACCAGATCATTGCGATTCTGATTGGTCTGCTCAAGGTGGCCGAAGTAACCAGCGATGCCAATGGCAACTTCCAATACACGGCAACGTTGACCGATGGCTTGCATGAGATCAGCGCCCGCAATGTCACGTCACCTCGCGATCCAGCCTCGGGGCTAGCCACTGGGAGACTCAAATTGCTGGTCAACTCGGCGCTGGCCTATGATACGATGAGTAGCTGCTTTGTCGATAGCAATGGCCGCTCCTACAGCCTGCCAACCTTGGGATACTCCTTTGGGGCAACACAGACGGGTAGCTGGATCAAGGCGGGTGCAACATATCAACTCTTTATCAATACCAATGGCAGCGACCCAAACCAGGCGCTCCGTGTCACCTTTAACGATGTGATCATCTCTTCGTTGGTCGACCCTGACCTTGATGGGACCTATGTCGGTATGGTAACGTTCCCCAGCGGCGTACAAGCGGCCAGCGTCAATGCAACAAGCACGCTGGGTGTCATCGTCGGCACGGGCGGCAATCAGATCAGCTACAGCAGTGAAATTGCCACGGCAAGTGATGGCGTGATTACCGATGGCACATCGGGCCAACCGGTTGCCAATGCCACAGTTAACTTGTTGGTCGCCCAGGATGCTGACGATGGCAGCAGCTACTTTGCCGCCGCTGGCAACCAGAGCAACCCACTGATCACAGCCGCCGATGGCACCTATAGATACAGCGCCGCCGATGGGCTCTACCGCATTGACGTAGTCGCTGACGGCTATCAACCCTATCGCACAGCCACGATCGACGCCGCCACTAGCACGCTAAACCGGACGATTGCGCTAAGTCCGGCAATTGCCGAGGCCGCCACACAAATAGTTTACGTGACGGCCAATGGCTTTGCGCCAGCCACGCTCAACGTAACACCTGGCACGGTCATCGAGTTTGTCAACGTGGATCTGGCCGATCATGGCATCGACGGCAACGGCTGGGACAGCGGTCTCCTCGCCACTGGGGAAGGCTATAAAGCAAAAGTGGATCAAGCTGGCACCTTCACCTATCGCGACAGCACAGATGGCTTTATACAAGGCCGGATCGTTGTCGAGAATAGTAGCACGCCAGCGGCGTTTGGGGTCTATCTGCCCTTGATCCAACGGTAGTGCTTGGATAAGGGTTGAATAGAGTTTTCGTCCCATAGGGACGGTTGAGTTCAGGCAGGAGATAACGAAGGTTATACCCCTAAATTCAACTGTCCCTACGGGACCATTTACTCGACTATAGCTTGGCAACTTTGCCTATCAATTCAAATTTCATCAAAGCCAACGGCGGGGCAGTTCGTTATCCAATCCCGCCGTTGGTCAGTAACCGGAGTTGTTTATGACATTTTTTCAGTACCGAGCACACTCGCTACGCCCCCGTTCATTTATCCTCGCCCTACTACTCGTGGCGGCACTTCTTCCATTGCAACCCACACCGTCCGCCAATGCAACCACCACGCAAATTGAAGCTAGCAAAGCGCTCGCTACACCAGATGTGCCGGCCGCAACCATTATTACCATCGATACCAGCGCGGATCTCGACAGCAGCAGCATTACCAAGACCTGTGGCTTTAGCGGCGGAGTCTACTTTCCAGCGAGCGATGGCTGCACCTTGCGCCGTGCCATCCTAGAAGCGGCGGCCCGCCCCCAGAGTGATCGCCCGATTGATATTCGATTTAACCTGGCGGCCAACGATGCCAACGCCGATCTAGAGGTGGCCGGCACATGGACATTGGCGGTTGATGATACGCTGCCACCGCTCAAGACCGATACCATTCTCGATAAAAATGGGCAAGTGCGCATTGATGGCGCTAGCCAACCGGGTGGTCGCACCGATGGCCCCAAGATCATCATCGACACGAATGATAACAGTCTTGAGGTGGAGAGTGAGGGGAATCTCTTCCGCAATCTCTCGATCAAGGGGGGTGGAGTGATCTTCCTCAAAGAGGATGGCAACACGGTAGAAGAGATCTGGATGGGGCTAACCGACGACGGGCAATCGATTCATTTTCGCAGCCCTGGTAATGAGCGGCGCATGGCTGGGGGAGGAATCTTTATCTCTTCCGATAGCAACACGGTACAGGACAGTGTGATTACCGGCGCCTTTGCCAAAGCCGTCGATATCAACAGTGGCAATCGTGACAATATCATTCGCCGCAATCTGATTGGCACCCGCGCCGATGGTACGGTTCCCGCGGTGCCAACCGCCGCCCAATGTCTACGCTCCTTCAACTTTGACCCACAGAACTGGTATGGTGGATGGGGTATTGCGATCAGTGGCAGCAATAACAGCGTCACCGAGAATCGCATTGTCGGCCTGCACATCCTGCAAAGCGCCAACGATACACCCCCCATCGCCCTCGAAATCTTTGGGGCCAACCATCTGATCCAGAACAACATCATTGGTATCGACAGTGCAGGGGCAGAGCGCGGCGTTTGTGGCCAGGGGATCAAAGTGGCTGGCAGTGGCACGCAAATTCTAGACAATACGATTTGGGGCAGTCGCGCCGGTTTTGAGGATGATGACAAGACCGCAATCCTCGCCAATGACTCGTCACCTACCTTTGGCCAGATCACCGTCCGTCGCAATCTGGTCGAGAATGGACCAGGCAGTGTCTTTGTCTTTGGCCCCGCAATTCCCAAACTTTTGAAAACTTTTCAATCGGCCAAGCTGACCAATATCAATGGAAAGAGCTTGACCGGCACCAACGGTGATGGCAGCCCTTGTCCCAACTGCCTGATCGATCTCTATCTCGATGACGGCGATGCGATTGGCGAAGCCCTTGCCTATTTCGGCAACACCACCGCCGACAGCAACGGCGATTTCACCTTTACGATGACCAATACGATTCCCAGTGGTAGCGGCATTCGCACGAGCAGTACCACCCCATCGGCGGGCATCATCGGCAGCTACGGCGCGGGCACAACGACGGAGGTCTCCAAACTCTTTCTGCCCATGACGGAGGTTACCATTGAAGGTCCAGCCACCGGCGCGATGGGAGCGGCGCAGGCTTTTACGATTACGGTTGGCCCGGCAACAGCCACCGCACCCTTCACCTACACCATCGAGGCAACAGATGCCACGCCATTGGTCGTCAACCGCGAGAGCAATGTGATTGTTGCGACCTACACCTGGCCCGCCGCTGGCGTCAAGACGCTCCAGGTGACCGTCGTCAATGATCTTGGCACTGTCACCGCCACTCATCAGATCACCATTGGCGGCTCTGCTTCGGGGGACAAAAAGCTTTACTTGCCAATCGTGCAGAAACGCTAGCGATTCATTTCAGGAACAGCCCAGCAGATCTACAATTTCGGTGGATTTCACCAAATAACTCACTATCCACGAAGCAACTAAAGGGCGGTGCCCTATTTCACACTGAAGAAACAGTGGCGGACGCCACGTTTCTTAGTAGTCTCACAAAGAAAAAACAAGTCAGAATGAAAATAAGGCATGTTACGCAGGGAACGATTGCCCCACCCCTACCCTTACTACCCTTGCCCCCAAGGGCGGGAAAGTGGTCAAGGCTGCGTGCTTTTGGCGGCTTCCCCGCCCAAAGCACGCAGATAAAGAATCTTTTCTCCCTTTCTCCCCCGTTGCGGGGGAGAAAGGGTCGGGGGAAGAGGGGGTATCGCCCCGTGCGTAACATGACTAACTAAGTTGATTTACGTTGCTTGCGTCAGGAGGAGGGCTCGACAAACCATTTCCAGCGTTGCGCTAAAAACACAAATATGGCCAAACCAGCATATTGGGAGAGCGCAAGGAGATGCGTTCGTGCCCACTGCACAATTTCATATCTCCCCCAGTCGCCTTTGGCCAGATCGCAAGCTAATACCCAAAGAAAGATCATCAGGCCAAGAAATATTCCATAGAGAATGAGTGGCAACAGCAGCGCCACTGGCAATGTGGAGATAATCGAATCCTGCCAGCGGCGCGCCAAAACGATGAGAATTACAATATGTACAAATTGATCGATGAGAAAGCCAGGGGTCTGTTGGTTGGCCGCAATGTGGACCTTAGTGTAGTCAGTAATAAAATGGAGAATTCCCAAAAGAAGTAGCAAGAGGATGGTACTAGACAATGGACCGATTAAGAGAGCTGTTACAAAGACGTGAATGGCCGAGTGTAGCAGAACGCCTAGCCAACTCTCAGTTTTGTATCGGTAAATCCAAGCGGTTTGAAGCGGGAAATCGGCGATTAAATGGCCTAGAAACAAAGTCGCGGCAAGATTCATACAGATACGTCCATGAATGCGCCCTGTGTGCCGGGGCAGATTAGAGACTATGCTTATCCGGTGAGAGTGTAACGTCGGATAGGCATGGTATCGTTAGGAGATAGGGTTTGCTATCAATGGATGATTACACTAGATTCTTCCATTGTAGTGGCAAACTTACTTAAGTTTCATTGCTAGATGATGACATAACAGCAAATAAATCATTATTTATTTGCAAAATACCAGGATCTTGATTATTCGTCAAAATTGGTTGGCGACAGATAAAAAAGTTAGAAAGTAAGAAATAAGAAGACGATGGATCTATGGTTTGACGAGCGTCGCACCACGTTTGTATACTCAGCTCTGAATGGGAACCGGAGTTTTTCTGGGGTAGAAACTCCGGTTCCCATTTCAACCGCAGTATAGATCGAGAATTGTGAATTCTCTAAATTGACCGTTGACAAATTGTAGGGAGTTCGCTATACTATCTTTTACTTTCAAAGGTCGAGTACATGTTACTGAAGTTGCTCGAATGAGAGTGTTTTATCATAATATCGGCTATGACGCGGAGTAGTAACGACTGAAGCGGATCGCAGAGAACCTTTTCGGTGTGGACAGCACAAAGTTTGTGTTTCCACCGGTGGTGTGAAAAAGGGTATAGCGCCAGTTGTGAATGGACCGCAGAGCTAAACCGTGAACAATCAGCAATCATCAACGAATAACAATTAATTGTTAAAAGTTTCTGTAAAGGAACTTTATTGACAATTAAAAATTAGCAGTTGATTATTGAGGATTTAGTAGCTGGTTTCGGAGACGCCACCGTTATCTGGGCGCAGGAAATCGGAAAGTATTTTCCCGTTTTCGGTTGAGTGAGACTGGCGCGGTCCTTGCGTTTCACGTGAGGATTTTTTTATTGGCAAACAACCTGTAGTGTACATACAGCAAGTTTGTTGATCCCAGTCTAAACAGGGTGGCACCACGGGGTGATTTAATGATCCCCGTCCCTGTGTATTGTCCATCGGCAAATGATTGCCGATGGACAATACACAGGGACGGGGATTTTTTGTTGTCCCAAATTATTCTGGAAATATCAAGCGAGAGAAAGATTGCAAAGATAATTATTCAGCCTATCTCCTCTGTATCGGCTTGTCACTCTGAAAGAGTCTCCAAGTACGGCAACTTGGAGACTCTTTCAGAGTGATAAGCTACAGATAGCGCGATAGTTACTTGCAAAGAAGAGGGAGAGAAGAAGCATGGCATCACAATATAAACCCACATTGGAGGAAGTACGTAGCCTGGCCAGCCAGGGTAACATTATCGCCATCCATCGCGAATTACCTGCCGATTTGGAGACGCCGGTCTCAGTCTATCTCAAATTGCAAACCGGTGGTCAATCCCCCAGCTTTCTCCTCGAATCGGTGGAAAAAGGGGAACAGGTCGGGCGTTACAGCTTTATTGGCGTAAATCACCCGCTTACGGTCAGCGCAGTTGGCGACCGAGTGACGATTGGGGCAGCGGGGGGTGCCGTGTTGGAGGAGCACCAGGGCGATCCACTGATGATCGTCAAGGAGTTAATGGCGGGGCGGCAGTCGGTGCGACAACCCGGGCTCCCCCTCTTTAACGGTGGTGTTGTCGGCTACTTTGGCTATGATCTTGTACGCTTTATGGAGCGGTTGCCGGCCACCGCCGAGCGTACGCTCGACATTCCGGATATGGTCTTGCTCTTTACCGACAATCTGGTCGTCTTTGACCATGTGCGCCACAAATTGCTGGTGATCGCCAACATGCGGGTGGAAGAGGATCTGCGTGCCGCCTATGCCGATGCCATTGCGCGCATCGACAGCATCATTGCGCGCCTCAATCAACCGCTGGTGCCGCCCCAGCCGCCCGTTTATAACAGCAAGGCACCGTGGACCAGCAACTTCGCGCAGCCAGAGTTTGAGGAGAATGTGCGCAAAGCCAAGGAATATATTACCGCCGGTGATATCTTTCAGGTGGTGGTCAGCCAACGCTTGAGCCGCCCCACCGAGGCCGATCCCTTTACGATCTACCGGGCGTTGCGCATGCTCAACCCATCGCCCTACATGTTCTTCCTCGATTTTAGCGGCGTGGCCGGCATCACAGGCGAGACCGTGCGGATCATCGGGGCCAGCCCAGAGATGCATGTACGCCTGGAAAATGAGATGGCCTATCTCCACCCGATTGCCGGCACCCGTTGGCGTGGCAAAACCCATGCCGAGGATGATCAGCTCGCCGATGATCTAATGAACGATCCCAAAGAGCGGGCGGAGCATGTCATGTTGGTCGACCTGGGACGCAATGATTTGGGACGTGTCTGCGAATATGGCACCGTCAACGTGCCGACGATGATGACGATTGAGCGCTATAGCCACGTCATGCACATTGTCAGTGATGTGCGCGGAAAAATCCAGCCGGATCAAGATGCCTATAGCCTCCTCCGTGCGACCTTCCCCGCCGGCACGGTGAGTGGCGCGCCCAAGGTGCGCGCGATGGAGATTATCGAAGAGTTGGAGGGGGTGCGCCGTGGCGCCTATGCGGGTGCCGTCGGCTATATCGACTATGACGGCAACATGGACACCTGCATTACCATTCGTACGATCACAATGCAGGGCAATGTCTGCCATTTACAGGCAGGCGGCGGTCTCGTTGCCGACAGCGATCCAACCTACGAATTCAACGAGTCGATGAACAAGATGAAGGCGCTCTCCGTCGCCGTCGCCAATGCCGAAGCGGGGTTGCTCTAATGGGACAGGTAAAGGTCTTTGGCCACCAGGATTATTTAAACCCGATCAAAGGTCAATTGTCAGATGTGATTCACTCGTGTGTGGTCGACGCGCTGCAATTCCCCCAGGATAAGCGCGCCCATCGGTTTTTCCCACTGGCGGACGAGGATTTCTTCTACCCCGTCGGGCGCACCGACGCCTATACGATTATCGAGATAGCGCTGATTGAAGGGCGTACGGTGGCGACCAAGAAGAAGTTAGTCCGCCTGCTCTTTGATCGCATTCAGGAACAATTGGGCATTACGCACCAGGACATCGAAATATGTATTACCGAAGCGCCAGCGCACAATTGGGGCTTCCGCGGGATGCATGGCGACGAGGTACAGTTGAATTATAAGATCGACGTGTAAGGCAATACATTGGGTTGTCTGAAGGTTTGGGGGGACGCCCCCCTTTGATAGGATGAAACGGGGGAGATTATGACAAAAAAGCGCATCTTAACCGGCGACCGCACAACTGGCAAATTGCATTTGGGCCACTTTATTGGCAGCCACCGCCATCGCTTGGCCTTTCAGCATGAGTATGCGTGTACCTTTCTGCTTGCCGATCTGCACATGTTGACGACTAAAAACGAGAAGTCCGATATTGAAAAGACAGCCGACAGTGCGCGTTCCATTGTACTTGATCATCTGGCGATTGGCATCGAGCCGGCCAATGTCACCTTCTGCTTACAGTCAGCAATCCATGAGACCTATGAGCTGCAACTGTTGCTGAGCAGCCTGGTAACGGTCGAACGGCTACAGCAGTTGCCAACGATTAAGGATATGGCCAATTCAGCGGGGCTTGAGCAGATCCCCTATGCACTGCAAGGCTATCCCGTTTTGATGGCTGCCGACATTCTACTGCATCGGGCCAACTTGGTGCCGGTCGGCAAGGATAACGAGAGCCACGTCGAGATCACGCGCCAGATCGCCCGCCGGTTTAACAACGCCTACGGCGAATTTTTCGCCATTCCAGAGGCCTATGTTGTGGGTGGAGCATTGGTTGGCACCGATGGGCAGGCCAAGATGAGCAAAAGCTTGGGCAACTCCATTTTGCTCAGTGACGATGCGCCGACAGTGCGCCGCCAGGTGATGGGCATGTATACCGATCCGAATCGGATCAGTGCCGATGTGCCCGGCACGGTGGAAGGCAATCCAGTCTTTATCTATCATGATTATTTCAACCCTAACCAGGCTGAAGTGGACGATCTGAAGCATCGCTATCGCCAAGGGCGCGTCGGCGATGTGGAGGTGAAAGAGAAGCTGATCAGCGCATTGGAGAATTTTCTAGAACCGACACGCGAACGGCGTGCCTATTACGCAGCACAAACCGGTTACATTGACGAATTGATCTACGAGGGGACGCTACGGGTACGCGAAGAGGCCCAAATCACGCTCATCGCTGCCAAGAAAGCGATGGGGTTAACCGGCAGTTGGAATCGCATTAGCCGGGCGGCAGAGAAGCGACGCAAACAGCCCGAGAAGCTCGCGGCATAGCGATCAGCCTTGAACTTATGAGCGTTAAGAAACTAAACCGGCAATAGAGCGGAGGCCCAGCGGGTGCCCGCTCAGCCTCCGCTTATCGAAACCATTTTTTAACCTTCATCAGTTCAGACCATTAGCCTCGAATTGATTCAAAGGCAAAAGCAGGGAAGGCAAGGAAGAGACAATGGCCATGACACTTGATCAGATCGTCCCTTGGGGGCGCTCGTTCTCTGAGTATCAACGGATGTTTGCGTTGACCGACGATGATTTGGCTGGGATGATATTAGGCTGTGGCGATGGACCGGCGAGCTTCAATGCAGAGATGACAGCCGCGGGTCGGCAGGTGATCTCCATCGACCCGATCTACGCCTTTAGCGCCGACGCCATCCGACAACGGGTGCGTGAGACCTGCACGACCATCGTCGACAAAGTCAAGCTGACGCCCGATGATTATCTGTGGACCGAGTTTCGCGATGCAGATGGCTTGGGTGCGCATCGATTGGCGACGATGGAACACTTTCTGTTAGATTATGACGCGGGACGCGCCGCAAGGCGCTATCAAACCCAAGCCGTACCCACACTGGCCTTTGGCGATCAGCACTTTAGCCTTGCGCTCAGTTCGCATTTTCTGTTACTCTACACAGAACAACTATCGCTTGACTTTCATTGTGCCGCGGTGCAGGAACTCTGTCGCGTGGCACAAGAAGTACGGATCTTCCCCCTGCTCGATCTGGCCTGCAACCACTCCGTCCACATCGAGCCCTTGCAAAATTATCTCTCAACCCTGGGCTACCAGACCCAAATTGAAGCGGTACCGTATGAATTTCAACGCGGCGGGAACGAGATGATGCGTGTTGGTAAATCGGTAAATCGGTAAATCGGTAAATCGGTAAATCGGTAAATCGGTAAATCGGTAAATCGGTAAATCGGTAAATCGGTAAATCGGTAAATCGGTAAATCGGTAAATCGGTAAATCGGTAAATAAGAGTATCAGGATGTCATGTTTTGGTCCATTCTGTAATGTCAGATGGAGGAGATATCCCCTCATGGAACTAAAAAACGTTGAGTATAGGTCACCGGTAAGTAAAGGGAATCGCGGATTTGAAGATTTAGAATGCTACCAGTTGGCGTTGAGGGTCATGGTAAATGCGCATGAAATGGCGACACAATTGCCACCGACGGAGAAGTATGATCTTGTGGGGCAAGTTCAGCGATCCTCGAAAAGTACACCGGCGAATATTGCAGAGGGGTATGGACGATATCATTACCTCGATAGTCTAAAGTTTTACGCAAATGCACGCGGTTCGTTGTATGAGACAAGATCGCACTTCATTACAGCCAGCACACTCAACTATATTCAACACGATTATTTTGCAGCGCTGTATGGCCTAACGCAACAAGCAGAACGAGCACTCAATGGCTATATGGCCTATGTCCGTAAACAAAAGGCCGGTGAGGATTTATACCCTCCCAGCACTAAAAGAAGATCTAGAGGGGTATTTCGCAATAGACCAAGACCTATACGCGCCTTCTACGACGATTCACCAGTATCCTGATGTACCGATGTCCTGATATACCAATTTACCGATTTACCTGTATTCCACCCATAAGAACAGGATCAACCAATGATAGCAGTCATCGACAATTACGACAGTTTCACCTATAATTTAGTACAATTCCTTGGCGAGATTGGGGCCAAGGATATCCGCGTCTGGCGCAACGATGCAATCGATGTGGAAGAGTTGGCCGATCTGCACCCCACCCATATTCTAATCTCGCCCGGCCCTGGCACACCGGAGCAGGATAGCGGCATCAGCAATGAGGTCATCCGTGTGCTGGGTGAAACCACCCCGATCCTGGGTGTCTGTTTGGGCCAACAATGTATTGGCCATGTTTTTGGTGGCCGTGTGATCCGTGCGCCACGGTTGATGCATGGCAAAGTCAGTCCGGTCGAGCATACGGGGGTGGGCGTCTTTCAGAGTCTGCCCAGCCCTTTCACGGCAACGCGCTACCACAGCTTGATTGTTGAGGAGCCGCTGCCCGACGTACTAGAGGCAACGGCCCACACCGCAGAGGGCGAACTGATGGGACTGCGCCACAAGACCTTGCCAATCTTTGGCGTGCAATTTCATCCGGAGAGTATCCTGACGGACTATGGCCGCGAACTATTGGCCAATTTTCTACAGATCTCAACAGAAGGCTGACTGAGCATTTGCAGCATCTGGCCGGGCAAGCCGATTAATTGACGAACGACGCTCATTTTTCTGCCACAGACCGCACATAGAAACTGCTGCGCTCCCCCTCTGTGTTCCCAGTGCTCTCTGTGCTCTCTGTGCTCTCTGTGCTCTCTGTTCTCTCTGTGCTCTCTGTGCTCTCTGTGTTCTCTGTGCTCTCTGTGTTCTCTGTGTTCTCTGTGTTCTCTGTGTTCTCTGTGCTCTCTGTGTTCTCTGTGTTCTCTGTGTTCTCTGTGTTCTCTGTGTTCTCTGTGTTCTCTGTGTTCTCTGTGTT